>JAVBTC010000138.1:0-25054 GCA_031556405.1 Rhodocyclaceae bacterium
AAATGGAAGTCCTTGCAGGCTGGTGCTGGAAAGCGGCGATAATCGATGGTGACGATCGTCCGCAGTATCCAATCTGCGGGGAGGTTCTCCGGAAATGACCTTTACATCGTAGCGTCAAACCCCGAAAATGCTGGGCTGAAGAGCCAGCATAATAACGCATTACGCCCGCGCATCAGATTCCGCATCACGTCTTTTCGATGGTACAACAAGTCAATTACGCTCTGCCTCCCGGTGCCGGCCTCGATAGCTACACGATCGTGCGCCAGCTTTCCCTGGGTGGTTTTTCCATCGTTTATCTTGCCGTGGACGCGGTGGGTACCGCGGTCGTGATCAAGGAATATCTGCCCAACAGCCTGGCGCTGCGCAGCGAAGGCAAGCGCAGTCCCCACGTCGCGCCGGAGTACCTTGCCGCGTTTCGTTACGGCATGAAGTGTTTTTTTGAGGAAGGTCGGGCACTGGCCCGCCTGTCGCATCCTAATGTCATCCGAGTTCTGAATTTCTTCCGTGCCAACGATACCGTATATATGGTTATGGAATACGAAGAAGGGCGCACGCTGCAGGAATACATCCAGAAACACAAAACCGTCATCAGCGAAAACTTCATCCGCAGCGTCTTTACCCGTGCCCTGAATGGACTGCGAGAGGTTCATACGCATAAATTACTGCATCTCGACTTGAAACCGTCCAATATTTATCTGCGCAGCGACGGCACGCCGGTACTGCTCGATTTCGGCGCCGCGCGGCAGACGCTGGCGAGCGACACGCCGATGCTCAAGCCGATGTATACGCCAGGGTTCGCTTCTCCCGAGCACCATAAGCGCGAGCACCTCGGCCCCTGGAGCGATATCTACAGTATCGGCGCGACGATGTACTCCTGTCTCGCGGGTGCGGCGCCGCAGGCCGCCGACGCGCGCCTTGAACGTGATCTGCTGGTTCCGGCGGTGGAGCGCTGGTCCGATTCCTATTCCACGCATCTTCTGGAAACGATCGACTGGTGTCTGGCGCTCGATCATCTCGAGCGGCCGCAGAGCGTGTTCGCGCTGCAAAAGGCGCTGACCTCGAACAAAATCCGGGGCCGGAACAAGAAGACGCAGAATTCCTGGCTGTCGCAAATCGTCGGTAAATTCAAAGCGATAGGAAGCAAATGAAATTCTCTATCTATCAGGAAAGCCGGCAAGGCAGGCGCAACAACAACGAGGACCGCATTGCCTACAGCTATTCCCGCGAAGCGTTATTGATGATCGTCGCGGATGGCATGGGCGGGCACTATTACGGGGAGATAGCGGCCCAGATTGCCGTGCAGTCGATTTCGGACGCGTTTCAGCGCGAGGCGCGGCCCAAAATCACCGATCCCTTCATGTTTCTCAAGACCAGCATGGTCAACGCGCACCATGCGATCCTCGATTTCTCCAACGAACGCCGGTTGAGCGATTCTCCGCGCACTACCTGCGTTGCCTGTCTGGTACAGGACAATATCGCCTACTGGGCGCATGCCGGCGATTCGCGTCTCTATCTTCTGCGCAACGGCAGCGTACAGGCACAGACCCGGGATCATTCGCGCGTGCGCCTTCTGGTCGACCAGGGCATCATCAGCGCCGCCAGCGCTTCCTCGCATCCCGACCGCAACAAGGTCTACAGTTGCCTGGGAGGGCCGCATCCGCCGGAAATCGATTTTTCGCGTAAAACGCCGCTCGAAAACGGCGATATCCTGCTGCTCTGCACGGACGGACTGTGGGACGGATTTTCCGGCGAACGGCTGGCGGTAGCCCTGCGCGACGCCGATTTCGAAAAAGCGGTGCCGATCCTTCTCGACCAGGCCGAATCGCATGGCGGCATGTATTGCGACAACCTTTCCATCGTCGTCGCGCGCTGGGAGGATTCCTATCAGGAAGAAGTGTCGATCCTCGATCTTTCCAGTTCGATTTCGACCTTGAACATGAGGCCCGACGAAGTCACGACGCGGCTCGACGAATTCGGACGCAATCCCGATTACAAGGTCGAACTCAGCGATGAGGAAATCGAGCGCGCAATCGAAGAAATACGCGCGACGATCGAAAAATATTCACCTCCTACCCGATAGCGCAAATCCCGTGTCGGTCAGCCGGGGGCGTAGCGGCGACTGCCGCTATGGCTGCGGAGAAGGTGGTATTCTAAATTTAAGTAAAATTTAGTTTGATTTATGTAGTGATATTCAAGTGGAAAATATTTTTAATAAATTGGAAAATTCGATGCGCCCCAGTCAACGTCCGTTAAATGCTTTGCGCCCCTTGGAGATCGTGCGCCATTTCACCCGCCATGCCGAAGGTTCGGTCCTGATCCGGATGGGGGACACCCATGTCTTGTGTACCGCCAGTGTCGAGGAATCCGTGCCCGGCTTCCTCAAGGGAAAAGGGCAGGGCTGGGTGACCGCCGAATACGGCATGCTGCCGCGCTCGACCCATTCGCGTTCGGCGCGTGAAGCGGCGAGAGGCAAGCAAAGCGGACGCACGCAGGAAATCCAGCGTTTGATCGGCAGGGCGCTGCGTGCCGTGGTCGACCTGAAGGCGCTCGGCGAACGGCAGATCGTCCTCGATTGCGATGTTCTACAGGCCGACGGCGGCACGCGCTGCGCCGCGATCAGCGGTGCCTGGGTCGCGCTGTACGATGCCTGTTCCCGACTCGTCGCCAACGGGAAGCTTGCCGGTAGCCCGATCCGCGACCACGTCGCCGCCGTTTCGGTCGGCATTTATCGCGGCGAACTGGTGCTCGACCTGGATTACGAGGAAGACTCGAATTGTGACACCGACATGAATGTCGTCATGACCGGTGCCGGCGGCATCGTCGAAATCCAGGGAACAGCGGAAGGCATGCCGTTTACCCGGCAGCAAGTGGATACTCTGCTCGATCTGGCCGGTGGCGGTATTGCCGAACTGATTGCGCGCCAGAAAGAGGCGCTGACGGCGGCCTGACCGCACTCACGGCCCAACATCCGCATACTGTTTTTACGAAGCCTTTCTTTCATGAATTCACGAGAAGATATTCTTGCGCGCGTGCGCTCCGGCCTGGGGTGCGATGCCGCTACCGCAGAAGCCCGCCGCGAGGCGGCGCGCGAGGTTCTGGCAGCGCGTGCTTCCGGTCCGAAGCCGTCTTTGCCGGAGTCTTTCAGCGACCTCGTCGCCTTGTTTCGCGCCAAATCCGAAACACTGGCGGCGAGCATCGATACTGTTCCGGGTTACGAACAGGTTCCGGCCGCGGTGGCGCGTTACCTGCAGAGGGAAAAACTGCCGTCCCAGGCGGTGTGCTGGGAAAAATTTTCCATGTTCGACTGGTCCGGCGCCGGGCTCGACGTCGCTGCGCGTCCGGCGTGCGGCAACGATCTCATCGGGATTACAGGCGTTTTTTGCGCGATTGCCGAAACCGGTACCCTGATGCTGCTTTCCGGCCCGGCGCACGGCGCCAGCACGAGCCTCCTGCCGGAAACGCATATTGCGCTGGTGCCGGTTGTGAAACTGGTGCCGAGCATGGAGGAAGCGTTCACGCGTCTGCGCGGTGAATATGGGGAAATGCCGCGCGCGGTCAATTTCATCTCCGGTCCGTCGCGTACCGCCGACATCGAGCAGACGCTGGTGCTCGGCGCGCATGGGCCGTATCGCGTGCATGTGATCCTGGTCGAAGCGGCGTAACAGCGACGGCGCTGGAGCTTTCGAAGGTCCAAATGCAGGGACATTGCCCGCGAGCCTTGATTGAAATCGGCATCAGCCGAGAGCAAATGCGGGATAAGATGGGAAATTCGCTTTATGCCTGCTTGGACGGAAATCCGCTTCTTGTCTATTCTTCGGCCTGTGATCCTTTCGAAATACTATTACCAGTTCGGAGACAAGACTTGGACATTCAAGCCGGATTGACCGGATGAGGTGGCGGGCTTTATTTCCTGGCGCGGAAAAAATTCCGGCATGACCACCATACTGCTGCACAAACCCTACGGATTCCTGAGTCAATTCACCGCTGAAGGGCGCTGGCGCGGTCTGAGCGAGTTGGTGCCGATAAAAGGCGTTTATGCTGCCGGACGGCTCGATGCCGACAGCGAAGGATTGCTGATCCTGACCGGCGACGGCCGCCTGCAGGCGCGGATTGCCGATCCGGCGCGGCGACTGGAGAAAATTTACTGGGCGCAGGTCGAGGGCGAGCTGGACGAGACGGCGCTGGAGCGGCTGCGGTCCGGTGTGCGTTATGCCGATTTCACTACCCTGCCGTGCGCGGCAAGGCGCATCGACGAGCCTGCGGATCTATGGCCGCGCGTGCCGCCGATCCGGCAGCGCAAGGCGATTCCGACTTCCTGGCTCGAAATCGTGCTGCGTGAAGGCAAGAACCGGCAGGTGCGCCGCATGACCGCGCATGTCGGTTTTCCGACGCTGCGCCTGATCCGGTACGCTATCGGTGCGGCGACGCTGGACGGTCTGGCGCCGGGCGAGTGGCGCCGTTGCAGAGTGGAACCGGGGTGGCCGGGATCCATGGCGGGTGTCGCCGCAAGGACTGAAACGGGGTAAACCGGGGAATAGGGAATGACAGCGATGAAAGCGGTTTTGCTCTTGATATTTACCCTGATGATCGCCGCCATGCCGCTTTCCGTCGCCGCGGTACCCAAGGCGGCCGAGGATGAAGACGGGACCGTCGTACGGATGGATCCTCAAGTGAGCAAACCGCGGACAGCGCAGAAAACAGGGCAGAAAGCGACATTCGCTCCGGCGAACGGGAAAAAAGCAGCAGGGCGGGCAGCGACGGGCAAGGGAAAGAAAAATACCGTGAAAAAGGCGGGGAAATCGTCTAAAAAACGAAAAAAGTAGCTAAACGCGCGAATCTATCCAAGCAACGGGCGGCAATGGGACGGCCCGATCGAACCGCAACGGGAAATTCCTGCGCCGGATTTTAAATGCGGCACCTTCCGGCTACCGGTGTTACAAATGCTTACCCGATTAGGTTGCAACTTTCACCGTCCTCCATTATTCTTTCCTATTGAACACTCTTTTTATTTTAAGTCCGTAATTTTCAAGGAGTTTTTATGGAACGTCATCAATACGGTCAATCCCGGCAAGACTTGAATCAGCCTAGGCAATATGCTTCTGCAGGTGCAGGCGAGCAGGTTCTGCGCGGCGGTGTCCGTCATCAGGTTCAGGATGTAGGCGAAGCGGAACAGCGCGTTCTGCGCAATACCTACATGTTGCTCGGCGTTTCGATGATTCCGACGGTGATCGGTGCGTTGTTCGGCGTCATAACGGGCTTCAATATTCTTGCGGTAGGCGGACCATGGATCGGCCTGCTGCTCTTTTTAGGTATCGCCTACGGGTTGATGTTTGCCGTCAACCGTACCAAAGACAGTGGCCTGGGGGTCGTGTTCCTGATGGCTTTCACGCTGTTCATGGGATTGGCCCTTTCCGGAATGCTGCAATTCGCCTTGGGAAAATTTTCCAATGGTGGGCAGTTGATTGCAATGGCGGCAGGTGGCACGGCGGCAATTTTCTTTACCCTAGCTGGAATCGCCGCGACGACCAAGCGCGATTTCAGTAACTGGGGCAAATTTCTGACCGTCGGTGTGGTGGTCGTGCTGTTGGCAATCGTTGCCAGTTTTTTCCTGCAGGTTCCGGGGCTGTCGCTGGCGATTTCCGCAGCGATCATTTTGTTGTTCAGCGGTTTTGTGCTCTATCACATCAACCAGATTGTCCATGGTGGTGAAACTAACTACATTATGGCGACACTGAGCGTTTATATTTCGATCTACAACATTTTCACCAGCCTGCTGCATCTGCTGATGGCCTTTGCCGGCGAAGACTGATCGGATTTTTTCCGGAACGAAAAAGCGGCCTGTTCAAGGCCGCTTTTTTTATGCCGGGATTTTACAGTTGATATTCCTCGCCGTTGCCCGCCAGCGCCATGTCGACGGCGCGGCGGGTCAGTTGCGGCGCGAAAAGCGTAATGAATTCGTATTCGTAATGCCGCAGGTAAATTCCCCGGCGCAGTCCGAGACGGGTCGTGCTGCTGCCGAACAGGTGTGCCGCGTCGAGCGCGACCAGATTCGCATCACGCGCCGGATCGAACGCCATATGGCCGATGATGCCGAGTCCAAGTCCCAGTTCGACATAGGTTTTGATCACGTCGGCGTCGGTCGCGGCCAGCACGACGTTGGGAATCAGTCCGGCGCGGGCGAACGCCGCGCTGATGCGCGAACGTCCGGAAAAAGCCGGGTCGTAGGTGATCAATGGCCAGGCGGACAGCGCCTGCAGCGACAGCGGAGACACCGCGCAGATCGGATGTTCGCGCGGCGCGATGACGCAGTCTGTCCACTGATGGCAGGGCAGGGTCAACAGGCCCGGATAATCGCCGAGCGCCTCGGTGGCGATGGCCAGATCGGATTCTCCGGAAAGCGTCCATTCGGCCACCTGGGTCGGGCTGCCCTGGTGCAGCGTCAGGCGCACGGCGGGATGTCGTTCGACGAAACGCTTGACGACGCCGGGCAGAACGTAACGCTCATGCGTGTGCGTGGTGGCGATCTTGAGGCTGCCGGAAGCGCCTCCGGCATATTCTTCCCCGGCACGCTTCAGATTTTCCACTTCGGCGAGCACGCGTCCGGCGATTTCGAGTACGACCCGGCCCGGCTCAGTGATGCCGGTCAGGCGCTTGCCGCTGCGTTCGAAAACGACGATTCCCAACTCGTCCTCGAGCTGGCGTACCTGTTTCGAGATGCCCGGCTGCGAGGTGTAAAGCGCTTCGGCGGCTTCCGAGATGTTGAGTCCCCGTCGCGCGATTTCGACGAGATAACGTAGCTGTTGCAGTTTCATCGCAAATACCCGCGTCTGTTTCACGGCACCCGAAACATATTGCGTTTTCGTTGCCTGTAGGATCGGTTAATAACGTTTTGTTATATACAGCCTGCTATATTAATTGAATTCACCATCGAATTCACACCCAAATCCGTACCCGCTGTTCAATAAGAGGAGCACATCCATGTCCGAAAATATGCTTAGAGACCCCTCCCTTCTTCGTCTGCAGGCTTATATCGACGGCCGCTGGTGCGAAGCCGACGACGGTTCGTCGTTTGCGGTGACCAATCCGGCGACCGGCGGGACGATCGGTTCCGTACCGAACATGGGTGTTGCCGAAACGCGCCGCGCGATTGCCGCGGCGGACACGGCATGGACCGGCTGGCGGCGGAAGACCGCGGCGGAACGCGCCAAAATTCTGCGCCGCTGGTTCGAACTGATGCTGACCAATGCCGACGACCTCGCATTCATCATGACCAGCGAGCAAGGCAAACCGCTGGCGGAAGCCAAGGGCGAGGTGCTTTATGCCGCTTCGTTCATCGAATGGTTCGCGGAGGAGGGAAAACGTCTTTACGGGGAAACGATCCCGACGCCGGCAAACGATCGCCGTATCGTCGTCGTCAAGGAACCGATCGGGGTTTGCGCGGCGATCACGCCATGGAACTTCCCGGCCGCGATGATTACGCGCAAGGCGGCACCGGCATTGGCGGCAGGCTGCCCGATCGTGATCAAACCGGCGGAAGCGACGCCTTTTTCCGCGCTGGCAATGGCGCTTCTGGCCGAGCGCGCCGGGGTTCCGCCGGGGGTGCTGAACGTGGTGACCGGCGACGCGGTCGAGATCGGCGGCGAGATGACGGGCAATCCGACCGTGCGCAAGCTGAGTTTTACCGGATCGACCGAAGTCGGCCGCCTGCTGATGGCTCAGACAGCGCCGACGGTGAAAAAACTTTCGCTCGAACTGGGTGGAAACGCGCCGTTCATCGTTTTCGACGATGCCGACCTGGAAGCGGCGGTAGCGGGGGCGATGTTGTGCAAATTCCGCAATTCAGGGCAGACCTGCGTTTGTGCCAATCGTTTCTACGTGCAGGATGCCGTCTACGATGCGTTCGCTGAACGGCTCGCGGTAGCGGTTTCCACGCTGAAAGTGGGCAACGGCATCGAACCCGGCGTGACGCAGGGGCCGTTGATCGACGAGGCCGCCGTCGCCAAGGTGGAATCGCATATTGCCGATGCGCTGGCGCGGGGCGGGCGCATTCTCTGCGGCGGCGAGCGTTATCGCGACAACGGTAGCCGACAGGGGACGTTTTTCCAGCCGACGATCATCACCAATGCCAAATCCGGGATGAAGGTGGCGAAGGAAGAAACCTTCGGTCCGGTGGCGCCGCTGTTCCGTTTCGGCAGCGAAGAGGAAGTCGTCGCGCTGGCCAACGACACCGAATTCGGACTCGCCGGCTATTTCTACAGTCGCGACATCGGGCGTATCTGGCGCGTGGCGGAGGCGCTGGAATACGGCATGGTCGGAATCAACACCGGGATCATCTCGAACGAAGTCGCGCCTTTCGGCGGCGTCAAGCAATCCGGGATGGGGCGCGAAGGATCGAAATACGGTATCGACGATTACGTCGTGGTCAAATATCTGTGCATGGGCGGAATCGACCGCTGACGACGTTCCGGGGCGCTTTTCCGCCGCCTGTCCAAAGCCGAAAAGACCGAAAGGCGCCGTAGCGCCTTTCGATCCTGTCGGGAAATTTCGCCGGAAAATTTTGCTGAAAATCCGGTGAGCACGGATCGATTTCCCGCGATGTAATACGCAACCGTGCCCAGCACGACGACGACGAACAGAATGGCGGTCAGGTAGAAGGTGAGGATCAGCTTCAGCATCGGCAGCAGCGAGACGATGCCGTATTTGCCGATGGTGAAGGCCATCGCGCCGAGGGCGCCGAGCGGCGCCAGCCGGGTGATGATGTTGACCATGCCGAAGAGCACGTGCGCCGTTTTTTCGCACAGTTCGTTGACCACCCGGCCTTCCTGCCCCAGCAGCGACAGGGCGCTGCCGAACAGAACCGCGACCATGAGGATTTGCAGGATGTTGCCGTCGCTGAAGGCGCTGAAGAGCGTGGACGGAATGATGTGCATCAGGAAGTCGACCAGGCTTTCGCCGTGCGCGGCCTTGTCTGTATAGGTTTTGACCGCGGTGGCGTCGAGGTGCGTCGGGTCGACGTTGAAACCGGAGCCGGGAGCGATCCAGTGTCCGGCCACGAGGCCGATCAGCAATGCGAACGTGGAGATGACTTCAAAATAGATCAACGCCTTGGCGCCGACCCGCCCGACCTGTTTCATGTCGTGCATGCCGCCCATGCCGGTGACCACGGTACAGAAAATGATCGGCCCGATGACCATCTTGATCAGTTTGATGAAGCCGTCCCCCAGGGGTTTCAGGTCCTGGCCGATGTTCGGCCAGAAATGGCCGATCAGAATGCCGATGACGATAGCGAAAATGACTTGTACGTAGAGAATGCGATAAAAGGGTTTTTTCATGACTGCCTGTTGCCGGATATGCCGTATCGACGATAAGAAATGAAGCGCTTCGATTTGCCGGACGAACGGCTTGGGGGCGGCTGCGCCGCTGCCCGGACCGTCGAGACAAACGGCGTGATGCTATTACAGGAAACAGGTTTTGTTATGAATAAAAATCGTTTTGTTGACCTGGAATAAAAAAACGGTAACCGCGCGCGAACGCGGCTGCTGTTCGGGTTCCAAGCCGGGGAAATCCGGAACAAATTCATATGGTTACGGCCCCCGCCGTTTTGGAGAATTCCTTGATTCGGTCGACGTTCATATTAAAGACGCATGCGACTACGAACGCTCCGGGATGCTGGAGTGTCTTCTGCTTCGATTGGATGGCGTTTCCAGGTAAGCGCCTTGCGCTCCGCACGTCCTTCGACAGTGCGATATTACATTCCAGAGAATATTATGCTTCCGCTTATGTAGGCTATTTTCATGAAGAATTATTTAACCAATCCCCGTGATGCGGGTGAGGCGGAGCAGGCTGGAGAATCGGGATAAAAAAAACAGTAACCGTGCTTGCGCGCGGTTACTGTTCGGGTTCCGGACCAGGGAAATCCGGAACAAACTCAGACGGTTACGGCCTCCGCTGTTTCGGAGAATTCCTCGATCTGGTCGAAGTTCATGTAGCGGTAGATGTCCGCCGCTTTCTGATTGACGATATCCACCTGCGCCAGATATTCCGCTGGCGTCGGGATCTTGCCCATCAGCGCGCAGACGGCGGCGAGTTCGGCGGAGCCGAGGTAAACGCGGGTATCGATCCCGAGGCGGTTGGGGAAGTTGCGGGTGGAGGTCGACATTGCCGTCGAACCTTTGCGGATCTGCGCCTGGTTGCCCATGCACAGCGAACAGCCGGGCATTTCCATGCGCGCGCTGGATTTGCCGAGCACGCTGTAATAACCTTCCTCGTTCAGGATCATCGCGTCCATTTTCGTCGGCGGCGCGATCCAGAGACGGGTCGGAATGTCGCTCTTGCCGTCGAGCACCTTGCCGGCGGCGCGGAAATGGCCGATGTTGGTCATGCACGAACCGATGAAGACTTCGTCGATCTTGTCGCCGGCGACTTCGGAAAGCAGCTTCACGTCGTCCGGGTCGTTCGGGCAGGCGACGATCGGTTCCTTGATCTCGTTCATGTCGATTTCGATCACCGCCGCGTATTCGGCATCGGCATCCGCCGTCAGCAGTTGCGGATCGGCGATCCACGCCTCCATCGCCTTGATCCGGCGCGCGAGCGTGCGCCTGTCTTCGTAGCCGTTGGCAATCATCCACTTCATCAGCACGATGTTGGAACGCAGGTACTCGATGATCGGTTCCTTGGAGAGGCGCACCGTGCAGCCGGCGGCGGAACGTTCGGCGGAAGCGTCGGTAAGCTCGAATGCCTGCTCCACCTTCAGGTCGGGCAGGCCCTCGATTTCGAGGATGCGGCCGGAAAAGGCGTTTTTCTTGCCCTGCTTCGCCACCGTCAGCAGGCCCTGTTTGATTGCGTAGTACGGAATCGCATTGACCAGGTCGCGCAGCGTGATGCCTTCCTGCATCTTGCCCTTGAAGCGCACGAGTACCGATTCCGGCATGTCGAGCGGCATCACGCCGGTGGCCGCGGCGAAGGCGACGAGGCCGGAACCGGCGGGGAACGAGATGCCGATGGGGAAACGGGTGTGCGAATCGCCGCCGGTGCCGACGGTATCGGGGAGCAGGAAGCGGTTGAGCCAACTGTGAATGACGCCGTCGCCCGGACGCAGCGCGATGCCGCCGCGGGCGGAGATGAAGGAGGGCAGCGTGCGGTGCGTCTTGACGTCGACCAGTTTCGGATAGGCGGCGGTATGGCAGAAGGACTGCATCACCAGGTCGGCGGAAAAGCCGAGACAGGCGAGGTCTTTCAGTTCATCGCGGGTCATCGGGCCGGTGGTGTCCTGCGAGCCGACCGAGGTCATGCGCGGTTCGCAATAGGTGCCGGGGCGTATGCCTTTTTCTTCGGGCAGGCCGCAGGCGCGGCCGACCATTTTCTGCGCCAGGGTGAAACCCTTGCCGGAATCCTTCGGCGCCTGCGGCAGGCGGAAGGCCGTGGAGGGCGGCAGCTTCAGCGCTTCGCGCGCCTTGGCCGTCAGGCCGCGCCCGATGATCAGCGGAATGCGGCCGCCGGCGCGCACTTCGTCGAGCAGCACCGGGGTTTTCAGCGCGGCTTCGGCAATCGCGGCACCGTTCTTCATCGCCTTGACGGTTGCTTTCTCGCGGTCGATGACGAGTTCGATCTCGTCGCCCATGTCCATTTGCGAAACGTCGATCTCGATCGGCAGCGCGCCCGCGTCTTCCTGAGTGTTGAAGAAGATCGGCGCGATCTTGCCGCCGAGGCAGACGCCGCCGAAGCGCTTGTTCGGCACGAACGGGATGTCCTCGCCGGTCCACCACAGCACCGAGTTGGTCGCCGATTTGCGCGAGGAGCCGGTGCCGACGACGTCGCCGACATAGGCGACCGGATTGCCCTTCGCCTTCAGCGCTTCGAGCTGCTTCATCGGGCCGCGCTCGCCGGGCTGATCGGCGTCGATGCCGGGGCGCGGATTCTTCAGCATGGCCACCGCGTGCAGCGGAATGTCGGGGCGCGACCAGGCGTCGGGGGCGGGGGAAAGGTCGTCGGTGTTGGTTTCGCCGGTGACCTTGAAGACAGTGATCCTGAGTTTTTCCGGTACTTCCGGGCGCGAGGTGAACCATTCCGCGTCGGCCCAGGATTGCAGTACGGCGCGGGCGTTGGCGTTGCCTTTTTCCGCCAGTTCCTGCACATCGTGGAAATAATCGAACATCAGAAGCGTGAATTTGAGCGCGTTGGCGGCGATCGTGCCGACTTCAGCGTCGGCGAGCAGGTCGATCAGCGGCTTCACGTTGTAGCCGCCGAGCATCGTGCCCAGGAGTTCGGTCGCCTTGGCGCGCGAGACGAGCGGACTTTTGATTTCGTTCCGGGTGATTTTGGCCAGAAACTTTGCCTTCACCTGCGCCGCGTCGTCGACGCCGGCGGGAACGCGGTTCGTGAGCAGTTCGAGCAGGAACGCTTCTTCTCCCGCGGGAGGATTCTGCAGCAATTGCACCAGCGCCTCGGTTTGCTGCTTGGAAAGCGGAAGCGGCGGAATACCCAGCGCCGCGCGTTCGGCGACGTGTTGGCGATAAGCTTCTAGCATCGTGAGTCCTTTCTGTGCAAAGCGGAAATAAGCGGGAAAAGTTTATGTCGTGCTGCGTTTTTATAAAGTGCTTATAGGGATGTTGGGGGAGGGGTACGAAAACGGAAGTACGAAAACAGGAGTGCTACATGGATAACTTAGGTCTTATATATTTTATAAGCTAGTAAATATCAAAACAAGACGGCTTGGTGTCTTTTTACCGATTTTCCCGTCTTTCACGGCAAACGCAGGAACATGGCCGCAGCCGACGGACCGGCGCCGTCCAGATGCGGCACGACGCCCAGCAGCGGCGCATCGAGCCGGGCGCGCAGCGTTTCCAGGTTTTCGTCGCGGCGGGACATGTGGGGGTCGATCGTGTTGGCGACCCAGCCGGCCAGTTCCAGGCCGCGTGCGCGAATCGCTTCCGCCGTGAGCAGTGCATGATTGATGCAGCCCAGGCGCAGGCCGACGACGAGCAGCAGCGGCAGGCCGAGCGAACGCGCGAGGTCGGCGCTGTCGAAATTATCGGAGAGCGGCACGCGGAAGCCGCCGACGCCTTCGACCAGAACGACGTCGCAGGCCGAGCGCAGATGCGCGAATGCGGACAGGATCGGTTCCGCCGCAATGGTGCATTTTTCTTCGCGCGCCGCGATATGCGGCGCGATGGGTTGAGCGAAACGGTAAGGATTGATCCACTCGGCGGGCAGCGGCTCCGGTGAGACATTTCCCGCTGCTGCCGCCATTGCCGCAAACGGCGAGGAAGCGGCGCGCAGCGCGGCGACATCTTCGTTTTCGCCCGTTTCGTTACAGCCGGCGGCCACCGGCTTCATTCCGACAGCGGCAAAACCGGCGGCGCGGAACGTGTGGAGCAGGGCGCAGGTAACGAAAGTCTTGCCGACTTCGGTATCGGTTCCGGTGACAAACCAGCCGCCGGGGCGGGGACACATTCCATTGAAATTCATGTGGAGGTTCCTGTGTTCGGAGCGGGAGTATGGGGGCAAGCAGGGGCACAAGCAGGAGGGTAAATGCGGGCGCAATAAAGAAGCACGTCGTAGGAAAGCGGCAGGCCGGCGGCGTCGCGTTCTTTTTCGTAGGCGGCTTCGAGCGCCCGCCAGGCGTCCTTGCCCATCATTCCGGCACGGCGTCCGGCGCCGAGCGTATTGGCGCCGACGGCCTTGATCGCGCGCAGGAGGTGCTTCAGGTCCGGGTAGTGACAGACGATCCGCCGCCGTTCGCGGGCGATGGCGGCGAAGCCCGTGTCGGCCAATGCGTTTTCGATGATCTCGGGGTCGAGAAAGGAGAGCGTATGGCGGTGCCGGTCGATGCCGGAAAAAGCACGCGCGAGTTCCGCGAACGTGCCGGGGCCGAGCGTGCTCAGGGCCAGCGTGCCGCCGGGACGCAACACGCGTCCGGCCTCGGCAATCGTCCGGCGGGCGTCGCACCATTGCAGCGCCAGGTTCGACCAGTAAAGATCAAAAGACGCGGCGGCGAACGGCAGCGCTTCGATGTCGGCGGCCAGAGGATTCCAGCGCGGGCTCTTGCGGTCCTTGAGCTCCTCGCGGCGGGATTTGCGCAGAAGGTTGCGTCTCAGGGCGCGGAGGAGCATCGCCGGGGAGAAATCGACCAGCGTCAATCGCGCCTGCGGCCAGCAGGCGTGCAGATGGGCCGCTCCGGAGCCGGTGCCGCAGGCGGCATCGAGCACATCCCTGGGCGCGGCCGCGACGGCGGAACCATCTCCGGGATAGCGTCTGAGCAGGGAAAGGAGCGCGTGGCAGGCTTCCCGCTGGGCCGTTGCCGCGCTGTCGTAGTTCTGCGCGGCGCGCTCGAAGGCGCTGCGGATCGCGGGGCGGGGCGGTGTGCCGGCGGTTTTCGCTGCGCTGTTTTTCATCGGGCATTCCGCTTTCCGGCGTGCTTTCCAACGCGCTTTCCGGCAGTTTCGTCGAATGCCGCCAGCCGCGCGGCGAACCGTTCCGGCTGCGAAAGAAACGGTGCGTGGGCCGCCTCGGGAAATACTTCGAGTGCCGCCTGTGGCAAATGGCGCGCCAGCCACTCGCTTGCCGCCACGGGCGCGAGCGTATCGCGCTCGCCGCAGACCAGCAGCGCGGGCAGTTCGATCCGCGTGCCGGTCAGCGCGGCGCGCAGGTCGGTTCGGCGCAGCCAGTCCAGTCCCTCGGCCAGTGCGCGCGGGTCGGGCGGCGCGGTGGTTTCCTGCGCGGCGATCAGCGTCCGCCGCGCGAGGCGTATGTTCGTGTCGTGCTGATTGACGAGCGCGGTAAAGCGCGCCAGCGCGGTGGCGGCATCGTTCGCCACCTGTCCGGAAAATGCCGTGAAAACCGTTTCCGGCTGCGCGCAGGGCCAATCGCCGCACGCGACGAAGCACGGCGTCGCGCCGACCAGGACGAGGCCGCCCAGGCGTTCCGGGCGATGCAGCGCGGCCAGCAGCGCCACCTGCGCGCCGAGCGACCAGCCGCACCAGAGCGCGTTTTCCGGCAAGACGTCGAGCAGTGCTTCGGCCAGCGCTTGCGGCGAGGCGGAAACGAACGGCGAGGCGCCATAGCCGGGGAAGTCGACACGGTAGATATGGCGGAACGGATTCGTTCCGCCCTTCGCATGCTGCGTCAGTTGCGCCAGTGTCGATTCCCAGACGGTTGACGCGAACCCCCAGCCATGCAGCAACACGAGATCGCGTCCTGCTTCGTTTGCCGTTTCGGTGCGGTGAATCGCCAGGCGCATGGTGGGCGTTTGAAAAATGGAGGGGAGGTTCCGGCAAAGCATTCATCGCAACCATCGAACGGCATTGCTCTGTTGTCTGAACAGCCGATGCGGTCGGGGGACGCGGTTTATGGATTCCCGCCTGCGCGGGAATGACGGGAATATTTTCCGCTCCGGAAAAACGCTAATCGTTCAGTGTGCCGAATCGCTCATTGTTTCCACGTCATTCCCGCGCAGGCGGGAATCCAGATTTTTTCAACGGAAGACCAGTCATTTAGAAAATAATTTTCTAAATCACGTTAAATTTACTACTGTAGTTGTAGTGAGTATAATCAATAAATAAATTAAGTAATCTGGAGTTCATATTCCCGCCCATTTCATTCAGGCATTGCCGAAGAACTCCCGCACCCGGTCCATCCACGACTTCGCTTTCGGGTTGTGGCGGCTGCCGCCGGCGACGTTGATTTCTTCCAGTTCGCGCAGCAGTTCTTTCTGCCGTTCGGTCAGGTGCACCGGCGTTTCGACGACGACGTGGCAAAGCAGGTCGCCATGCCGGCTGCTGCGCACGCCCTTGATGCCCTTGCCGCGCAGGCGGAAGATTTTCCCGGTCTGCGTTTCCGGCGGGATTTTCAGGCTCGCCATGCCGTCGAGCGTGGGAATCTGGATTTCGCCGCCGAGCGCGGCGGTGGTGAAGCTGACCGGCATTTCGCAATGCAGGTCGTTCTGTTGCCGCTGAAAGACCGTGTGCTGTTTGAGATGCACCTGGACGTAGAGGTCGCCCGGAGGGCCGCCGTTGATGCCGTGCTCGCCCTCGCCGGTCAGACGGATGCGGTCGCCCTCGTCGACTCCGGCGGGAATTTTCACCGCCAGCGTTTTGTGCTGCTTGACGCGTCCCGCGCCGTGGCAATTGCCGCAAGGCTCGGCGACGAAGCGTCCGGTGCCGTGACATTTCGGGCAGGTCTGCTGGATCGAGAAAAATCCCTGTTGCAGGCGCACCTGGCCGTTGCCGTGACAAGTAGGGCAGACCTGCGGCTCGGTGCCCGGCTTGGCGCCGCTGCCCTTGCACTGTTCGCATTCCTCCATCGTCGGAATGCGGATCTTGGTTTCCGTGCCGAACGCGGCCTGTTCCAGCGTGATTTCCAGGTTGTAGCGAAGGTCGGCACCACGATAGACGCCGCCTCTGCCGCCACCGCCGCCGCCACGGCCGCTGAAGATTTCATCGAAAATGCCGCCGAATGCGTCGGCAAATCCACCCGCGCCGCCCGCGCCACCGAAGCCGCCGAATCCCCCCATGCCGGCCTGCGGGTCGACGCCGGCATGTCCGAACTGGTCGTAGGCGGAACGTTTCTGCGGATCGGAAAGAATTTCGTAGGCTTCCTTGGCTTCCTTGAAGCGTTCTTCCGCTTTCGGATTGTCCGGGTTGCGGTCGGGGTGATGCTTCATGGCCAGCTTGCGGTAGGCCTTCTTGATCTCGTCGTCGGATGCGTCGCGGTTGACGCCGAGCACTTCGTAAAAATCGCGTTTCGTACTTGCCATCTGGTCGTTCGCCCTGTTTCGTTTCACCCCGGAAAAAACGGGAAAGCGCGGAGCGTATGAACGTTCCCTTTCATACGCCCGCGCCCGTGGTCATTCTCCTCCCCCTCGCCGGCACGCGGATGGTGAGGGAGCGGAGAGAATGGATTTACTTCTTGTCGTCGACTTCGGTGAACTCGGCGTCGACGATGTCGCCCTGGTCTTCGTTCTGAGCGCGGGCATTGTTGCCGCCATTGCCACTACTGCCGGCTTCGCCCGATCCGCCCGCGGCGCCGGCCTGCGCCTGTTGCTGCGCGTAGACCTTCTCGCCCAGTTTCTGCGCCGCCTTGGCCAGCGCTTCGCTCTTCGCCTGGATCGTTTCCAGGTCGTTGCCGCGCGCCGCGTCCTCGGCTTCCTTCAGCGCCGCTTCGATCGCCGACTTTTCGTCGTCGGAAAGATCCTTGCCGTATTCGTCCAGCGATTTCTTCACCGAGTGGATCAGCGTGTCGCAGGAGTTGCGGGCATCGGCCAGCTCGCGCGCCTTCTTGTCTTCCTCGGCGTGCAGCTCGGCATCCTTGACCATCTTCTGGATTTCATCCTCGGACAGTCCGGAGTTGGCCTTGATCGTGATCTTGTTTTCCTTGCCGGTGGCCTTGTCCTTGGCCGAGACGTGCAAGATCCCGTTGGCGTCGATGTCGAAGGTGACTTCGATCTGCGGCATGCCGCGCGGAGCCGGCGGAATGCCTTCGAGATTGAACTGGCCGAGGCTCTTGTTGCCCGAGGCGATTTCGCGCTCACCCTGGAGCACGTGGATCGTCACCGCGCTCTGGTTGTCGTCGGCGGTGGAAAACGTCTGGCTCGCCTTGGTCGGAATCGTCGTGTTCTTCTGGATCAGCTTGGTCATCACGCTGCCCAGGGTTTCGATACCGAGCGAAAGCGGGGACACGTCGAGCAGCAGCACGTCCTTGACGTCGCCCTGCAGCACGCCGCCCTGGATTGCCGCGCCGACGGCCACGGCTTCATCCGGGTTGACGTCCTTGCGCGGATCCTGGCCGAAGAATTCCTTCACCTTTTCCTGTACCTTCGGCATCCGCGTCTGGCCGCCGACGAGAATCACGTCGTCGATGTCGCTCGCCTTGCAGCCGGCATCGTTCAGCGCCGTCCGGCACGGCACGATCGTGCGGTCGACCAGATCCTCGACCAGCGCCTCGAATTTGGCGCGGGTGATCTTGTAGGTCAGGTGCTTCGGCCCGGTGGCGTCGGCGGTGATGTAGGGCAGGTTGATTTCGGTCTGCTGGCCGGAAGAGAGTTCGATCTTCGCCTTTTCCGCCGCTTCCTTCAGGCGTTGCAGCGCCAGCACGTCCTTGGAGAGGTCGACGCCCTGGTCTTTTTTGAACTCGGTGACGATGTAGTCGATGATGCGCTGGTCGAAATCCTCGCCGCCGAGGAAGGTATCGCCGTTGGTCGCCAGCACTTCGAACTGATGCTCGCCGTCGACTTCGGCGATTTCGATGATCGAGATATCGAAGGTGCCGCCGCCCAGGTCATAGACGGCGATTTTCTTGTCGCCCTGCTTCTTGTCCATGCCGAACGCCAGCGCCGCGGCCGTCGGTTCGTTGATGATGCGCTTGACTTCGAGGCCGGCGATGCGCCCGGCATCCTTGGTGGCCTGGCGCTGGCTGTCGTTGAAGTAGGCGGGAACGGTGATCACGGCTTCGGTGACGGCTTCGCCGAGATAGTCTTCCGCGGTCTTCTTCATTTTGCGCAGCACTTCGGCGGATACCTGCGGCGGCGCGATCTTCTTGTCGTGCACCTCGACCCAGGCGTCGTTGTTGTCGGCCTTGACGATCTTGTAAGGCATCAGCGAGATGTCCTTCTGCACTTCCTTTTCGTCGAAGCGGCGGCCGATCAGGCGCTTGACCGCGAACAACGTGTGCTTCGGGTTGGTGACCGCCTGCCGCTTGGCCGGCGCGCCGCAGAGGACTTCTCCGTCGTTGGTGTAGGCGACGATTGAAGGCGTCGTGCGCGCGCCTTCGGAGTTTTCAATGACCTTGGGCTGGCCGCCTTCCATGATGGCGACGCAGGAGTTGGTGGTCCCCAGGTCGATACCGATGATTTTTCCCATTTTTGTTCCTTTCCGTTAAATCCGTTGCAAATTTCAAATTCGGTTGCCGATTCGTTCGTACCGTATTGGAAGTGGAGGCCGGGCGAGCGTTTTTCAAGCAAAAGAAATGGAAAACACGGAGAAAACGCCGGAATCATGGGGATCGCCGGAATCATGCAGACAGCGTCCCGACGGAGATTCCGCGCCCGTGTTTTCGCGCTCGTGGCCTTGCTTAATTAGCCGGGGCCTGCTCCTTGGCGACCACGACCATCGCCGGACGCAGGGTGCGCTCGGCCAGCAGGTAGCCTTTCTGGAAAACCTGCACCACGGTGTTGTCCGGGGTTTCGGCGCTGGCCGGGACGACCGACATCGCCTGGTGGCAATTCGGGTCGAATTTTCCGCCGACGGGATTGACCTCGACGATGTTGGCGCGCTCGAAGGCGGCGACGAGGTTCTTCAGCGTCAATTCCACGCCGGGGCGCAGGGTGTCGGGGTTGGTGTCGGCCAGTGCCATTTCCAGCGTGTCCTTGACCGCCAGAAGATCGGCGGCGAATTTTTCGACCGCGAACTTGTGCGCCTTGACGACATCCTCCTGGGCGCGGCGGCGCGTGTTTTCCACTTCCGCGCGCGCCCGCATCCATGCATCGTGGTTTTCGGCCGCTTTCAGCTCAACCTGGCGCAGTTGCTCTTTCAACTCGGCGAGCGGCATGGCCTCCGCCGCGTTTTCGATGCAGGGGGTTTCGTCTTCACGTTCCATGCCAATCGCCTGTTCCTGCCCTGCCTGGGGTTCCATTGTCGTTTCCGGTTTGTTCTTGCTCATGCACGGTTCCTTGAGTTCCGATAAAAATTATTTTTTGAAGATAGGGGAGAAATGCCCATTTTCAAGGGCGGCCGGAAAAAATTTCTTCGGCATCGACGGGAAGGCTGTTAGGATTGAAAAATGGCTGAAAAAACACCGATTATCGAAAACCCGCCTGAGACTATCGGAAAGTATCAGGTGTTGCGGCCGATCGGTAAGGGGGCGACGGCAGTCGTTTATCTGGCGCGCGACACGGAAACCAATGCCGAAGTCGCGATCAAGGTGATTCCGCTGGGCGGCTCCAACCCCGCGCCCTCGCGCCGGCTGCTGAAGCTCTTTCAGACGGAGAGCCGCGTCGGCCTGCGCCTGGAGCATCCGAACATCGTCAAGGTCCACGATATGGTGCTCGAAAGAGAGTCGGAGCGGGCCTATATCGTGATGGAATACG
This sequence comes from Rhodocyclaceae bacterium, assembly GCA_031556405.1. Lineage (GTDB taxonomy): Bacteria > Pseudomonadota > Gammaproteobacteria > Burkholderiales > Rhodocyclaceae > WQZF01. The sequence goes on from JAVBTC010000138.1 coordinate 20,081, forward strand.
TCGACGGCAAGGCGCTCGACCAGTTCGTCGGAATCGACAAGCTGCTGCCGCTGCACCATGTGGTCAGCATCATCTTCAAGTGCTGCCTTGCGCTCGACTATGCGTACCGGCAAGGGGTGGTGCATCGCGACATCAAACCGGCGAATATCCTGCTCGATGACGGGAATAATCCGAAGATCACCGATTTCGGTCTCGCGCTCGATCTGCAGCCGCGCGAGGGGCACGACTCGACCTTCATCATGGGCGTCGGTTCGCCCGCGTATATGTCGCCGGAGCAGATCAAGGCCTATCCGCTGAACCAGAAAACCGATCTTTATTCGCTCGGCGTGATCCTGTTCCAGCTCCTGACCGGGCGCCTGCCTTTCCGCGCCAAGAATCCGGCGACGCTGGTGTACCGCATCCTCAATATGGATACGCCTTCGGTCTGCGCGATGAATCCGAATCTTCCCGCGGGACTCGATCCGATCGTCAAGAAGGCGATGGAAAAGGATCTGTATTCGCGCTACCAGAACGGCGCCGATTTCGCCAAGGATCTGTCGGCGGTGCGTTACCAGATATTGGAAGATTACGACCAGGATCAGAAAGAAGCCGACGACCGCTTTCACAAATTGCGCAAACTCGGTTTTTTCCTCTATTTCGACGATGTCGAGGTATGGGAGACGCTGCGTATCTGTACCTGGCGCAAATTGCCGGAGAAGTCGATTCTGATGTCCGAAGGCGAGGAAGGCCGGAATTTCGGCATCATCCTCGAAGGCGAAGTCGAGGTTTCCTGCCAGGAACGCGTGCTTTGCCGCCTCGGCGCGAACGAGGTGGTCGGAGAACTGTCCTTCATGCATCCGACCAGCCCGAAGCGCCAGGCCACGGTGGTCGCCCTGACGCCGCTTTCCTATCTCGAAATCAACAGCGCCGCGCTGGCGCTGTCGTCGGAAGAATTGCAGGACCGCATCAATCAGGCGCTCCTCATCCGGGTGCTGACCCGTCTCAACGAGCTCAACTTCCGCCTGTCGCAAAGCGGCGCGCCCGCGGTCAAGGGCGTTCAGCGCGCTCCGCGCGGCAGCGCCAAGCTGGAACTGGTTCCGGACTGAAGCATTCCGATTCGGGCGTCCGCTTCCGCGCGGGCGGCACGGCCGGGCGGTATTGGCAAGGCGTGAATCGAATCCTCATCGAATGGGAATCCGCCGTGTTTCACGGGTTCGTCTTTTTGTCGTTTGTTAAAAAACAGAAAGTAGGCGTATCGTTCCGAGTGCGTCTCGCGCATTTTCACGATCGTCCAGGGAGAGATCATGTCTTGTTCGTTTTTGCGCTTCTGTTTTTGCTTCCGTTTCCACCGGCGCGCGCCGACAGCGCGTTTGCATTGTTCCGGTATTCTTTTCGGCACTGCCCTTTCCATTCTCCTCGCCTCGCTTCCCGCCGCCGGGGCACTGAACGACAGCGGCCAGACCCAGTGTTACAACGCCGTGGACGGGATTGCTACCTGTAATGATGCCGTTACCGGCGACACCTCTTCCCGTCAGCGCCAGGATGCGCGTTTCGGCCGCGACGCCGCGGCTGCGGCCGGTGTGCTGACCAAGACCGGCGGCGGCGAGGCCGGCTTCGACTTCACCAAGATTTCCAATGCCGGCAACGTGCTTCCCGCCGCAGCCGCGCTCGGAATAAACCCCGGCGACTGGGCGTGCACGCAAGATAACGTCACCGGGCTCGTCTGGGAAGTCAAGCCCGACGATGCCGCTTCGCCGCGGCACAAGGACGCCACTTACACCTGGGGCAATACCGCGGGCGGCAACAATTGCAGCCTCAGCGCGGGCAGCTGCAACACCGATGCCTACGTGGCCGCCGTCAATGCCGCCGGGCTGTGCGGCTACATCGACTGGCGCCTGCCGGCCCGGCGCGAACTGCTGTCCATCGTTCACTACGGGCGCTACAGTCCGAGTCCGGTGATCGACCCCGCCTGGTTCCCGAATACGGCCAGTTCCGGGTATTGGAGTGGCGAGGCGTATGTACTCGCCCCGGTCTCTTCCTGGGGCATCGACTTCGACACCGGCGCTGTCGACGGCGACGGCAATACCACCGAGTACCGGGTGCGTCTCGTGCGCGGAGCCGCAATGCCGGTGGCGGCGTTCGTGGATCACGGCGACGGCACCGTGACCGACAGCACCACGGGGCTGATGTGGATGAAATGCAGCCGCGGCCAGGGTGGCGCGAACTGTACCGCCGGCAGCGCCACGGGGTTCAGCTGGGCGGACGCGCTCGGGCAGGCCGTGACGGCCAACACGGCGAATGAGCTGGGCTACAGCGACTGGCGGCTGCCGGGCGTGAAGGAACTCGAATCGCTGATCGACGTGACCCGATCCGGTCCTGCAATCGATACGGCTTTTTTTCCGAATACGCCGCAGGACCAATACTGGAGTTCGACGACTTATTCGTTCAACCCGGCCGCTGCCTGGCTTGTTGCTTTCTTCGACGGCGATGTCGGCTACACCACCAAGACCATCGGCAACCGGGTGCGCCTCGTGCGCGGCGGGCAGGCTTTCGACCTTTTGGTCGTCAACACCCTCACCCTCAATGTCACCGCCACCGGTGCGACGGACGCGCTGTTGACCGTCACGGCCGACCGGGCGTCGACCGGTTATTGGCTTGTTCTGCCCGCCGGCAGTCCCAAGCCGGCGATCGCGGAGCTTGCCGCCGGAGCCAGCGGCAGCCTCGCGGCGAATACGGCGGAAAGTTTCGGACTTTCGGGCCTGGTTCCGGATACCGCTTACGACCTGTGGTTTGTCGCGCTGGCCGGCGGCAAATACAACGCGATTCAAAAGACGAGTTTCACCATGCCGTCCGCTACGCCTGCGCCACCGTCGCCTCCCTCTCCTCCATCGCCGCCGCAACCTCCGCAACCGTCGACGTGTTCCGTTGTCGACGGCGCGCTGCTTGGGTCGGAGTGCGTGTATAGCGTTTCCCAGGGTGCCGAGAATGTTCCCATGGGCTTTTGCATTGCCGCCGGAGAAACCGTTACCGTGTCCATCGACGGCGCCTATTATCAGCTTGGCGCCGACACGCCGACAGCCTGTTTCGAAGTCGTCGCCAGCGGCAGGCCCGCGTACAGCGGCACCGGGCCGGGGCGAGGGCTATTGCCGGTATCGGGCAATGCCCGCGTCACTGCCGTCTATCCGGACAGCGTCCTCATCGTCGCCCGTAACGGCGACATCGTCACCGCCTTGACCGGGCAGGCGGGAATCCGCACCCGTGTCAATGCCGATTGCGCCAGCCTGTCGGCCGTCAAGAACGGTGGAGAAATCGCCGCGCCCGCGTGGCTGCTGACGCCGCCGCCGGCCGCGGGCTGCCCTGCCGATGCGCTGACCCCGGCGGCGGGCGCGTTTGCCGCCGCCGGCACCCTGGCCTGCCCGAAGGGAGAAAACCTGGCCATGACCGGCACCTTCCGCCGCCTGAGCCTGGCGCCGACCTTCGCGCCCCGGGCGGGGCAACGGATGTATTTCGTGGCGCGTCTGCCGGCCACGGACGGCAGCCCCGAAAGCTGGTTCCAGCTCGCCGCCAGCGGCTGGCAGCCGCTGACCGCCCCGATCGCGGCGGCAGGCACCGCTCCGGGCGGGGAAACCAGCCCTTGGGTGCTGCGCTATCTCGACATCGGCGGATTGCCCTCAGGCACCGAGCTTTACCTCGGCCATGGCGACGACGCCGACGAAATGAGCGCGAACCGGCGGTATTGCGGATTCTTCCGGCTCGCGCCGTAAGCGCGGAAGAAGGTCAGGCGCTTTTTGCCGAACGATTCCTTGCCGGATTGAAACGAACCGCTCCGCGGCCAGGCCGCGGGGCGGTTTGTTTTTGTGTCCGGAAATTCGGGGAATCGCCTGGAGCGGTTTTGCTTCAGGCATGTACGCCAGTCTGGATTCCCGCGCAGGCGGGAATCCAGTAGCGCACACCCAAGTCGAAAACACTCTAGGGAATCGCCTGGGGAATCGCTGTAAAAAGGCGCGAAAGAGGCACGAAGGAGGCGCAAATCGGAAAAATGGAACCGGCAGGCGGCGTTCCGTTTTGCCGTGGGCTGCCACAGGTCCTTTTCCCGCACTCTTGGATTTCTGTTTCACCGGATCGCTCCGGTCATCGAATTTCTAATTTTATTTAATTATATTTGTTGTATGTAGGCAGTTTCAAGTGATAATTATTTAATAAAAATAGAATAAGAACGCGGCGGAAACGGAAGAGGAGAAGGTTCCGTTGCCGCCGCGTCAATTCACCGCATGAACGGTTCTGCTTCACACCGTCAGGTCGATCTGCTGCATCGAGCCGACCTTGCCGTCTTCCTGCAGGAAAATGCCGGAACTGCGCACGATTCCCTGCAACTGGTTGTTATCGTCCTTGATCTGGAATGGTGTTGCGGTGCGGCCGAGGAACAGCGCGCCGACGTTGGCTTCCTTCAGCGTCAGCAGTACGTCCTGGCCGCTCGAATCGCGTGTCCAGATGCGCAGCTTGGCGTAAATCTCATCGTTCTCGTCGATCCAGCCGTTGCGGTCGCTGTCGTAGGCAGCCAGTTCCGCGAAACCGTCGCCGGTCTTGGCGCCGAACAGTTCGCTGCCGTCGTTGACCTTGCCGTCGCCGTTCTTGTCGAAAACGAGGAAGCCGCTGCCGCGGGAAACGAAATTGATGTTCTCCATCTTGCCGTCGCCGTCGAGGTCGAATTCGAAGCGCTGGTCGGTCAGTTCCGCCGCGTTGCCGTCGAAGTTCAGTACCAGCGGGTCTTTCGTTCTCTGTTGCGAGGCGGTGATCGAAGTGAACGATTCTTCGTGATAGCTGCGCGCCATCGTCATTTCAAACTTGAAGCTGATCGATTGCCCGTCCGCGGTTTTGATCATGCCCTGTGCGGAAAAGCTCGTCTGTTCCGTTTCCGTGTAGGAGGTCGTGCGTTCATAGACGAGGTTGTCGGCGTTGGCGGGCTGCGCGGCACCGGCAGCGGCACCGGCGGGG
>JAVBTC010000162.1:0-12167 GCA_031556405.1 Rhodocyclaceae bacterium
CTTCTGGTCGTCGGTTGGGACTCCGGCTTCCCCCAAACGGCGGCGTTAAGGCGGCACGCGCTCTTTGGCGTGCCCCACCGACCATTGCAGCCGGCTCAACTGCAAGGCCTGCAATTCATCCCTGCTCGCCCGTTCGATGGGTTCGAGCTCTTCGGGAGCGGGTGTGAAAACGGGCATGGTTTGTCTCCTCCAAAAAATACCCGGAACTGTCGGATGGATTCGGATAGTCGAATAGTCGGATCGCTGGATACGGCGTGTTTTCCGCCATTTTTTCCGCGATTTTCCCCCTCCGTCGTATCCGTGACGTTCAGGTTTCCATGATCACATTCCCCTTGATCCGATAGGAACGGCCGCGAAACAGGGCGATCAGCCTGCCGTCTTCGCCGGACACTTCGATATCGTAGATTCCGGTCCGCCCCTGCAATGCGCGTTCCCGCGCGCGCGCGGTGAGCGTTTCGCCGCCGCGCGCCGGCGCGACGAAATCGATCTCGGCGCCGGAAGCCACCGTGCTGAGGTTGTAACTGTTGCAGGCATAGGCGAACGCGGTGTCGGCGAGCGCGAAAATGAATCCGCCGTGACAGAGGTCGTGTCCGTTGAGCATCTGCGGCGCGACCTTCATGCGCATGACCGCGCCGCCGGGCGTCACTTCGGCGATCTCGATGCCAAGCCCGCGGCAGGCATGATCGCGTTCGAGCATTGCCGCCGCGGTGGATTGGGCCAAGGTCAGGGCCTGCGCCTGCTCCTGGGATATTTCTTCAGTGGATTTTTCCGGATGTCTCATGCTCATCGATCTGTGAAATGGAAAAAGCGGCAAAAGCGGTGCAAGCGGCAAAAACAGTAAACCGGCTCATACATGGTAACGGTGCTGGGCGACGGTAAAACGCCCGGCGACGAACGCGGCATCGGTCAATGCCGCGTTCGCGGCGGGGTTGGCGCCGGTGCCATGATAATCGCTGAAGGCGGCGGATTGATTGACGTAGACGCTGCTCGTCAGGTTGATCGACAGCGCCACGCCCGTTTCCTCCGCGCGTTCGACCGCGCGTTCGATCACCGTATCGTCCGTCGAATAGAGCGACAAGGTCAACGCGCCGTGGCGGCATACCATGCGCCCGGCGATTTCCAGGCTGTGCGCGGTGTCCTTCGTCGCCACCAGGAAAGCGATCGGACCGAACCATTCCTTGCTGTAGATTTCTTCCTGCCCCGCGTCGAGCCGGACCAGCAGCGGCGTGTGAACACGCGCGCCGGGATAGGCCGGGTGCGTAAGCGCTACGCTGTCGACGATCACGCGGCCTTCGCTCTTGCCGATTTCCCGTGCCGCGCCGATCCGTTCGAGCACGCCGTAATTCTGCACCGCGCCCAGGATTTCCACCGCGCGCTCCACCGGGCCGAGCAGCTTTTCGAGCGCCTGCCCGATCGCCGCGGCAACCTCGTCGAAACTCAGGTGGCCTTCCGGCGTATCGATGCCGTTCTCGGGAATGTAGATATTCTGCGGCGCGGTACACATCTGCCCGGTATAGAGCGACAGCGAGAACGCGATGTTCGCGGCCATGCCTTTCAGGTTGTCCGTACCGTCGACCAGTATCTGGTTCACCCCGGCCTTTTCCGTGAACACCCGCGCCTGTATCGCGTTGCGTTCGAGCCATTCGCCATTGACCGAACTGCCGGTGAAATCGATCAGCTTCACTTCGGGACGCAGCGCCAGTTGCGAGGGCAGCCGTTCGCCCGGGTCGTGCGTCGCCAGCATCACCACGTTGGGATCGAATCCCGCCTCGCGGATCACCTCACGCGCCACCTTGACGCTGATCGCCAGCGGCAGGATCGCCCCCGGATGCGGCTTCACCAGCACCGCGTTGCCGGTGGCCAGGCTGGCGAACAGGCCGGGATAGCCGTTCCAGGTCGGGAACGTGCAGCAGCCGATCACCAGACCGACGCCGCGCGGCACGACACGGTAGCGTTTTTCCATCACCAGCGGTTCATGCTTGCCCTGCGGTTTTTCCCAGCGCGCCTTCCGGGGAATGTCGCGCAACAGATCCCAGGCATAGGCCACCGCCTCCAGCCCGCGATCCTGCGCGTGCGGCCCGCCGGCCTGAAATGCCATCATGAACGCCTGGCCGGTGGTGTGCATCACGGCGTGGGCGATCTCGAAACTGCGCTCGTTGAGACGCGCCAGGATCTCCAGGCAGACGCCCGCCCAGACATCGGGCCCCGCTTTGCTCCATTCCTTGCGTGCGGCCTCCAGCGCCGGAAATATTTCCTCGGGCGACGGTTTCGGATAATCGATCTTCAACGCGAACCCGTAAGGCGAAGTCTCCTGGCCGCAGCGCGGGCCGTGGTACGTCTCCGCGCCCGGATGGTCGATCTCGAAGGGACGGTTCAGGCAGGCATCGAATGCCGCCTTGCCGCGTTCCGCCGCCCCTTCGCCGTAAACCTTCGGGCTCGGCATTTCCGGGTAGGCGCTCCAATAACCGCGTTCCTTCGCTGTTTCCACCGCGCGTTCGAGCAGCGCGTAATGTTTTTTGAAAAATGGATGGCTCATCGAATCCTCTCGCATGAGAAAGAATGGAAAGAACAACAACCGGATAAAACGACCGGAAAAACGGATGAAACGGATACCGTACCGATGGTACGAAAAGCCTGCGTCTATCCCGGCCTTTTGGTACCGATACCTCGCCGTCGGGAAAACGTCACAAAGCCTTTTTCATGAAATCCTGTTCCTGGACGGCATTCCGGACAGCAGCTTCGGAGAAACGATATGATACAGATTAAATCGTGTCAACAATTTTTTTGTGTCTAAATAAAAATATGTATCATGACTTTAGATTTATCCGGTTTCGTTCTAGAATAGGCAGGCTTCGTCCCCGATGTCATCGATGCTGATCCGTTCTCCGCGTAATGGATCCGTATTTGTTCACATACAGGGAAACGAAGTCGACACATGAGAGAGGAATTGTCATGGAAATTGCCGGGAATTTTTCCGGTGAATTTGCCGGAAAAGCGGCATCTGCCATTTCCCATTTTCCATTTCCATCTCCCGTTCCTCTCCCCCGTAAATGCGCATCGGCGCGAATTTCCGAAAAAAATCGCTTCCCATGTCCTCGCCCTCCAACATCGAAAACTGGATCCGCAGCCACCTCAAGGCTGAAACGCTGCACGCGAAATCGCTGATCGTCACCATTTTCGGCGACGCCATCGCACCGCACGGCGGCACCGTATGGCTGAAAAGCATCATCGACCTCCTGGCGCCATTCGGCGTCAGCGAACGGCTGGTGCGCACCTCCGTCTTCCGCCTCGCCGCCGAAGGCTGGCTGGAAGGAGCGCGGCACGGCCGCCGCAGCGAATACTCGCTGACGACCAGCGGATTGCGCCGCTTCGAGCACGCGCACCAGCGCATTTACGGTGCGGGAACAGCCAACGCCGAATGGCCGGGAGACTGGACGCTCGTCCTGGCGCCGACTTCCGCCATGCCCCCCTCCAAGCGGGGAGACCTGCGGCGCGAACTTCTGTGGGAAGGCTTCACCAGCATCGGCCCCGGCATCTTCTGCCACCCCTGCGCCAACGGAGAATTCCTGAACGAAATCCTCGACCGCCTCGGCGTGCGCCGCCAGACCTTCGTGCTCACCGCGCGCGACCGCGTCGACATCAATGCCCGCCCGGTCGCCGGAATCGTCGCCAGCGGCTGGGACCTGGAATCGATCGCGCGGCAATACCGCAGTTTCATCGAGTATTTCGGCCCGCTTCTCAAGCACATCACGACGGCGAAGAAAACGGCGCCGGCCGCGAAGAAGCGCGGCGCCTCCGGCGGCACAACCCCTTCTTCCTCGCTGTCGCCGCGCGCCTCCTTCATCATCCGCACGCTCGTCATTCACAGTTTCCGCCGCGTTCTCCTGCACGATCCGAAGCTGCCCGCGGCGCTCCTGCCGGAAAACTGGCCCGGTTTCGCCGCGTACGACATCTGCAGGCAGATCTACGACGCCACCCACCGTACCGCCGACGAACATCTCGTCGCGATCATGGAAGCCGAAGCCGGCTACGTTCCGCCGCTGGGGCCCTACTTCTTCCTGCGTTTCGGCGGACTGCACGGAGAGACGTGAAACGGATTTCGGTGCAATGAACGCCTGCTCCAACGCCGCGATGTGCCGGGTCATGGCGAAATTATGGCGCGCGAAATTCCCGGGCGTCTTTCTCGCTCTTTTTATCCTGCTCGGTGCGGGATGTTCCCGGAATGCCTGCGTAACGCACGTTTATCCGGACTATGGCGACTTGAGCGTCAACGTATGCACGCCCGCGCCCGACTCCGGCGGAGGCAGTTATCCCGCGCTGGTCTTCATCCACGGCGGGGGATGGAGCGGCGGCAACAGGGCCGACCCAGGCGACCACTCCGCCAACGACAGCATCCGGAGAGTCGCCCGGGCGGGCTACGTCGTCTATTCGATCGACTACCGGCTCGCGCCCCAACACCCATGGCCCGCGCAGCGCGAAGACGTGGCGCGGTTCCTGAACCTGCTCCGCTCGAATGCGGTTTCACCGCCCGGTTTCTCCATCGATCCGGACCGGATCGCCGTCGCCGGAGATTCGGCGGGAGGACAACTGGCCCTGATGGCGGCCACGCATTCCGATACCCGGCAGTACGTGCGCTGCGCCGCCGCCGTCATGCCGCTGACGGATTTCACTTCCTACAACGTCCCGGAACAATACGTTTCCCCGGACGCGGCGGCGGACATGAGAACGATGATCGGCCGGCTTTTTCTCGGAAACGACTGGGCATCCTGGCTGGCCCCGGAACCGTGGAACCCGCCCCGCGATCCTGAAATCCTGAAGGAAGCCTCGCCCATGACACATGTGACGCCCGGCCTCCGGGCGCGGTTCTATCTGGAACACGGGGACGAGGACCGCCTGATTCCCATCGGCCAGTCGCGGAGATTCGCCGAAAAACTCGCCGCCGCGGGCGCGAACGTTTCCGTCCATGTACAGGCCGGCAGAGGACACGGAAACATGGACCCGGATGGATTCACTACCCGGCTGCTGCAATTTCTGGACGATTGCAACCGCCCGGCGGAACGGTAATCCGGGGATTCCGGTTCCCGTCGCCATCCGGTTCTCCATTCCGTTTCCCCATCCCGGAAAAAGCGCCATCTCCGCGCACGCCGGGCTTGCGGACGAAACTTTGCGCCGGGCGAACGGCATATCGTTTTAAAATTAACCAATCAACCAATCAACCAATCGGTCGCATCACACGTCTTCCAAAATGTAATGACGTCGACGCCGGAACAGGGACCCTAACGGGGATATAAAGAACGGGGAGCGCATGCCGTGCTGCTGTTTCATACGTTTTGCTGTTTCGCGGCGGGCGCGATCACGCTTGTGCTGGGTGAGTGGACGATATGGAAACTGATCACAAGCTCTTTCCGCCTGCTTCCCCAGACGGCGGAAAAAGAATTACCGGCATATTGGGAATACGGCGGCGGCGCCTTGCTGATCGCGCTGCTTGCGCTGCCCGTCGTGGCGATGCTGGCGGTGATTTTCGCGTTTCCCGATGTCGCGCGCTTCGCTCATTGGCAGCAAAAGCTGTTCGGTTACGACGTCTGTCGCATCACGATGGAATTTTCATCGCCCTTGCCGGAAAACCGGGTGCATATCGTCTGGCAACTGGATGCCGCGCTGAACGGCACGAACAGGACAATCCGTTACCGCGTGCCCAGTTCCCGGAGCGGCAACCAGGTGCGCATCGAAAGCGATGTGGTGCCGGCGTACTTTCAGTGGCAGGGACAGCGGTTGATTTTCGTGACCGGAGGGGCCCTGCCCCGAGCGAATATCGACCGGTTTCTGGACATGATGGCCGACGAAGTCGCGGAAGCGGACGAGCAGAGACGGGAACCTGCGGCGCCGGGGAATGCCGTTGGCCGTGTGAAGCGTTTAATCGCGGGCAGACCGGTATGGCCCGGGCGCTCATTGCCGCGCGTCAAAAGCTTCCATTTCGAGGAAAACGTGACTTTCAGCCCCTGGTATGCCGAAGACACGTTCCATCCCTTTTTCGAGCAGCGGAACGAGACCGGAAACGCTTTTCGACCGGCATCGCCGGGATAACTTCCCATGCCCGAAAATGTCCGTTCCTCCCCGCGAATCACGCGGCGGAACGGACATTTTCATACCTGAGGCACGTACATCGAACGCATTTTGACGCATTAAAATTCTAAATTCAGTTAAATATAATATGATTTGTGTGGTTGGTCATACGATGAAATTGTTATAGTAAATTGTAATTTTTTCGTATCAACCCGATGCTCTCGACGGATGGAAACAACCTCGGAATTTTCCATCGGCATTTCCGGAATACCTGCACATTGTCATTTGGCGAACACCGCAGGGCAGGTTAATATTCATAATTCTTACCTCCCGGATTCAACGGTACCGACTTCATTCGACAGGAAGGCCCATATGACCATGAAAGCAACGCACGAAAAAACCGCCATCGCCCTTGCCCTCGGCGCGATGGTTTTCACTCTGGCAACGACGGCACAGGCGCAAGCCGTCAGGACGGACGCCGCCGATTCCGGCACGAACCGGGGATTCACCGCCTACAGCATGGCCTCGCTGGGATGGCCCTCCCATACGCTGGAGTGGTATTACAACCCGAACGGCGCACCCACGGGCGCGCTGGGCACCGAACAGGTGATCGCCGCCACGCAATATGCCGCCCAGCGATGGATGGACGTATGCAACGTCAAAATCGTTTACAAGGGACTGACGACCAAAGCCCCGACGCTCGACCACGATGCCTTCGACGGAACGAACGTCATCGGCTGGCGCTCGCTTCCCACCGAGTATAAAAACAAGAATGGCATCATCTTCCGCTCGACCAACGGCACCACGCTGCTGGAAACGGACATGAGCATCGCGCCCGACCTGGCTTCCGCGCTGACTTTCGGAAATCTGGAAGCTTTCACGGGAAGCATGACCCGCGGCATCGGTTTCATGCTGGGGCTGTTCGGCTCGGACAATCCCCAGGCCGTCATGTCCAACAGCACGCAGTTTGACGACCCGAACTACTACCGGAGCATTCTCCGCGCGAACGATGTCGCCGAATGCGTCGTACGCTACGGCGCCTCGACGCAAAGCGACGTCAACCGGGTGCTCAACTGGGGAGATGCCGTCATGGCGCAAGGCGGTATCGGTCCCTCGGGACAAGTCACCGTCCACAATTACGGCTTCAACTACCGCTACTATTCGACCGGCAATACCTACGTCGGGGAACAGAACGGCACGTTCTACACTCTCTTCCCCAACAGCGACCTGACGGCGGTGGGAACGCTCAACGATCTCCTGCCGCAGGCGATCAGCGCCGGATACTGACAAACAGTTCCAGCCGATCCCGCATCACCGGCCGCCTGCGCGCAACCCGCGCGACAGGCGGTTTTCTTTTTTTCTTCGGCAAGAGCAACGAGGGGCCGGAAAGAGCATCGCGAATGGTTAAAAAACATTTCTACAAATTTTTCACCATTCCCAAAGAATAATATTTATTTCTCCTCGCTGCCTGCGATAGCTCGGATAACCAGATGGAACAGGTAGTCAGCATCCATCGGAAACGAATCACATCCTCCACCATCCCCGACGAACTCCCCTTCCATTTCATCTCATTTCTGCATCCGCAATTGTTCCTGCAGTTGTTGAAACTGCTCTTCCTTCTTCTGTTTCATTTCCCTTTGCAGTTCCGCTTCTTTCTGCTCCCGCCACTGTTGTCTTTCCTTACGCGCCTGCATTTCCTTTTGCTCCGCCTGCTCCATCCTCGCAGCATTATCAGTACGTACTTCTTTCGCTTTATCTCCCCACATTCCGGCCCAAGCAATACTCAATACAAGGACGCCGACCGCAACCAGCAACATTTTTACGTTGCCGCGCGGGGCCTCATACCCGCCGCTCGGCCAAAAAAGAAGGCAAAGCCAGAAAATGCCGCTCACACCGGGAATCAGGCACAGCAGGAGAAGCCACGGCGACCAGCCGATATCGCGACAGCGTTGAACAGAGGCAACGATAGAAAAAATGATCCAGACACATCCCACCAGAAATGCTGCCCATTGCGCATCACTACCAATCCCTCCCGACGACAAAACATCAGGAGGTATGGTGGCCATGGACCTCGTCATTCTTTGCCAAAGCAGCCCTGTTATGAAAAACAGCAGCGCTCCCATAAAAATGTGCGTTGTCCAATAGGTCATCCGGTTCATGCATCCGGAAGACGACAGTCCGAAACAATCCAGAAATCCCGCGGTTTCGACTCGTTTTGCCGCCGGTGCGCGATACGGAGCGCTCCGCCTGTTGGCAGGCGACGTGTTGGATTCGTTCCTGTACGTCCGATAATCCTTCTCTTCTTCCAGTTTTATTTCCTGTGGTGCAGCCGGCGTTTCACTCTGGTCAGGCGAGGCAGGAAGAAACAGGGAGGCCTTGGCGCCATAAACCGAGCGGCCCGCCGGTACGGAAGAAGGCATCGCGGCCGCCTGAGGCGACTGCTCGAAAACGGACTGGGACTGGGACTGGGATTCCGATAGTTTCGTCTCGGAAATCGCCGGGAGCGGCACTGCAGGGGAAGCATGCCCGGAAGAAGGCGAAGCAACATTCTTCTCTTTCATTTCTTCGACATAGACGCGTATCCCGGCCTTCTCCAGACGTTCCCGGTAACGCGCCCCTTCTTCCGCCGACAGATCCTTGCGCAATACGACCGGTCTACCGGAAAAAATCCGCTCGATCTGTTCGGGCGAGGCCTTGAACAATTGCGCGGCACGTTGTTTGACCGCCGCTTCCGCTTCTCCCGCGATGATCTCGCCGCGAAAAACGATCCGAACCCTCTGACTCATGATTTTTGCTTCCAGCAAAACAGATAAATGGGCGGAGTGAATTTTTATCGACTCACCCCGCTCCACGAAAAAATACGCCAGCAATGTCGCTGCAAGGCCCTATCGATACGAAGAACAGGTATCCGGGCATACCCATTGCCGCCATTCGGTTTCCATCGTTTCTGCCCGGACGGATCATCAAAAGAGATAAAAGGGATCCGTCCGGCCCGGTATTTCAGGGAATAAACCATCCCATATTAATGCTCGATACTTCGAGGCTGAAATTCTGGTTCGCGAAATTGTCACATGAAGAACCGCCCTGACAGATCATTGCAATGACATATCCTGTATTCAGCCACTGGAAATTTCCGTATTCCGCAGGTCTGGGCGAATAGTAATAAAAGCTCGAACCCAGACTCGGAGCCACAATCTGCGTGGCTACCCCGGTAGTCGTCGCATGTATAATGACTTTGTATTTCACGCCGTCCAGCAGATATTGCGCCGGAGACGCGCCATCCGTCTTGCTTCCCGTCATCGCCGGCAGCGCCCCCAGATCGCCCCTTCTCAATGATTGAGCACAGGTTTCGAGGCGTATCCCCGAATAACAGGCCCAAGATGTTGACGATACACAGTGCAGATTGGGATTCCACAATCCGTTATTGCGCTTGTAAAGGGCCAGCCCCAACCCGTCGACCAGCTCATAGCCGGGCAAATTCATGTTTGTCGGATTGGAGCGCAGGAAGATGGGAATATGATCGATGACGCCGTTATCTCCGAATACGTTTGTACCTTTGAGCGTGAAGCTCGCCCACATGGTCATCACATTCGCCCCCGGGAACGGAACCACACTGGCTTTTCTGCCATGCGCGGGGCCATGACCGGCAATCCCTTCCGGATTTTTATATTTCGTAAAACAGCCGCTGCCGGTATAGCATTCGATCCGTTTTACCGTTCCACCGCTGCCCACGAATTTCACCGAAGTGGGAACCTTGGTGTATTCGGGCACCTCGAATAATCCAAAGTTTTTGTTGAATTCAGCAGTTACCCAATGATCGTGAGAGAATTCGGTCCGGCTTGTTGGGCCAATCGCCGCTTTTCGCGGCGGCGTCACTCCGTTTTTGCTTCGAATCGCCTTGCTCATGGGCGATTCGGCCCATTTCGGGCCTCAGAAGGCTCCAATCCCGACCTTGCGGAATAGACCAGCCGCTTCAGATTGTAGCAGGCGGTCATCATCGTCATCGCAAAGCTCGCTCGCGCCTGATCGATGGTACGCACCAGCTTGCCGCCCATCTGCTCGATGGCCGCGAACACGTGCTCGACGCGCGCGCAGGTCTTGGCGATGCGCTGGTTGCGCCGCTGTTGGCAGTCGGACAGCGGCTTGTTGCGCTTGCCCTTCCTTCCTTTGTGTCTAGTTCCGAAAGCCGTGCGCCTTCAGCCACACTTCGCGCTGTTCGACCGGGTAGCCGCGGTCGGCATAGACGTCCCGGCTCGTGTTACCCGCGTCGAGAACGTTGTCGAAGTGCTGGCTGTCGTGTGTGCTGGCGGTGTCGGTCCTCAAGCCGGCGGATGAACTTGTATGAACGGAGTTGAGATAAATCTAAGGGGAGACGCGAGATAAATCCGGGATAAGGTGGGATGTAACGGGAAAAAACAAAACCGGATTTAAAAATTACTTGCAAATAGTAAAGAAGAAAACACCGGAAAAATTATCGGTGCTTTACCACTATTCACAGAGGCCATAGATCGACGAGCATGCCGGCAAATCATCCAGCGAGCGCCACATGTCGAATTGCATTCCGCCGTTGCCAGTCTTACTCCATTCGATCACACGGTCAATTCCAGGCATCGGAAGGCTGGTATCTTTCTGGTGCGGGCCCGGCATTTTGTCACAAGCAAAAAAGGTCGACTGTCCGTATTTGCTGGCCTGTTTTACGGCGTCTTCCCAGCGGCGGATACGATCGATTACCTTCGGGTAGCGTTTACCGATTTCAAGCAATTCATTCTTACGGGAGTGGATACAGGGCATACAACCGACACGCCCCATTCCTTGCTTGTAAAGGGGATTGTATTTGATTCCGTGTCTACGGTGCATAGCAAAACAATCTTCCGCCGTCCAGTTCAAGAGCGGGCGGTTATTCCATAGTTCAGCGCCGTTGTCATGAACCGTTTTGATCTCCGTTTCGGAAAGCAAGGAACGGCGCAGCGATTCATCCTTGCGTACGCCTTGCCAACTGACAACGTCGTTTCCAGCATCGAGAATAGGTTTATGTACCTGTGCATAGATCGGATTTCGCTTCAGTTCCTCACTGCAAAACGCCGCGCGTGCGGACGGAAACCTTCCTTTCCAGATACATAGATCAAGGAACGGGTTTCCAGTCGGAACAAGGGCTTCAAGGGCGCGGTCAATGACTTCCTGCGCTATTCCGTGTTCCCCCCATTTCGTCGCCACGAATTCACGCTTTTTGGCTATCTGCCGTGCGAAATTCGCTTCTACCCATTGAATCGAAATACCAGTGACTCGTTCGAGATAGCCAACATAACCATATGTAAGCTCATGTTCGTTGCCAGTATCGGCAAACACCGCTCGCAGATTGTCAGGCTGGCGTTCGATGGCGAGAAGTAGAAGCGCGGTACTGTCTTTCCCGCCAGAAACGCTGACGATATTGTGTTCGCTCATTGTTATAAACCCGAACCTAAAAGCGATTTCGGGAGCGGCAGCTTGAAGTGCGGTTTCTCGGCCTGGTCAGGAGGGTTGCCGGTGATTTGATAGGATCGCCGCGTATAAAGCCATGCTTGTCGACGCTGATAGTGCGTCATTACCCCATACCCTTGAGAGCCCTTGCACGGCTCGCCAACGATGGCCCCGCACATAGAGCATGACACCTCGACAACGCAACGATCTGTCAATATGTACCGCGCCCGTTCGGTTGGAACACGGACGAAAACTTTGCGATTATCCCGACTCTCGTATGCTACGAGGCTAATACTTGGTGTGATGCTCATACTGACTCCGAAAACAAATTGCCCTGCCGCCGTGCCATCTCATCGCGGCGAACCGCTTTGACGATGTGATAAATCTGCTGGACGGACAGGTCATACTTACGCGCCAGCTCCGCGTGGTTGTGGCCGTTGAACTCGGCGAAAATTATGCGATGGCGCTCTGACACCAGATACAGCGCGCCTTTGGGGAAATAGAGAATTTGGCCAGCCCAGTGCGACATCATGCGGCGGGCGATGTTGTAGCCGATCTGGTCGGCCCGGTCTTTGTCGATACCACCGATATCAGCTACTGCCTGCGCGCAGTGGTCGGCGAGATCGACCAGCAACTCGGGGCCTTTG
>JAVBTC010000096.1:0-6938 GCA_031556405.1 Rhodocyclaceae bacterium
TTCCATCATGATCTGAATACGCCGATAGCCGTAGCGGGGGTACTGCGCGGACAAGCTCACCATCGCCGCCAAAGCCGGAGCATCCCGCTCCGGCAGGCGAGACGTGTAGTTCAGGCTGGCGCGTGCCACGCGCATCAACCAACAGGCTCGGCGAGCTGACAGCCCGCGACGGCGAGCATAGCCAACCTGCTGGCGACGTTCGGGCACGCTCACCACTTTTTTGCGTTGATCTCCTTCATCACTTCAATTTCCAGATCACGCTCGGCCAGCAGCTTCTTGAGTCGGCTGTTCTCCTGCTCCAGTTGGCGCAGCCGACGCACTTCGTCGCTGATCAGCGTGCCGTACTTCTGTCGCCACCCGTAGATCGTCTGCTCGCTCACTCCATGGGCTTTGGCTACCGCCGCCACACTGCTGCGCTCACTCTCGCGCAGCAGCGACACCATTTGTTCCTCTGTAAAACGGCTTTTCCTCATCTCAGTCTCTTCCCTTCGATGAGGTCATCTTCTCAAGTTCTACCCGGATTGAAAATTCGGGGGCAGGTCACCTACATATATGAAATGTAATTTTTTATATTTGGAATTTTTTGCTGAAAAGACACTGTATAAAACACCATCCATATCGCTCCCTGCCTCGTCACAAAGTTGTCACATGCGCTGCCTACACTGACTGCGTTTCAGTTATTTATGGACCGTGAAAGGAAAAAACCATGTGGCAAAAAATGAAGGTGGCAGCTTCCGTATTGTTTGGATTGGGAATTTCTCTTGCCGGCGCGTCGTCGCAGGCGGCCGATGTGACCGGTGCCGGAGCGTCTTTCCCGGCTCCGGTGTACGCGAAGTGGGCCGATGCCTACCAGAAGGCGAGCGGCAGCCGGATCAATTACCAGTCGATCGGTTCCGGCGGCGGCATCAAGCAGATCGTCGCCAAAACGATCGATTTCGGCGCCTCGGACATGCCGCTGAAGCCGGAAGCGTTGGAAAGGGACGGCCTGACGCAGTTTCCGACGGTGATCGGCGGCGTCGTGCCGGTGGTGAATGTTTCCGGTATCAAGCCGGGTGAAGTCCGGCTGACCGGGCAGCTTCTGGGCGATATTTATCTCGGCAAGGTGACGAAATGGAACGACCCGGCGATTGCCGCGCTGAACCCGCAGGTGAAGCTGCCAGCGACGGATATCGCGGTGGTGCGCCGTGCCGACGCTTCGGGTACGAGCTTCCTCTTCACCAATTATCTTTCCAAGGTCAATGCGCAGTGGAAGGAGCAGGTGGGCGAGGGTTCGATGGTGCAGTGGCCGACCGGGATGGGTGGCAAGGGCAACGAAGGGGTCGCGGCATTCGTGCAGCGGCTGCCGAATTCGATCGGCTACGTCGAATACGCGTACGCCAAACAGAACAAACTTGCGCATGTGCTGATGCAGAACGCGGCGGGAATGTTCGTGGCGCCCGGCGACGATACGTTCAAGGCCGCCGCCGCGAGCGCGGACTGGAGCAAGGGCGCGTTCGGCGAAGTGCTGACCAACCAGCCGGGCAAGGAAGCCTGGCCGCTCACCGGCGCCACCTTCATCCTGATGCACAAGGTCGCCGTGCGGCCGGACAATGCGCGCGAGGCGCTGAAATTCTTCGACTGGGCGTTCAAGAACGGCGCGTCGCAGACGGCGGAACTCGATTACGTAAGCCTGCCGGATTCATTGACGCAATCGATCCGCGCGTCGTGGGCGCGGGAAATCAAGGACAGCGCCGGTAAGGCTCTGTGGCAGTGATGCGATGATGCGGTGATGTAACAATCGGGGCGAATTTCCGTATAGCGTGTCGCCCCGTATTGCTCCTTGTTTTTACGTTATCCTCCACGAACAATTCTCCGCAAGAATTTCCCGCCTTTCCTCTCCCGCGCCGCGGGAGAAACATCGAAAAAACCGCCCATTATGCGAACTACCGCCACGCTTCCGGCTGCCGCGATCCCAGTGGAAAAGAAGCAGCAAAAACACGGCAAATTCGGCGACTGGCTGTTTTTCAACCTGACCCGCGCCTTTGCCTGGCTGACGCTTGCCTTGCTGCTGGGAATCATCGTTTCCCTGTTGTGGGAATCCCGGCCATCGATCGAAAAATTCGGCTGGGGCTTTTTTGTCAGCCAGGACTGGAATCCTCCCGCCGAACGTTTCGGCGCGCTGGTGCCGATCTACGGCACGCTGGCGACTTCGTTGATCGCGCTCGTCATCGCCGTCCCGGTCAGTTTCGGCATCGCGCTTTTTCTTACCGAGCTCGCGCCGACCTGGCTGCGTCGCCCGCTGGGAACGGCGATCGAACTCCTGGCCGGCATTCCGAGCATCGTTTACGGGATGTGGGGGCTGCTTGTCTTCGCGCCGATCTTTGCCGACTATGGACAACCGCTGCTCGCACAGACACTGGGCCGGCTGCCGCTCGTCGGCGCGCTCTTTTCCGGGCCGGCCGTGGGGGTGGGCATTCTCGCGGCGGGGATCATTCTCGCGATCATGATCATTCCGTTCATCGCCGCGGTGATGCGCGACGTTTTCGAGGTGACGCCGGCGCTTTTGAAAGAATCGGCCTATGGCCTCGGAGCGACGACCTGGGAGGTGGTCCGACACGTCGTCCTGCCTTACACACGGGTCGGTGTCATCGGCGGCGTCATGCTCGGGCTCGGGCGCGCGCTGGGCGAAACGATGGCGGTGACGTTCGTGATCGGCAACGCCAACATGCTCGGGAATTTTTCGCTGTTCGCGCCGGGCAACAGCATCACTTCGGCGCTTGCCAATGAATTCGCCGAGGCGGCGCCGGGGCTGCACACGGCGGCGCTGATCGAACTGGGGTTGATCCTGTTCCTGATCACGCTCGTCGTGCTGACGCTTTCGAAGCTGCTGCTGCTTTCGCTCTCCGGCCGCGAAGGAGCCAAGGGATGATAGCGATGACCCTGCAGCGGAAGCGCAAATGGATCAATATTGCCGCGCTCGCGGCTTCGATGCTGGCGATGTCGTTCGGCCTCGTCTGGCTGATCTGGATTCTGGTTACCGTTTTCGATCTTGGCCTTTCGGGGCTGTCGTGGTCGCTGTTTACCGAATCGACGCCGCCGCCGGGCAGCGCCACGGGCGGGCTGAAAAACGCGATTGCCGGCAGCGCCGTGATCGTGGGGCTGGCAATGCTGATCGGCACGCCCGTGGGCGTCATGACCGGAATCTATCTCGCCGAATACGGGCAACGCTCGTTCCTGGGGCGCGCGACTTCGTTTGTTAACGACCTGCTGCTTTCGGCGCCGTCGATCGTCGTCGGACTCTTCGTTTATGCCGTGTATGTCGCACATACCGGCAAGTTTTCCGGATTCTCCGGTGTCCTGGCGCTGGCGCTCCTGGTGCTTCCGGTCGTGGTGCGCACGACGCAGAACATGCTCGGCCTGGTTCCCAACGGTCTGCGCGAGGCGGCGTTCGCGCTCGGCGCGCCGAAATGGAAAGTGGTGCTGCTGGTCACGCTGCGCGCCGCCAAGGGCGGCATCGTGACCGGGATTCTGCTTGCGCTGGCGCGGATCGCCGGCGAAACGGCGCCGCTTTTATTCACCGCGTTGTCGAACCAGTTCTGGAGCCTCGATCTGCGTGAGCCGATGGCCAACCTGCCGGTGACGATTTTCAAATTCGCGATGAGTCCCTTCGAGGATTGGCAAAGCCTCGCCTGGGCCGGAGTGTTTTTGATCACTGTCGGTGTTTTGTTTTTGAATATTCTCGCGCGGGTATTGTTTCGCCCGTCGCGGCATCACTGAGGGAGCGGGAGATGGCAGTTGCCGAAGCGCTGGAAGGTACGACGACAAAGGAAATGCCGTTGGAAGTGGGTGTAGGGATGGAAATCGGAACGGGAACGGGAATGGGAGTAATGGGAATGGGCGCAGCCTTGCGCGAGCGAAAGGAACGGGAGGGGAAATCGTCCATGACCGACCTTGGCGAAGCACAGATTGTGTTCCGCGATTTCAATTTCTATTACGGCGCCACGCATGCACTGAAGAACATCAACCTCGATATCTACCGCAACAAGGTCACCGCCTTCATCGGTCCTTCCGGCTGCGGCAAATCGACATTACTGCGTTCGATCAACCGCATGTACGACCTCTATCCCGGCCAGCGCGCCGAAGGGGAATTGTTGTTCGAGAACCGCAACATCCTCGGCCGCGATATCGACCTCATCACGCTGCGTGCCAAGGTGGGGATGGTTTTCCAGAAGCCGACGCCGTGTCCGATGTCGATCTACGACAACATCGCCTTCGGCGTGCGCATGCACGAACGCCTTTCCCGTGCCGCAATGGATGAACGGGTCGAAGAAGCGCTGAGCAAGGCGGCCCTGTGGAACGAAGTGAAGGATATTCTCGGCCGTTCGGGATTGAGTCTTTCCGGCGGACAGCAGCAGCGGCTGTGCATCGCGCGGGCGATTGCCGTGAAACCCGACGTTATATTGCTCGACGAGCCGACGTCGGCGCTCGACCCGATCTCGACCGGGCATATCGAAACGCTGATCGACGAACTGAAAAGCGAATTCACGATCGTCATTGTCACGCACAACATGCAGCAGGCGGCGCGGGTTTCCGATTTCACCGCCTATATGTATCTGGGCGAGTTGATCGAATTCGGAGTCACCGACCAGATCTTCATCAAGCCGCGCCATCAGGCGACGGAAGATTACATCACCGGGCGTTTCGGCTGAAAAACGGCGGAATCGCCGGAAAAATCGATATTCCATTATAAAATGGAATATGTTTTCACCGCTGTAGATGTATATATGAAGTAATTATTTAACTGTTAACTGTATCGGCCATTGTTTTTGTTTGCCATAAGGACCGGTTCGATCAGCGCCGGGGCAACGAAGCCTGCGCCAGCATCAGAAAAACCGTTGGCCGTTTTTCCAGCAGGGGACGCTCGGCGGCGGGAAGCGCGCGCCATGCGGCAATGCTGCGGGTGACGATCGTTTCCTCCGGCAGCGTCAGATCGACGGCGGCGCAAAGACGCGTCTGCGGCTCGCAGCAGAGGATCAGATCCTCGAACAATTGGACGTTGCGATACGGGGTTTCGATGAACATCTGTGTCTGGTTGTGCAGACGTGATTCCCGTTCCAGCAGGCGGATGCGGTCGGCGCGCGGTGCTTCCTTCGTCGGCAGATAACCGTGGAAGGCAAAACGTTGCCCGCACAGGCCGGAGGCCATCAACGCGAGCAGCAGCGACGACGGTCCGACCAGCGGCACGACGCGGAAATCCTCGGCGTGCGCCAGCGTCACCAGTTCGGCGCCGGGATCGGCGACCGCCGGGCAGCCGGCTTCGGAAACCAGGCCAAGGTTTTCCCCCTGGCGCAGGGGCTCAAGGAGCGCGGAGCGTGCCGCGGGCGCGGTATGTTCGTTCAGTTCGCTGATGTCGATTTGCATCAACGGCAATGGATGCCCGGCGGCCTTGAGAAAGGCGCGAGCGGTTTTGGCGCGCTCGGCGACGAAATACTTCAATGTTTTTATTGTGGCAAGCGCGGGGGGAGGAAGGATCGCTTCCGGTGGCGTCGGGCCAAGCGTTGTCGGAATCAGGTACAGCGTGCTGCGATGAAGAGGGGAATGAGCCGGGTGAGAACGGGTCATGGCGTACACCTCATGGCATTTTATGGGACGGCTATGGGACAGCGACAGCCGCCGCGCGCAACATTTCGCACAGCGCGATCAGCGGCAGGCCGATCAGCGCATTCGGATCGTCGCCTTCGAGCCGTGCGAGCAGCGCGATTCCCAATCCTTCCGATTTGGCGGCCCCGGCGCATTGGTAAGGCTGTTCGCGGCGCAGATAGCGTTCGATCTCACCGTCGTTCAGATCGCGGAACGTTACCCAGGTGGGCACGCCGCGCACTTCGGCACGGTCGCGGGCGGCATCGTAGAGACACAAACCGGTAAAAAAGTTCACCCGGCGCCCGGATAGTGCGCGCAACTGCGCCACAGCACGTTCATGGGTGCCGGGTTTGCCGAAAATTTCACCATCGACTGTCGCCACCTGATCGCTGCCGATGATCAGCGCGCCGGGAAAATGCGCTGCGACTGCCCGCGCCTTCGCTTCGGAGAGCCGCAACGCGAGCGCCTCGGGTGCTTCGCCGGGCAACGGCGTCTCGTCGGTATCCGGATTGGCGCAGGTAAACGGCAGTCCCAGACGGGACAGCAGTTCGCGGCGATAGGGAGAGGTGGAAGCGAGAACGATGGGCGCTGCTGAAGCGGGAGGAGTTGAGGAAACGGCACCGAGCGGAGTGGAATGAATGGAACGGGACATGTCGAGACGGATGAAATGACAGACGGCAAATGGCGGATGGCGTGACCGGGCGGTGGCATGGACGGCGGAAACGGGCAAAACGGGCGACGAGCGGCGCCGCTTTTGACTTTGCAGGGCAAAGATACTATCATGCGCGCCCTATGTCGCAACAGATTGTCATCGATGTCCAGTCCTTCACGCGCGGAGGAAAAACGCTGCAAGGCGAAATTCCGGTCGCGCGAATGGAGCGGCTGCACGATCTCCTGACGGATATCGGCGGCTCCCTGGCGTATCGTGCGGAAGGAAGCACCAGCAGGGAAGGGCGGCCGCAGTTGCGGTTGGAAGTGGAAGGCGCGCTGCCGTTGTGCTGCCAGCGCTGCCTGGGTCCGATCGGACATGCGGTGCAGTTGGTTTCGGTGCTCGAATTCGTTCCGTCCCTCACCGAGGAATCGGATCTGACCGAGGAAGAACTGGAAGACGATTCGCGCGACTTTCTGCCGATGCAGAAAGAAATCGATTTGATTACGCAGGTCGAAGATGAGGTGTTGCTGGCACTGCCGGCGGTGCCGCGCCACGACGAGTGTGAAGCTCCGGCGGGAGCGACGAACGGCGCCAGGGAATCTCCTTTTGCCGTACTGGGGCAATTGCAGGGAACGCAGAAGAAAACGTCGCAATGACGATGGACGAC
>JAVBTC010000152.1:0-30690 GCA_031556405.1 Rhodocyclaceae bacterium
GCGCAGAAACACCACGCCCGTTTCGGCGGCGCCAGGCTGGAGGAAGCGGGAACGCAGCAGGAATTCCTGACCCGCACGATGCGCAAGATCATCGACGAGGAAACCGCGCGGCTGGAAAACGGCCTGACCGCGCTGGCGACCGTCGGCTCGACGGCACCTTTCGTCGGCCTCTTCGGCACCGTCTGGGGCATTTACCATGCCCTGGTAGCAATCGGCATGAGTGGCTCGGGGACGCTCGACAAGGTTGCCGGCCCCGTCGGCGAGGCGCTGATCATGACCGCGGTCGGCCTGGCCGTGGCGATTCCCGCGGTGATCGGCTACAACTGGCTGACCCGCAGCAACCGCGTGTTGCTGGCCAAGATCGATGCCTTCGCCTACGAACTCTTTACCTTCCTTTCGCTCGGTCGGTTGATGGCGCATCCGGAACGTTCCGACAGTGCTGCACCGGAAAAACCGGTGACGATGGTGCCACGTTCCACGCCCGGACGCGCGGCGTAAGGGCATCGTCGCGTTCGGCAATTACGCGAAGGGCCATTCTACACATGGAATAATTATTGCTCGAATATAGCTACGATGGTGAAATAGAATTTAACTTTATTTGGAAAATACAAGCCGAATTCTGTCACTTCGAATCCCGGAGACGAATTAAATGTCATTTGCAAGTTTCGACAACAAATCCAGCGCCGCACCGATGGCGGAAATCAACATGGTGCCGCTGATCGACGTGGTGCTGGTGCTGCTCGTGATTTTTATCGTCACCGCGCCGCTGCTGACCCATGCGGTGAAACTCGAACTACCGCGCGCCGAGGCTCACGCCAACCAACTGAAGCCGCATAAGGTCGATTTCGCCATCGACGCCACCGGTACGCTGTTTTGGGACGGATCGCCGGTCGACCGCGCCGAGGCGCGACAACGTTTCGCCAGTGCCGCCAAACAGGATCCACAGCCTGAAATCCATCTGCGCGCGGATAAAGACACCGCATACCACTTCGTCGCCGAAACCCTCGCCGACGCTTCCCGCGCGGGACTGACCAAAGTAGGGTTCGTCAGCCTGCCGGAACGTTAGCACGCGAAAGCCGCTGGGAAAAAACCAACCGAGAATGCGCCCCCCGCGCGGAAAACGGTCATTCCAACCAAAATGCTTCGAAAGCGGATTCGCCCATCCCGCGGAAACGGGCGAATCCCTGAAACCCCTCATACCGTCTCAGCCAGGCGGTGGATTTACCGCTTTATCGTGTTGTTCCGTGTGCTGCCGGAGAATTTCCTTGGCGGTACCGGGAAGCATCATGTAGGTCATCAGGCTGGCGCCAATGGCCAGCAGCCAGAAAAAGAAAAATCCGACCGAATACGTTGCCATGGATGGCAGCGTGACCGGATTTCCAAACAAATAAAGCGTTTGCGGATCGATCAGCGTAAAAAAGAACGCCTCGGCAATTACCGCGGTAACAAATGCCGGCCACAATACCCAGATCACCAGTTTTCTCATCGACAGCCTCCTTTCAGCAAAAAAACATCGATCCCCGCCGACATACGGTCAGGGCTTCCAAACACATCCGACATCCGATCGGAACAGGATTCCGGACATGATTTCTTTTTATATCGCTCATACCGGCGGGCTATATCCTGCAATGCGCCTGCAATGCGGCTTCTGTAATCTCTTTTCCGAATCGTTTTCGGAATTTTCGCCCGGCGCGGCAGAAAGCGACATTTTATCCTCGACAACCCTGCATCATCCCGATAAAATGCGCCGCTTCTCGTATTCAGGATAGCCGACGACGCAAGACGAAGGCGAATTTCCACTGAATACCTGATTCCCCGCAACGCGAACCTGACGAACGGCAATGCCGTTCGTGCCATCAAAAGCCCCATGCCTCCGGCGCAGCGTCGTTTATTGCGGATCGTCTGAAAATTCAAGCGCGAAGACAAGCCAAGCCCCGAGCACAGGAACTGTGCCGGGAGCACGGTGAAACGAAGCGGCAAGGCATGAATTCTCACGCGGTCCGTCCTATATCCGGCGCAAAGACCGCCTCTCCGGCAACAAGCTTTCGTGCCGGAATTTCTCCGAAGTTTTTTCTGGATTTTCTTGTCATCGGTTGGCGCTGTTTTTTTGCCTGGGTAATGTTTATCAATGCCCATGCGTATGGCTTTCGCGCGTCCTTTGGCGCGTCCTTTAGTTTCTCGCGCGCATCGCCCAATCCTTTGCAATGAAAGAAAATTCATGACATTTAACGAAACCGGTCTCCATTCCGCGCTGCTGCAAGCGCTCGCCGACGCCGACTACACCGCGCCAACCCCGGTGCAGGCCGCGGCCATTCCCGCCGCGCTCGACGGCAAAGACCTGATCGTCTCTTCGCAAACCGGCTCCGGCAAGACCGCCGCCTTCATGCTGCCGGCGCTGCATCGCCTGGCTACGGCCACCCCAGCCGCTCCGGAAGCTCTGGAACGCACTGCCGAGCCCGTTGAGAACAAAACCCGGAAACATAACAACCGGGAGAACAACAGAGGCGGCCGCCGCGCTCCCTTCACACCGGCGCAACCGAAGATCCTGGTGCTCACGCCGACGCGCGAACTGGCGCTGCAAGTCACCGCCGCAGCCGAAAAATACGGTACCCATCTGCGCGGTCTGCGTACGGTGGCCATCCTCGGCGGCATGCCCTATCCCAAACAACTGCAACTGCTGGCGAAGAACCCGGACATCCTCGTTGCCACGCCGGGACGGCTGATCGACCACATGGGCGCGGGAAAGATCGATTTCTCGCAATTGCAGTTCCTGGTGCTCGACGAAGCCGACCGCATGCTCGACATGGGCTTCATCGAAGACATTGAGCACATCGTCGCGGCAACGCCCGCCAGCCGCCAAACGCTGCTTTTCTCCGCCACGCTCGACGGCCTCACCGGACGCATGGCGCAAAACATCACCCACGACGCCCGCACGATCCGCATCGATGGCGGCGACGGAGGCAACGCGGCGAAGAAACACGAACATATCGCGCAACGCCTGCACTTCGTCGACGACCTCGCGCACAAAAACCGTCTGCTCGACCACCTGCTGCGCGACGCCAACCTCAACCAGGCGGTCGTTTTCACCGCGACCAAACGCGATGCCGACACGGTCGCGGAACAGCTCAGCGATGCCGGTTTCGCCGCCGCGCCGTTGCATGGCGACATGCACCAGGGCGCGCGCAACCGCACATTGAACGCGCTGCGGCGCGGGCAATTGCGGATTCTCGTCGCCACCGACGTCGCCGCGCGCGGCATCGACGTGCCGGGCATCACGCATGTCTTCAACTACGACCTGCCGAAATTTCCCGAGGACTATGTGCACCGCATCGGTCGTACCGGCCGCGCCGGACGCGGCGGTATCGCCGTCTCGCTGGTCAACCATGCCGAGGGAATCCATGTGAAACGTATCGAGCGCTTCACCCGGCAGGCGATCCCGATTGACATCGTCGCCGGGCACGAACCGAAGAAATCGGCACCCCCGCCGCGCAAGAAAAAACCGGTGACGGGAAAACCGGGAAAAAATCCGGGAGCCGGGAAGAAACCGTGGTATTCCGAGGCACGCCGTGGCGAAAAGAAATCGGACGGAAATTCCGACGGCGCGAAAAAATCCTATCGCGGTAACGACGGCAAGAAGGCAGGCGGGCCGAAACACGGCCAGCGGCCCCAGAGTCAGCGTTCTCAAGGTCAGCGCTCTTATTCCAGCCGCTGAGCGCCGCCCACAGGCCAGGCGATTCCGATGAAATAAACCCACCGTGAAATCCGCCGGATTCCCGCCTACGCGGGAATCCGGGTTTTCACCTTCTTCATTGCACCAGCGCAATCCCGCGCAACATCTTTAAATTCCAGTTAGTTATAACAATTACTGACTGAATCCCGCTACACAAGCGGAGAAATATTCAATCAAATCTGGAATTCAGGCATTCGCCAGCAGCCATCCATGCAACTCGGCAACGCTGTCGAAGCATTCCAGCGGCGCCAGCGTATTCAGCGCCTCACGCGTATGGGCGCCGTAGGTCACGCCGACGCCGGCAACATTGGCGTTCTGCGCCATCTGCAAATCGTGCGTCGTATCGCCGATCATCAACGTGCGCGAAGACAGCACGGCGAATTCCTCTATCAGGGATTCCAGCATTTGCGGATGCGGCTTCGCGAAACATTCGTCGGCACAGCGCGAAGCGTGAAAATACGGTTTCAGACCGCTGGCGGCGAATGCGCGCTCGAGTCCCAGCCGGCTTTTGCCCGTCGCCACCGCAAGCAGGAAACCCGCCGCGGCCAGTTCCGCGATCATCGTTTCGATCCCGGCGAAAAGCTCGAGCTTGTGATCCGATGCAAGATAATGGTGCCGGTACCGCGCCACCATTTCATCATAACGCTCCTGCGGCAGATCGGGCATGGCATAACGCAAGGCGTCAGCCAAACCCATCCCGATCACGTGCCGCGCCCGTTCCGGCGGCGCCTCGGGCAAATCGAGATCGCGGCACGAAGCCTGAATCGCGTCGACGATCGCCGCCGCCGAATCGAGAATCGTGCCGTCCCAGTCGAATACCAGCAGATCAAAGTTTTTTCCCATAATCCTGTGTTTCCGTACGTGCGAGATAGACGAGGAAAGCATCCAGTTCCGGTGGCAACGGTGCCTCCAGCAGCAGCGGTTCCTCCCGGACGCCTTCCGATGAGTCCCTATTTCCCGGATACGGCAGGGAAAGCCATGCCGCATGCAGGAACATCCGTTTCAGTCCTTCCTTGCGCAGAGCCTTGTTCAGCGTGAAATCGCCGTATTTGTCGTCACCGGCGACAGGGTAGCCGAGATGCGCCAGATGTACCCGGATCTGGTGCGTGCGCCCCGTTTTCAGTTGCGCCTCGAGCAGGCTGAAACGCTGCCAGCGCGCGCGCAGGCGGAAAACGGTATGCGCGTATTTTCCCCCGTCTCCCTCCTCCGAAACACGCACGCGCCGCTCGCCTTCCCCGTCATTTTCCGCCAAATATTTCAAAAGAGGAAAGCGGGCATGACGCAGAGATTCCATCCAGCGTCCACGCACCAGCACCAAATAGCGTTTATCCAGCTTTTCCGTGCCCTGACCGCCGTGACGAAACAACTCATGCAGCCGGTTCAGCGCCGAGCGTTTCTTGCCGATCAGCAGAATCCCCGAAGTCTCGCGGTCGAGCCGGTGCGCAAGTTCGAGGAAACGGGCCTCCGGCCGCTGCCGGCGCAACGCCTCGATGACACCGAAAGAAATGCCGGAACCACCATGCACGGCAATGCCTGCGGGCTTGTCGAGCGCAATCAGCGCCTCGTCTTCGTACAGCACCGGCAAAACCACGCCCGCCGCTGCGGTTGCCATCGCCGCTTCCATTTCCGGCTCCGGTGCGGCGCGTTCGGCCAGCCGCAGCGGCGGCAGCCGGATTTCATCACCCGCCTCGATGCGATAAGTGGGCGCGCAACGGCGGCTGTTGACCCGCACCTCGCCGCTGCGCAGGATGCGGTAGACATGACTCTTCGGCACCCCTTTCAACAGGCGCAACAGGTAATTGTCGATCCGCTGCCCGGCGCTTTCGACGGCGACGACACGCTTCGTTACGGAATTATTGCTTGCAGAAGATGATTTCAAGATATACTGGCTCCCGGTTTGCATCCCGACCCGCGAGAGATGCCGGCCCATAAGACCATCGGGAGTGTAAAGAAGCGTGAATCAATCCGCTTCATCCACCTCATGGCAGGCTCCGGCGCTCATCGGCTTTTATCTGGACCCCTCTGGACCGACACCGCCGGAACGATTTTTCCGTTCAGCAGTCTTTCCCCGACCGATCCCGATTTTCTCGGCCTTTCGCGGCGAACGAACCGACGCCCGAAACCCTCCCGGGCTGCCGTGAAAAAAGGTCCTGATGCTCGCCTGGTTAAGTACGCTCACCAAAAGTAGCGATACTACTTGAATTATGTGCGCCAAGCACCGCCGGAGTTTTCCCGGGCAGATTTTTCCGGTGTCGCCGTCCCGAAAAAGAAATACGGAAGGCGATCCCGATCGAGCGACAACTTTTTCAGTGGATTCATCGAACGTCATGTCTGTCATGTCCGATCTCATCCCCGCCTGAGCCTTATCGCTAGCTGCTTGCGGAAAGCTCCGCGCATGCACGCGCGGGAGCTTAGAAGCAAAATGAAACGCATGCTGTTTAACGCGACACAGGCCGAGGAACTCCGTGTCGCCATCGTAGACGGTCAAAAACTGATCGATCTCGACATCGAATCGGCCGCCAAGGAACAAAGAAAAAGCAATATCTACAAAGGCATCGTCACCCGCATCGAGCCCAGCCTCGAAGCGGCCTTCGTCAATTACGGCGAAGAACGCCACGGCTTCCTGCCGTTCAAGGAAATCTCGCGTTCCTACTTCCAGACCTCGGCCGACCCCGGCAAGGCACGCATCCAGGATGTGATCAAGGAAGGCCAGGAAATCATCGTCCAGGTCGAAAAGGACGAACGCGGCAACAAGGGCGCCGCGCTCACCTCGTTCGTCAGCCTGGCCGGCCGCTACCTCGTGCTGATGCCGAACAATCCGCGCGGCGGCGGCGTCTCTCGCCGTATCGAAGGCGAAGAACGCAACGAACTGCGCGATGCGATGGACCAGCTCCAGGTGCCGCACGGTATGAGCCTGATCGCTCGCACCGCCGCCATCGGCCGCGGCGCCGAGGAACTGCAGTGGGATCTGAACTACCTGATCCAGCTCTGGACCGCGATCAACGACGCCGCGACGCCGGTATTCTCCTACCTGCAGCCCGACGCCGACGGCGAGAAGAAGCGTCATTTCATCAAGGATCAGAAAGAAGCGCCTCACGGCGTCGAACTCGATCGTGCCAATCCGGCGCCGTTCCTGATCTACGAGGAATCCTCGCTCGTCATCCGCGCCATCCGCGACTATTTCCAGCCCGACATCGGCGAGATCCTGATCGACACCGACGAAATCTTCGACCAGGCGCGCGCGTTCATGAGTGTCGTCATGCCGGGCAACGTCAACCACGTCAAGCGCTACCGCGACGACGTGCCGCTTTTCTCCCGCTTCCAGATCGAACACCAGATCGAATCGGCGTATTCGCGCCAGGTCGGCCTGCCTTCCGGCGGCGCCGTGGTGATCGACCATACCGAGGCGCTGGTCGCCTGCGACGTCAACTCTGGCCGTTCCACGCGCGGTGCCGACATCGAGGAAACCGCGCTGAAGACCAACCTCGAAGCCGCCGACGAAATCGCACGCCAACTGCGGCTACGCGACCTGGGCGGGTTGATCGTGATCGACTTCATCGACATGGAAAGCACGCGCAGCCAGCGCGAAGTCGAAAACCGCCTGCGCGACGCGCTGCGCTACGACCGCGCCCGCGTGCAGATGGGCAAGATCAGCCGTTTCGGCCTGATGGAACTCTCGCGCCAGAGGCTGCGCCCGGCGCTTGCGGAAACCAGCTACATTTCCTGCCCGCGCTGCACCGGCACCGGCCACATCCGCTCCACCGAATCGGCGGCACTGCACATCCTGCGCATCCTCGAAGAGGAGGCGATGAAGGACAACACCGCCGCCGTGCATGTGCAGATGCCGGTCGATGTCGCCACCTTCCTGCTCAACGAACAACGCCCCGACATCGCCACCATCGAGCACCGGCATAAAGTCGACATACTCCTCATCCCCAACATCCATTTCGAGACGCCGCAGCACACCATTCTCCGTCTGCGTCACGACGACCTGAACCAAGGGGAAACGCAGCAGCCTTCGTACCAGATGATGGAAATCCCGGCCGAGGAGGCTCGTCCCTATACCACCGGCGGCGAGACGCGCGCACCGCGCAGGGAAGCCGCGATTCGCCAACTCACACCGGAACAGCCCGCTCCGGTCGCGGCGGAAAAACCCGCTGCCAGCCCCGAGAAAGGCACCTATCAGGGCATCGTCAAACGGATCTTCTCCTGGCTGCTGCGGACAAAAGAAGAACCGCAAGCCCCGGTCGCGGCCCCGAACGCGGCGAAAAAACCCCGCGGTGGTCAGCGCTCACGCGATGGCGGACGCAACAACCGTAACCGCCGTGGCGAAGAGGGCTCGCAGGAACGCGCCGAACGTCCCGCACGAGAGGGGCGCGAGGGACGTGAAGGGCGCGAAGGACGCGATTCCAAACAACCGAGACAACCGCGCGAAGCCCGCATAGCCACTACTGCTGCTTCCTCCACGGCAACTACGGGCACAACGACTGCACCGCGCGACCAGCAGCGCCGACAGCGCGGCGAACGCCGCGATGCCGCCTCGCGCGAAGCACGCACTGAAACGCACGCCACACCGGCTGCCGAAAACACCGCGCCTCCGTCGCAGCCTGCCGCACTCGAAGCCTCCAGGCCCAGCGAAGCGGTACTGGAAAGCACAAACCAGGCGGCGGCGAACGGTTCCAACGGCACCGCCGGCGAAGCGGGCGCCAGTGGCGGCGGACGCCGCCGCGGGCGCCGTGGCGGACGCGGCCGCTCCGGCGGCGAGCGGCGAGCGGGCGGAGAAGCGCTTGCCGGAACCGATTCCGGTATCGCGACGGAAAGCGTGGAAGAATCCACGCCGGAAGCAATACCGGAATCCGTGCAGGAATTCCGCGCCGAGCCACATCGCCGCGACGAAACGGCGTTGCCGGCAAGCGATGAAATACCTGCCGGAATCCGTGCCGAGTCTCGCGACGAATCGCGCGAATCTTCCGATTCTTTTTCCGTTTCCGCACCGCTGGTAAACAGAGACAGAACAGAGGATACGCCATCGCCGCAAGAGGCCAATGTCATTTCCGTTCCTGTTGCCGGGGAGCAAATCCCGTCGCCGCCTCAAGCACTCGATCCTCTCATTCCCACGGCTTCCGCAACGACCATCTCTGCGACGACTGCCTCCTTTGCCGACCTGTCGGCGCAGGTAGCGGACGACCGGGCAGGCATGGAACATTCCGAGCCTGCTCCATTGCCGTCGCCCGTATCGGAAGAACCAAAACCCGAAGCGTCCCCGTCTTTCGCCATCGCCCCCCAGGCCACGGCTGAACTGATCAATATCGGCAAGGCGCTCGAAGAAAGTGGTCTGGTAATGGTCGAAACCGATCCCGGCCGCACGCGTGATACGGCACCGCCGCCTGCGGAACCGCCTCCGGCGCCGCGCAAGCGCCGTTCAGCGGCTCCGGCCACAGTTTCCGACGAACCGCTGACAATGGTGGAAACCCGGAAGTAGGCCATCGCGATATTGGTATCCGCCGCTGTCATCATCTCGGGGCGGGCGCTTTTGCAATGCACATCGGAATTTTTTGCAAAAACGCCCGCCTTGGCTTGCAGCAACCGCGGGTCAGTCCGGAAATGGCGGAACGCTGGCGTTTCCCGCTACAAAGAGATAGCGGAACAAATTCCAAATTAAAAAATAATTTGCAGTAATAACTCACTACATAATCCAATATAAATTTCACTCAAATTTATAAAATCCTTGGTCGGAATACGCCTCGTCGCCACCCTCAGGGCGCCATAAACACTATAAAGTGCACCGTCTTTCGGCGGGCGCCTTATTCCGATATGCTCCCCTCCACGCCGTACCGTTAACACCTGTGGAAAACTCCGTTTTTCCACGCTGTTGTCTTCCCGCTCCGAAGCCGGGAGCGATCGCATTTTTTCAATTTGTCTGAATCGCCGCCATCCGAATAACCATACGCCATATACCTTTGCGCCATGGATACTGATACTCCTTACCCTGCCGGTCCCACCGGAATTCCCCCACAACTGACTCAGGCCACTCCCATTTACAAGCGGCGCGCATGGTTCGCGGTGGCCGGGCTGATGCTTTTCGTCCTGCTCTACCTTCTCTTTGCCGGCTGGTTCGCCTATACCGCCTACAAGCTTTTCGCCAGCATCGCCGCGGGTAACCGGAACATTTTGGGCGTCGGGCTGGTCGGCGCCTGTGCCGCATTCCTCGCCATCTTCATGCTGAAGGCGCTGTTCTTCATCGACCGCAGCGACCTCTCGGGAAATATCGAAATCACCGCCGACCAGCATCCGCGACTGTTCGAATTCCTTCACCGCCTTGCCGACGAAGCCGGTGCGCCGCGCCCTTATCGCGTGTTTCTCTCGCCGCAGGTCAATGCCGCGGTGTTCTACGATCTCTCTTTTCTCAATCTGATCTGGCCATCGAAAAAGAACCTCGAAATCGGCCTCGGGCTGCTCAATATCCTCACCCTCGGAGAGTTCAAGGCCGTCTGCGCACATGAATTCGGGCACTTCGCGCAACGCACGATGGCGGTCGGACGCTGGGTTTACGTGGCCCAGCGCATTGCCGGAAACATCGTTGCCAAGCGCGATGCGCTGGATCGTTTTCTGGACGGCCTCTCCAACACCGACCTGCGCATCGCCTGGATCGGCTGGCTGTTGAAACTGATCGTCTGGTCGATCCGTTCGCTGATGGATTCGGTGTTCAGCGTCGTCGTCCTGGCACAGCGCGCCCTTTCGCGGGAAATGGAAATGCAGGCCGACCGGGTCGCCGTCTCGCTCACCGGCAGCGACGCGCTCGTACATGCGCTCTATCGCCTGCAGGCAGCCGACGACGCCTGGGAACGCACACTCTCCTTCATTTCCTCCGAAGCGCACAAACAGCGCGCGGTAAGCGATGTATTTGCCGTGCAGTCGCGGCTTCTGAAACTGGTCGGCGTTTTTCTGAACGACCCCGCCTACCGGAAAATGCGCCGCCCGGAAAACAATCCGCAGGCCCACCGCATTTTCGAACCCGAACTGGCACAACCGCCGCGCATGTGGTCGACCCATCCGTTCAACCACGAACGCGAAGAAAACGCGAAAAGAATCTACCTTGCCGCGCCGCTCGACGAACGTTCCTCTTGGGAATTGTTCGATGCGCCGCAGAAAGTGTGCGAAGAAATGTCGGCACATCTTTTGCGCGGATACGAAAACCTGCAGCCGACGCCGATTGAGGAAACGCTGCGCACGCTGGAAGAAGCCTTCCAGTGCGAATCCCTGCGGCCCTTTTACCGCGGCGTTTACCTGGGCCGTTCCGCCGTCCGCCACGCGGCACACGCGGAAGACCTGTACGACATGAAGCTCCCCGCCGACGCCGGCGCACTGGCCATGCTCTACCCGGAAAACCTGTCGCACGAACTGGAACAATTGCGCCGCCAGGAAAAGGAGGTTGCGCTCCTGAAAGCCTTGCGCGATGGACATTTCACGCCGCCGGACGGCATCATCCGCCATCGCGGCCGGCGTATCCCGCGACGCCGGTTGCCGGCGGCCATTGCCGCCGCGCAAAAAGAACTGCAGGCGCTACGGGAAAAAATCGAAACACACGACCGCCATTGCCGCAGCCTGCATCGCCATGCCGCCATCGCCGTCGGCCACGGCTGGGAGGCATACCTGGTCGGCCTCGCCCGCACTCTGCATTACGCCACGCATCGCGAAGCCGACCTGCTCGACGCGCAAGGCCATCTCGGCAACACTCTTGCCGTCACCACGGCAACCCGGAAAGTTTCCAAGTCGGGGCTGAAACGCATTCTCAAGGCCTCGGAAGACACTTATGAAACCCTGGCGGCGATTTATGCCGAGAGCACTGAAGTCGCGCTCGACGAAACATTGCGCCGTCGACTCGGAAACGCTGAACAAACACCGGCTTCATGGACGAAAATACTCGGCGAATTCGAGCTCGTGGCCCCGGACAAGGACAACATCAACGAATGGATCAACGTCATCGACGGCTGGATCGGCCACACTGCCGGCCGGCTCGATGCGCTCAAGGATGCCGCGCTGGAACAGTTGCTCGCCAGCGAACGCGAGGTGGCGCGGCATTGGCAGGATTGGCAGAAAGACGGGCAACAGGACGCAAATGACATCCCCGACGCACCCGCGCCGTCCCGCGTTCCCCAAGACTACGCCGTCCTCCTGCCCGACGCCGGTCGTAAACGCCAGACCCGGCTCGGATTCTGGGCGCGTTTCCAAACCGCGGACGGCATCGTACCCACCCTGACGCGGCTGGCTGCGGCCTGCCTGATCGTCGTCCCGGTGCTCGGTTTCGGCAGCAGGATCGGCGAAGTGGATTTAACGGTTTACAACGGCCTTGCACGTACCGTCGAAGTCCGCGCAGGGGAAAAAATCGTGACGTTGCCGCCCTACGCCGCCAGCCGCCTGGATCTTCCCGGGGACAAACGCTATCACATCGAAACCCGCATCCCCGGCGGAGCGACGATCGAATCCTTCGACGAAATCCTGAGCGCCGGCGGCAGCATCTACAACATCGCCGGCGCCAGCGCGCTGGTGCGCGCAGTCGCCGTTTACGGCGATGCCAGGCCGGAATCGCCGCAATTTCTCGGCGCGCCGCGCTGGGTTCCCAACCCGGGCGTCGACCTTCTCTTTCAGGAACCGCCGTCGCAGATCAAAATGCGCAAAGGCAGCAGCGGCGCTACCCGCAGCCTGATTCAAGGCGCCGGTGACCTCCCGCCCGAGACGATGCGCGAATTCGTTACCGACGAAAACCAGCGCATCCACCTGATCGCCACGCATGCGCGCTGGGACGATCCCGCCGCTCCGAATACCGCTGGCTGGCTTTCGCTGGCGCGCTCGTCGCCGGAGTTTGCGCAGATCGTCAAGGCGCGGCTGGAAGACAATCCGCGCGATGCCGCCGCGCTGAATTTCAAACAATAACGGCCGGCAATTCAAAAATAGTGCAACTTGATGGCGCGCAGCGTTATCCTAGTTGACTGCGTTTTTCAACCCAACCCTGAAGGAGACACAAATGGAACATAAACTCCCTCCGCTTCCCTACGCCAAGGACGCATTGGCGCCATACCTGTCCGCGGAAACATTCGAATATCACTACGGCAAGCATCACCAAGCCTACGTGGACAACCTCAACAAAATGATCCCGGGCACCGAATTCGAAAACCTCGACCTCGAAGCCATCGTCAAGAAAGCCCCGGCGGGCGGCGTCTACAACAATGCCGCGCAAATCTGGAACCACACCTTCTTCTGGAACTGTATGAAGCCGGGCGGCGGCGGCGCTCCGGACGGCGCGCTGGCCCAGGCGATCGACAAGAAGTGGGGCTCGCTGGACGAATTCAAAAAAGCGTTCCAGACCTCGGCGGTAGGCAACTTCGGTTCCGGCTGGACCTGGCTGGTCAAGAAACAGGACGGTTCGGTCGACATCGTCAACATGGGCGCAGCCGGCACCCCGCTGACCACGGGCGACAAACCGCTCCTGTGCGTCGATGTGTGGGAACACGCGTATTACATCGATTACCGCAACCAGCGCCCGAAATTCGTCGAGACGTTCCTTGAAAAGCTGGTGAACTGGGAATCCGCCGCGAAGAATTTCGGCTGATCATCCTCATTGCAAACAAAAAGCCCTTACGTTTCATGCAAGGGCTTTTTGTTGCGGCATTTCACAGAGAAAATTCATAAAGAATTATCGCTCTCCGTAGACTTCAATGCTGAAGGATTTTTTTAGAATTCCTTGCCCACATAGAAAATTTCTTCGCCCTCATTCCTATGAGGACGGAAATTCAGGATATAGTTCCCTACTAAAAATGACCGTGCGCTTATTATATTTTGCATAACGCATCAAATCTCCAATAGTTTTCAGTACGCAAAATGCAAAATCCGCGCCCTCTCCGGAATCAAATCCATCATCGCTGGTATTCAAGGTAAAAAACGCAGACTCGATCGAGCCCGTCAAATCCTTGGGACAAACATCCAGCAGTTTCGCCGCTGCCTCCGGGTGCAACAAACACCAGCGATACAACTGGTCAATGGACGATATAACTTTATCGTAATCAGGACTCAGCACCGTGTATTCGAATGTTTGTTCGCAGACTATTTTTCCTTCATACTTGGTAGCCTCCTTGCGCCGGTGTGTACACGTTTCCCCAGAAAGAAAACGCAGCCCTTCTATGCCCGATTCGCGTAACAGTTCTTTCAGTCGTGCATGCAACCAGTCGTTTCGTGTCGCGATACTCATACGCCTGACGATACTGTTCATACGATCGTTCCTATACGTGCGACTATCCACATACTGGTTCCGGGGAATTCTTTCTCCACTCAACAATTCACTGACTTCCTCACTGAAGTAATTGGTGAGACACGATTCATGAATCACCACAAATTCAGAATAAAAAAGGTCGGACATTTTTCCCCTCTGACAAATAAAATTCAAACGCTCTATTGGTTTTCCTACAACAGGTTTTGCCTACAACAGAGCCATATACAACATACCAATAAAGTACTTTGCCAATTCTCGGATCATTGATTTTTGTTTACCCCATTACCTCGCGTTTAATCATTGTCAGCAAAGGCCGGTCGCCGTGCGCCTTGAGGATCGGCCAGACGCGCTGCACAAGTTTCTTCGCCGCATCGTTCTTTCCGGCACGGGCCAGCGCCAGGGCACAGGCACCAGCGCAGAGCGCGAAGGGCGGCCAGGTCAGCGGATTCTTGCCGTAAGCGAGAAAACTGTCGACAGCGGCTTGGAGATGGGCAAGCGCCTCCTCGTTGCGGTCCTCGCGCAACGCGATCACGCCCGCAAGCCAGGGATGAAACGCCTGTAACGGCGCGGGCAGGATTTCCGGATCGATTTCGTCCAGAAGGCTCGCGGCAACTTCCACATCGCCCAGGCGCGCCTCGGCCAGCGCCCAATCGCCAAGCGTCATGGGGCTGTCCCGCTGCACCTCGCCCGCCCGGCGCATCGATGCCACGTAACCGGGATAGTCTTCCGCCTTGTGATAAAGCAGCGCCAGCAGGTTTTCATACAGGCCGGGAACGGGAATCTTGCCCTGCCACGTTTCCAGCCGCCGTAGAACGGTCGCCAGAGGTTCCGATGCGGCCGATTCCGCCTGTGCGATCTCGGCATAGGCAATTTTCGCCTCGACCTCGAACGGACCAGTCGGCGTTTGCCGCAGCGCCCTGGCCTTGCGCAACCGTCCGCCGAGGTGCCGCACGGTGGCCCAGTCGCCGACGGCGAAGGCCTCGGCCTGGCGCACCATATCCATCACCGCGCGGAACTGCCAGAAGATATAGCCGACCAACGAGAGCAGACCGATTCCAACGACAAGCGGCCACCACGCTTCGGACCATGCGGCGCCGGCGATGAACGCGGCGGCAAGCGGCAGGCACCACCAGGAACTGCGCCAGAACAACCTGATGAGCGCCTTCCAGCCCGGCGCCTCGTACATTTCGATTTCGGAAATCGCGTTTGCCCTGGCGAGCGCGGAATTGAATTTCTCGCGTTCCTTGCGCAGCCTTGCCGCCGCCGCGAATTCGTACAGCAGAATGCCGGTATATCCTTGCGCCTTCAGCGCCGCGACGGCTTCCCGTTCCGTTTCGGCCTCGATGTAATTCGCCTCGGGCGGACCATCCGGGTGTCCCGGAGGATTCGCGCGATAAAGGATTTTCGTCATTTCACCCCTGCCTCGTTCTTCCTTTTGATTTTTCTATTTCGTTACGCATCGCCAAAGCCGCCGTCAGCCCCCGTGCGCATGCCATAATTCTGCCATGATCTTCCGACGCTTCGAAAAAATCATCGACCCCTTCCGCAAAATGCCGGAAGCCATGCCGCCCGGCGATGTGTGGCGTTTTTATGCTTATTTTCTGCGCCAGGTCTGGCCGAGTTTCATCGGGCTCCTGGCGGTCGGGCTGGTCGGCGCGCTGATCGAGGTGGCATTGTTCGGTTTCGTCGGCCGCATCATCGACCTGGTGCGGGAAACGCCGGGCAGCGATTTCTTCGCGCGGCACCGCCTCGAACTGATCTGGATGGCGGTCGTGACATTCCTGCTGCGTCCCATTTTTCACGGGCTGAACGACCTGTTCATGCACCAGACGATCAATCCCGGACTCTCCAATCTGGTCCGCTGGCAGAACCACCGCTACGTGCTGAAACAGAGCCTCGGTTTCTTCCAGAACGATTTCGCCGGCCGCATCGCGCAGCACATCATGCAGACCGGCAATGCGCTGCGCGATTCGGCGGTGCAGACGGTCAACGCCCTGTGGTTCGTGCTCATCTACGCGACGAGCGCGCTGGTGCTGTTCGCCCAGGCCGATTGGCGGCTGACCCTGCCGCTGCTGATCTGGATCGTCGCCTATATTTCCTCTCTCTTCTGGTTCGTGCCGCGCATCAAACAGCGCTCGGTAGCGACTTCCGACGCGCGTTCGCGCCTGATGGGGCGAATCGTCGACAGCTATACCAACATCACGACGCTGAAGCTCTTTTCCCACACGCGTTACGAGGAAAGTTACGCGCGCGACGCCATCGACGAACTGAAAGAGAGACACCAATCCGTCGGCCGCGCCGTCACTACGATGGACATTACCGTCACTACGATGAACGGCGCGCTGATCCTCAGCACCGCCGCGCTGTCGCTGTGGTTGTGGAACGTCGGCGCGATCACGGCCGGCGCGATCGCGCTCGCGATCGGGCTGACGATACGCATCGACAGCATGTCCGGCTGGATCATGTGGGTGGTCAACGGCATTTTCGACAACATCGGCCAGGTGCAGGAAGGCATGCGCACCATCGCCGTGCCGCGCGCCGTCGCCGACAGCGAAGACGCCCAGCCGCTTTCCGTGACGAAGGGCGAAGTGCGCTTCGAAAACGTGCATTTCCACTACGGCAAGGGCAGCGGCGTCATCGACGGCCTCGACCTCATCGTGCGTCCCGGCGAAAAAATCGGGCTGGTCGGTCCTTCCGGCGCGGGAAAATCGACGCTGGTCAATCTGCTGCTGCGCCTCTACGACCTGGAACAGGGCCGGATTCTGATCGATGGACAGGAAATCGCCCAGGTCACGCAGGAAAGCCTGCGCGCACAGATCGGCATGGTGACGCAGGACACCTCGCTCCTGCACCGCTCGATCCGCGACAACCTGCGCTACGGCAAGCCGGACGCCAGCGACGAGGAACTCCTCGAAGCCACGAGAAAAGCCCGTGCCGACGAGTTCATTCCGCATCTTTCCGATGCGCAGGGACGCACGGGACTCGACGCCCATGTCGGCGAGCGCGGCGTCAAACTCTCCGGCGGCCAGCGCCAGCGCATCGCGATCGCCCGCGTGCTGCTGAAGGACGCGCCGATCCTGATTCTCGACGAGGCAACCTCGGCGCTCGATTCCGAAGTCGAGGCCGCGATCCAGGAAAGCCTGGAAACGCTGATGCGCGGCAAGACCGTGATCGCGATCGCGCACCGCCTCTCCACCATCGCGCGCATGGACCGCCTCGTCGTGCTCGATCACGGCCACATCGTCGAATCCGGCACCCATGCCGAACTGCTTGCCCACGGAGGCCACGAAGGACTCTACGCGCGGCTGTGGCGGCACCAGACGGGCGGTTTCGTCGGGGTGGAATGAAATTCCGGCAATAACCCTGCGCCGCACCGGCAAACGGGCGGCGAGCTTGCCTCGAACTTGTCTCGAATTTGCCTTTCTCGAACTCGCCTTCTTGTGCGCTTTTTCGCCAATGTATCCCGGAGACACAAAAACCGCCGCCGGACATAAACTGTTGCAAAGTCGCCGTTGCGCCAATCCGCCCCCGCCCTCTACCATCCCGCATTGAAGACGTGACTTTCTGTAACTTCGCCGGCGTGACCGCGATGTAACCGTTTTTCATCCGGAACGCACCGCCCGGCGCACTCATCGGTATTTCACCTCTGCCGCACAACATTCATTCAGGGAACCGGCTCCGTCCATGTCCGCACAACAACGCAAAAGCATTCCGACAAAAACCCTTCTCGTCTGGCTCGTTATCGCGCTCGCGATTGCCGCCGCGATTGCGCTTCCCATCTGGCTCAAGGAAAAAAATGCCGCCAATCCTCAGAGCGGCAGGGGGGGCGGTCCGGGCGGCCCGGGCGGTGACCAGCCGACGCCGGTCGGCGTCGCCACGGCGCGCACGGGGGAAATGGACGTCGTCCTGAATGCGCTCGGCACCGTCACCGCGCGCTCCACGGCGACGGTGAAACCCCGCGTCGATGGCCTCCTGCTGCGCGTCCTGTTTACCGAGGGGCAAACGGTCAAGGCCGGCGACGTGCTTGCCGAAATCGATCCGGAACCGTTCAAGATCCAGCTCGACCAGGTGCAAGGCCAACTCGCGCGCGACGAGGCGCTGCTCGTCAACGCCCGCCTCGACCTGGAACGTTACCGCGGGCTGCTCGCCAAGGATTCGATCGCCAAGCAGCAGGTCGACACCCAGGAAGCGCTGGTGCGGCAATACGAAGGCACGGTGAAAACCGACCGCGCCGCGGTCGACAACGCCCGCCTGCAACTGGGTTACACGCGCGTCGCCGCGCCGATCTCGGGCCGTATCGGGTTGCGCCAGGTCGACCCCGGCAACATGGTGCACGCCAGCGATACCACGGGGCTGGCGGTGATCACGCAGACCAGGCCGATCAACATCGTCTTCTCGATCCCGGAGCAGGACCTCTCCGAAGTCGCCGCCGCGATGCGCGCCGGACCGCCGCTGGAAGTCGCCGCCTTCGACCGCGAAAACAAAAAACCGCTCGCCGCCGGCAAATTGCTGACGATAGACAACCAGATCGACGTCACCACCGGCACGGTGAAACTGAAAGCCGAATTTGCCAACGAGGATGAAACGCTGTTTCCGAACCAGTTCGTCAACGCGCGGCTGCGCGTGAAAACACTCCATGACGCAGTCCTGGTGCCGACGGCCGCGGTACAGCGCGGCACGCGCGGTGTGTACTGCTATGTCGTCGCCGACGCGGGCAAGCCCGGAACCGATGCCAAGGCCGCCCCCGAAGCCGGGGCTGAAGCTCCCGCAGCGCAAAACAAGGCCGACAAGTCCAATCAGCCGCCCCAGGGACAAAGCGCCACGGTCGACCTGCGCCTGGTCACGACCGGCCCTTCCGACGGCACTGCGGTGGCCATTCTTTCCGGCATCGATGCCGGCGAGCGGGTGGTGATCGACGGTACCGACCGGCTGCGGCAAGATGCGAAAATCGTGGTGATCGACGCGGAAGAACGCACCCGGATGCAGGAAACCAGGAAAAAAGAAGGAGATGTAAAAAACAACGGCAAGGGTAATGGTAAAAGCAACGGAAAGAAAAGCGGCGGAGCACCCGCCGCGGAAGGCGGCGCGCGTCCATGACATCCCGTCGCGAAATAGAAAGAAATACGGAAAAAAATACGGAAAAGCGTAAGAGAAAGAACGGACCATGAACCCCTCCCGTCTTTTCATCCTGCGCCCGGTGGCGACCTCGCTCCTGATGGTCGCGATCCTGCTGGCGGGGCTGCTGGCGTATCGCCTGCTCCCGATCTCGGCGCTGCCGGAGGTCGATTACCCGACGATCCAGGTGACGACGCTGTACCCCGGCGCCAGCCCGGACGTGATGACTTCATCGATCACGGCGCCGCTGGAACGCCAGTTCGGGCAGATGCCCGGACTGAACCAGATGTCCTCGACCAGTTCCGGCGGCGCCTCGGTGATCACGCTGCAATTCGGCCTGGAAACGAGCCTCGACGTTGCCGAACAGGAAGTCCAGGCGGCGATCAACGCCGCCAATTCCTTCCTGCCGCAGGACATTCCCATGCCTCCGGTCTACAGCAAGGTCAACCCCGCCGACGCGCCGATCGTCTCGCTCGCGGTAATGTCGGACACATTGCCGCTGCCGAAGGTGGAAGACCTGGTCGACACGCGGCTGGCGCAGAAAATCTCGCAACTGCCCGGCATCGGGCTGGTCAGCATCGCCGGCGGACAGCGCCCGGCGGTGCGCATCCAGGCCAACCCGCGCGCGCTGGCGGCGCAGGGACTGACGCTGGATGCGATCCGCACCGCGATCGGCAACGCCAACATCAACCAGGCCAAGGGCAGTTTCGACGGTCCCCTGCGCGCCTCGACGCTGGATGCCAACGATCAGTTGCAATCCGCCGACGAATACCGCGACCTGGTGATCGGCTGGAAAAACGGCGCGCCGGTGCGCCTCTCCGACGTCGCCAATGTCATCGACGGCGCCGAGAACGCACAACTCGCGGCCTGGGCGATCGTCGGGGGCAAACAGATGCCGGCGATCATCGTCAACATCCAGCGCCAGCCCGGCGCCAACGTCATCACCACGGTCGACCGCATCAAGCAGATGCTGCCGCAATTACAGGCCAACCTGCCCGGCGCGGTGGAAGTGAAAATGCTCACCGACCGCACGACGACGATCCGCGCCTCGGTGCGCGACGTGCAGATCGAACTGCTGTTCGCCGTGGCGCTGGTGGTGCTGGTGATCTTCTTCTTCCTGCGCAGCGCCTCGGCGACGGTAATCCCGAGCGTCGCCGTGCCGCTCTCCCTGATCGGCACCTTCGGCGTCATGTACCTGGCCGGGTTTAGCCTCAACAACCTGTCGCTGATGGCGCTCACCATCGCCACCGGCTTCGTCGTCGACGACGCG
The DNA here is from genome assembly GCA_031556405.1 of Rhodocyclaceae bacterium. Taxonomy (GTDB): domain Bacteria; phylum Pseudomonadota; class Gammaproteobacteria; order Burkholderiales; family Rhodocyclaceae; genus WQZF01. Next base: position 20,383 of record JAVBTC010000152.1, read on the forward strand.
ATCGTGATGATCGAGAACGTCTCCCGCTACGTCGAGCAGGGCGACCCGCCGTTGCAGGCGACGCTGAAAGGCGCCGAGCAGATCGGCTTCACCATCATTTCGCTGACCATCTCGCTGATCGCGGTGCTGATTCCGCTCCTCTTCATGGGCGATGTCGTCGGCCGGCTGTTCCGCGAATTCGCGGTGACGCTGGCGGTGGCGATCCTGATTTCCGCCGTCGTCTCGCTGACGCTGACGCCGATGATGTGCGCCCGGCTCCTGCGCCATGTGCCGGAAAATGGACAAGGCGAACAGAGCGCGTTCTATCACAAGGTCGGCGCCTTTTTCGACGTGGTGATCGCGCGCTACGGCGTCGCCCTCAAGTGGGTGCTCAAGCACCAGGGCGCGACGCTCCTGGTGGCATTGGGAACGCTGGCGCTGACGGTACTGCTCTATCTCTGGATTCCGAAAGGCTTTTTCCCGGTGCAGGATACCGGGATCATCCAGGCGACCACCGAGGCGCCGCAGTCGATTTCCTTCGCGGCGATGGCCGAGCGCCAGCAGAAACTGGCGCAGGCGGTAATGGAAGACCCGGCGGTGGTCAGCCTCTCTTCCTTCATCGGCATCGACGGCACCAACGCCACGCTCAACTCCGGGCGCCTCCTGATCAACCTGAAGCCGAAAGGCGAGCGCGACCTCGACGCCGCCGGCGTCATCCGCCGCCTCCAGGAAAAACTCGCCGCGATACCGGGAATCACCGTCTACATGCAGCCGGTGCAGGATCTGACCATCGAAGACCGCGTCAGCCGCACGCAGTACCAGTTCTCGCTCGATTCCGCCGACCTGAACCAGCTTTCCGAATGGGTGCCGCGGCTCGTCGAGCGTCTGCGGCAACTGCCGCAACTGGCCGACGTCGCCAGCGACCTCCAGGACAGCGGCCTGCAAGCCTACGTCGACATCGACCGCGACAGCGCCGGGCGGCTCGGCGTATCCGTCTCCGACATCGACAACGCGCTCTACAACGCCTTCGGCCAGCGCCTGATCTCGACCATCTTCACGCAGTCGAACCTGTACCGCGTCGTGCTCGAAGTCGACCCCGAATTCCAGCAGGGACTGGCCTCGCTCGACGCGCTCTACCTGCCCTCGACCTCCGGCGCGCCGGTGCCGCTGTCGGCGGTGGCCCGGGTCCGCGAACGGGCGACGCCGCTGGCGATCAACCACCTGGGACAGTTCCCGGCGGCGACGGTCTCCTTCAACCTCGCGCCCGGCGCCGCGCTCGGCGAGGCGGTCGACGCGATCCGCGCCGTGGAGGAGGAAATCGGCATGCCGGTGAGCATCGGCACCAGCTTCCAGGGCGCGGCGCTGGCGTTCCAGGCCTCGCTCACGCACACGCTGTTCCTGATCTTGGCCGCGATCGTCGCCATGTACATCGTGCTCGGCGTGCTGTACGAAAGCTACATCCATCCGGTGACGATCCTCTCCACCCTGCCCTCGGCAGGCGTCGGCGCGCTGCTGGCGCTGATGATCTCCGGCAACGATCTGGGCATCGTCGGCATCATCGGCATCATTCTCCTGATCGGCCTGGTGAAAAAGAACGCGATCATGATGATCGACTTCGCGCTGGAAGCCGAGCGCCATCACGGCAAGCCACCGGAAGAAGCGATCTTCGAAGCCTGCCTGCTGCGCTTCCGCCCGATCCTGATGACCACGCTGGCCGCCCTGCTCGGCGCGCTGCCGCTGATGCTCGGCAGCGGCGTCGGTTCCGAGCTGCGCCAGCCGCTGGGCATCACCATGGTCGGCGGCCTGCTTGTCAGCCAGGTATTGACACTATTCACGACGCCGGTGATCTATCTGATGTTCGACCGGCTCGCCCGCCGCTTCGGATACAGTGCTTCCGGCGCGGCGGATTATAGAAACGAAAGGAGTGCGTCATGAAACGTTCGACCATTGACCCGGCGCGGCCCGCGCAACGCCATTTTCATATTCTTTCCGGTTCCGCATCCCTTCTGACCGCGGCGGCCTGCGCCCTGCTGCTCGCCGCGCCGCTCGCCTTCTTCGCCGCCGACGCCAGCGCACAGGCGCGCATCGGCGTCGGCGGCGACGGTGGTGGCAGTGGTGGCGCGAGGGGACCGGGTGGCGGCGGAAGGGGTCCAGGAACGGGCCCAGGAATGAGGCCAGGTGGTCCAGGTGGCCCGGGCATGGGTCCGGGCGCCGGAGGCGGTCCACGCGGCGGAGCGGGTTTCGGCCGCGGCGGCGATTCCGGCAGACCGTCCGGGCCGGCATTCCGGCAGACGCCGCCGCGCGGCGATTTCAACGCTGGCTACCGTGGCGACAATCGCGGCCGCGACATCCGCCGTCCCGATTCCGCCCGCTGGGACGGCCCGCGTTCCGCGCCTCCCTACCGCTATGCGCCGCCACCCCGTTACGCACCGTCGTACCGCTACGGGCCGCCGCGCTATGCCGCGCCGTGGCCGGCGTGGCGGCCCGGCTGGCGCTGGGACGGCTACTATGGGCATAACCACTACTATCCGCCGTACGGTTATTCGGTATCCTTCCTCTCGCCCGGCTATCTCAGTTTCGCCTATGGCAGCGGCCGCTTCTTCTTCTCCAGCGGCATCTGGTACCGTCCGTCCGGCTCCTCCTACGTCGTCATCGCGCCGCCGATAGGCATCGGGATACCGGTGCTGCCACCGTACGCGACGCCGGTGGTGATCGACGGCACTTCCTACTATTACGCCAACGGCGCTTATTACGCGCCCGCGGCCGGCACTTCCGGCTACGTCGTCGTCAATCCGCCGGCCAGCAGGAGCAATGTCGAGGTCACGCCCGAGCCTGCCCGTCCGCCCGCTTCCGAAGTCTTCGCCTATCCGCGCGAACAGCAGGGACACGAACAGATCGAACGCGACCGCTCCGAGTGCGAAGATTGGGCCGCCGACGAAGTCAACAAAATGAATGGCCACACGGTAGACGGCGATTATCAGCGCGCGCTGTCGGCCTGCCTCGAAGGGCGCGGGTATACCGTGCGTTGAGGAAACCTCTCATCCACCTTTCCAATAAGGAAATAATTATTGCGTTTATGTTCCTACAACAATCAAAGTAAATTTGATTGATATTTGGAATTTCCATGACTTCACGGTGGAAGAATGGATGAGAGTTCGTGTGTTTTTGCCCGCCGCGCTGCGCGCCGTCGCAATTGATCGGCCCAATCTTCAGGGAGAATGAAATGCATATTCAAAAATGGATTCTGATGTTTTTGCTCTCCGGCTTTATCGCCGCGCCTGCCGCCGCGTTCAAGGTGAAGCCCGGTGAGTGGGAAACGGAAAAATGGACCAATGGCTATGGCAGTGAGACAACAGCAAAAAGAAAAATCTGCCTGACTCCTGAACAAGCGGAATACCAATACGATGCCGTTTACGACGGAAGCGGCGCTTTGTTTGAATCCGATCTCGCTGAAGAAGGATGCAAAGGGAAAATCACAAAAAAAAGATTGAACTCACATGATGCCGAAGCGGTATGCGATTACACTTCATCGAAAATGAAAATCAAGACGACCGTAAAAAAAGCCAGTAACACGGAGATTGTCGAAACCGTCTCCGCACTGTTCGAGTACGATGATGACGGACCGAGCAGGTCCAAAGGGGTATTACGAACAAAAAAAATCAGCGAAGACGAAACCCTGATTGAAAGCCGTATTGAATCGATACTTTTCCAGGGTAAAAAGCATTCGGGAGTGAGTAAAATTACGTTCCGGTATAAAAAAATCAGCGACGATGAATTTATCGAGCATACAACCATACGGGATGATGATAAAAACTGCTGCTCGACAATGACGATAACAATGGTGGAAACCTATCGCTACAAAGGCCCGGTCTGCACCGACCCGGACGAGGAAAAAAACGACGCCCAACAAAAAGCGGCACCTGACGAAAACCCGCTGGAAAAGGCGAATACCCCATAAGCGCCGGTAAAGCCTGACCTTCCCATGAACCCCAGCGCCCCCTTCATCGCCCGGCCGGTCGCCACCACCCTGCTCACGCTGGGGGTGGCGCTGGCGGGTATCGTGGCGTTTTTCCAGTTGCCGGTGGCGCCGCTGCCGCAGACCGATTACCCCTACATTTCCGTTTCCGCCTCGCTGCCCGGCGCCAGTCCAGAGACGATGGCCGCCACGGTGGCGACGCCGCTCGAACGCGCGCTCGGACGCATCGCCGGCATCACTGAAATCACTTCCGGCAGTTCGCTCGGCTCCACGCGCGTGACGCTTGAATTCGAACTCAACCGCGACATCAACGGCGCCGCGCGCGACGTGCAGGCGGCGATCAACGCCGCGCGCAGCCAATTGCCGACGGCGTTGCCGAGCAATCCGACCTACCGCAAGATGAACCCGGCCGACGCGCCGGTCATGAACATCGCGCTCACCTCCGACACGCTGGACCAGGGACAGCTCTACGACATCGCCTCGACGATCCTGGCGCAGAAGATTTCCCAGGTGCAGGGCGTGGGCCAGGTCGACGTCGGCGGCAGCTCGCTGCCGGCGGTGCGCGTCGAACTCAATCCGCAGGCGCTGGCCAGAAACGGTATCGGCCCCGAAGAGGTGCGCACGGCGATTTCGACGAGCAACGCCAACCGTCCCAAGGGATTCATCGAGGAAGGCGAACGCCGCTGGCAGGTCGGCGCCAACGATCAGGCGAAAACCGCCGCCGAATATCTGCCGCTGATCATCAGCCAGAAAAGCGGCGCCATTCTGCGCCTGCAGGACGTGGCCGAAGTGCGCGACTCGGTCCAGGATGTCCGCAACGCCGGTTTTGCCGACGGCAGGCCGGCGGTGCTGATCATGATCTACCGCCAGCCGGCGGCGAACGTCATCGAGACGGTGGACCGCGTCAAGGCGCTCCTGCCGCAATTGAAGGCATCGATCCCGGAAAGCGTCGATCTTTCCGTCGGCATGGACCGGACGCCGACCATCCGCGCCTCGCTGCACGAGGTGGAGCGGACGCTGCTGATTTCCATCGCGCTCGTGGTGATGGTCGTCTTCGTTTTCCTGCGCAACGCGCGCGCGACGCTGATTCCCAGCGTCGCCGTGCCGGTGTCGCTGATCGGCACCTTCTCGGTGATGTACCTGGCCGGTTTCAGTCTCAACAACCTGTCGCTGATGGCGCTCACGGTGGCGACCGGCTTCGTCGTCGACGACGCGGTGGTGGTGCGGGAGAACATGTCGCGCCACATCGAGGCGGGGATGAAGCCGATGCAGGCGGCGCTCGTCGGCGCGCGCGAGATCGGCTTCACGGTGGTTTCGATGAGCCTGTCGCTGATCGCGGTGTTCATTCCGCTGCTGTTCATGGGCGATCTGGCCGGGCGGCTGTTCCGCGAATTCGCGGTGACGCTCTCGGTCGCGATCCTGATTTCGCTCGTCGTCTCGCTGACGACAACGCCGATGATGTGCGCGCGGCTATTGAAAGCGCACCACGTCGCGCCCGGGAAAAATGGAAATGAAGAACAAAATGGAGAAAAAAACAGCCGGGAAAACCGCCTGCAGCGCCTGAGCGCGAGGATTTTCGACGCGATGCTCTCCGGCTACCGTTCCAGCCTCGACTGGGCGCTCGAACACGGGCGGACGATGATGCTGATCCTGCTCGCGGTGATCGGGCTCAACGTTTATCTTTACATCGCCATTCCAAAAGGGCTGTTTCCGCAGCAGGACACGGGCCGCATGATGGGCGGCATCCAGGCCGACCAGAGTATTTCGTTCCAGGCGATGCGGCAGAAACTGGTCGATTTCATGACGATCGTCCGCGCCGATCCCGCGGTCGAAAGCGTGGTCGCCTTCACCGGCGGCTCGCGCGTCAATTCCGGGCGCATGTTCATCGCCTTGAAGCCGCTCGCCGAACGCGAGCCGATCGACAAAGTGATAGGACGACTGCGCAACAAACTTTCGCACGAACCCGGCGCCCGCCTTTTCCTGAACCCGGTACAGGATATCCGCGCCGGCGGCCGTTCGAGCAACGCCCAGTATCAATACACGCTGCAAGCCGACACTCTCGACGAACTGCGCCAGTGGGAACCGCGCGTGCGCCGCGCGCTGGCGCAACTGCCGGAACTGGTCGACGTCAACACCGACCAGGAGGACAAGGGCGCGCAAACGAAAATCGACGTCGACCGCGACGCCGCCGCCCGCCTCGGCATCGACCAGCGGCTGGTCAGCGCGACGCTGAACGATCTTTTCGGCCAGCGCCAGGTATCGACCATCTACAACCCGCTCAACCAGTATCGCGTCATCATGGACGCGGCGCCGCGCTACCTGCAGGGGCCGGAAACGCTGGAGCATACCTATTTCGTCACCGCCGACGGCACCTCCGTGCCGCTTTCCGCCGTCGCTTCCTACGCGCCCGCGAACACGCCGCTCTCGGTCAACCACCAGGGGCAGTTCGCCGCCTCGACGGTTTCGTTCAACCTGCCGGAAGGCGTCTCGATGTCGCAGGCATCCGACGCCATCGACGCGGCGGTGGCCAGGCTCGGCATGCCGACCTCGGTCCAGGGCAGCCTGCAGGGCACGGCGCGGCTCTTCCAGCAGAACGCGCAGAATCAGGCCTGGCTCATCCTCGCCGCGCTGGCGACGATCTACATCGTGCTCGGCATTCTCTACGAAAGCTACGTGCATCCGCTGACGATCCTTTCCACGCTGCCTTCCGCCGGTGTCGGCGCGCTGATCGCGCTGCTCATCTTCGGTATGGAATTCACAATGATCGCCTTCATCGGCGTCATCCTGCTGATCGGCATCGTGAAGAAGAACGCGATCATGATGATCGACTTCGCGACCGAGGCCGAGCGGAACCGGGGACTGTCGCCGCGCGATGCGATCCGCGAGGCCTGCCTGCTGCGCTTCCGCCCGATCATGATGACCACGGTCGCCGCGATCTTCGGCGCCCTGCCCCTGATGCTCGGCCGCGGTGACGGCGCCGAGATGCGCCAGCCGCTCGGCATCGCCATCGTCGGCGGCCTGATCCTGAGCCAGTTGCTGACGCTCTACACGACGCCGGTGGTGCATCTCTACCTCGACCGCTTCCGCCTCTGGTGCCTGGCGCGGCGAGGCAAGGAAACGCCGCGGGGCGGCATTCTGGAAACGGCGTGATTCCGGCCTGTGACCATGAACCGTTTTTTTGAAATATTCCTGGATTCCCGCCTGCGCGGGAATGACGGAACGATGACTGTCCGCGGACAAAATTTTTGCCGTCGCGGAACGAACATGAATTCATTCCAGAAGGCGGAAAATAATCCGTCATTCCCGCGCGGGGATGAATCCAGGAATCCAGAAATTTCCACCGCCCGCATTCATTGGCCCAATCGCAAAAATTCCAATTAATTTAAATTAATTATCACATATAGCCAGCTACAAATACCAATCATCATTTAACCATTATTTAGAAAAATCCGCGCTAACACCCTCACCATGCACGCGATGCACGACCTCCGCGCCGGCGAACTCAAACGCGGCCTCGCAAACCGCCACATTCAACTGATCGCGCTCGGCGGCGCCATCGGCACCGGCCTCTTTCTCGGCTCCGCCGAAGTCCTCACGCTGGCCGGACCGGCGATGATCCTCGGCTACGCGCTCGGCGGCGCCATCGCTTTCCTGATCATGCGGCAACTGGGCGAAATGATCGTCGAAGAACCGGTCGCCGGCTCGTTCAGCCACTTCGCGTACAAATACTGGGGCGATTTCCCCGGTTTTCTTTCCGGCTGGAATTACTGGGTGCTCTACATCCTCGTCGGCATGGCCGAGCTCACCGCCGTCGGCACTTACGTGCAGTTCTGGTGGCCGCAGATCCCCGCCTGGGTTTCCGCCGCCGTCTTCTTCCTCCTCATCAACGCCGCCAACCTCGCCCACGTCAAGCTCTACGGCGAAATGGAATTCTGGTTCGCGCTGATCAAGGTCGTCGCCATTCTCGGCATGATCGCCTTCGGCGGCTGGCTCATCGCCAGCGGCCACGGCGGACCGCAGGCCACCGTCGCCAACCTGTGGAACGACGGCGGCTTCTTTCCCATGGGCATCGAGGGACTGGTGATGGCGCTCGCCTTCATCATGTTCTCCTTCGGCGGCCTGGAACTGATCGGCATCACCGCGGCGGAAGCGCGCGACCCGGAAAAAACGATTCCGAAGGCGATCAACCAGGTGCTCTACCGCATCCTCATCTTCTACATCGGCGCGCTGGCCGTGCTGCTCTCGCTCTACCCGTGGCGGCAGGTGCTCACCGGCGGCAGCCCCTTCGTGCTGATCTTTTCCCAGATCGGACACGACGCCACCGCGCACGCGCTCAACTTCGTCGTCCTCACCGCCGCGCTCTCGGTCTACAACAGCGGCGTCTACTGCAACAGCCGCATGCTCTACGGCCTGGCGCGGCAAGGCAACGCGCCGCGCGCGCTGCTCGCGGTCGACCGCCGCGGCGTGCCCACCGCCGCGATCGGCGTCTCGGCGCTGGCGACATTCCTCTGCGTGCTCGTCAACTACAGCATCCCCAAGGAAGCGCTGAAATTCCTGATGGCGCTGGTCGTTTCCGCGCTCGTCATCAACTGGGCGATGATCAGCCTCGCCCAACTCAAGTTCCGCGCACGCAAAACGGAAGAAGGCGTAACGCCGAGATTCAGGTCGCTCTGGCACCCATGGAGCAACTACCTGTGCATCGCCTTTCTCGCGCTGATTCTCGTCATCATGCTCATGACCGGCGGCAAGGTAATGGTTTCGGTGCTGCTGATCCCGGTCTGGCTGCTGCTCCTGTGGTGCGGCTACCGCTACAAGAACCGCCGCGCCGCGAAGCTGCCGACATAGAATTTTTTCTGGAAAACGCCGATATGTCCTTCCCCCCTCCCCTCTCTCTCCCTGTTTCTCCCCGAGACGGGCGCCCCCCAAAGCATCCCCCAGAGCATCCTCCAAAGCGTCCCTCCGATCGTCCGGGCGCCACGGCGCTTGCGGCAATGATTGTCGCCTTGGCGCTCTCCGCCTGCACCGTCGGCCCCGACTACCGCCAGCCCGAGCTGGACGTTCCCGCCGCGTGGAAGGAAGATCCGCCTCCCGGCTGGAAAACCGCGCAGCCCCAGGACCAGAGCGAGCGCGGCGAATGGTGGAAGATCTACAGCGAGCCGCAGCTCGACGAACTGGTGACGCAAGTGGAAATTTCGAACCAGGACATCGCCGCCGCCGCCGCCCGTTACCGGCAAGCCCTGGCGCTGCTCGACGCCGCCGGCGCCGCCGCCTATCCCACCGTCAACCTCGGCGCTTCCGCCAGCCGCAGCGGAAACGCTTCCTCCTCCAATTCCTCGGGCACGGGGAACAACGACAGCACCACCCGTTCCCGCGTCAACAACAGTTCCCAGATCGCACTCAACCTCGGCTGGGAAATCGACCTCTGGGGGCGCATCCGGCGCAATATCGAAGCCGGCGAGGCAAGCGCCCAGGCGAGCGCCGCCGACCTTTCCGCCGCCGTTCTTTCCGCCCAGACCACGCTCGTCCAGAGCTATCTGCAATGGCGCGTCAACGCCGTGCAGCGGCGCCTGTATGACGAAACCGCGGAAACCTACCGCAAATCGCTCGAAGTGATCAAAAACCGCTACGAGGCTGGCGTCGCCCAGCGTTCCGACGTCACGCAGGCGCAAACGCAATTGAGCAATACGCTGGCGCAGGCGATCGATCTCGACATACAGCGCACCCAGCTCGAACACGCCATCGCGCTGCTGATCGGTATTCCCCCGGCGCGGCTCGAACTGACGCCGCCCGCGAAACCGTCGCTGCCGCAGCTCCCGCAGGTACCCACCGCGCTGCCTTCCGAAATGCTCGAACGCCGTCCCGACATCGCCGCCGCCGAGCGCCGCGCCGCCGCCGCCAATGCCAACATCGGCGTCGCCCAGGCCGCGTTCTACCCGACGCTGACGCTCTCCGCCGCCGGAGGCTACCAGCAGAATTCCGGTTTCGGCCCGCTGTTTACGCTGCCGAACCGCTTCTGGTCGCTCGGCCCCGCGCTCGCCGCGATCCTCTTCGACGGCGGCCTGCGCAGTGCCCAGGTCGAACAGGCGCGCGGCGCCTACGACGAATCCGTCGCCACCTACCGCCAGACCGTGCTCACCGCGTTCCAGGAAGTCGAGGACAACCTCGCCGCGCTGCGCGTGCTCGAAGAAGAATCCGTGCACCAGCGCGAAGCCGCGCAGGCCGCCGCCGAATCCGAGATGTTGGTGCGCAACCAGTATCTCGCCGGCACCGCGAGCTATCTCGACGTCTTCGTCGCCCAGGCATCCGCCCTCAGCGCGCGGCGGCTGGACATCGGCGTCGAAGGCCAGCGCCTC
>JAVBTC010000111.1:0-14051 GCA_031556405.1 Rhodocyclaceae bacterium
GACGGCCGCGCGCTGGCGCGCGCGCTGCGCGTTGCCGGCCAGGTCGAACCGGTATTCGTCGAGGACATGGCAAAAATGCCGGAAATGATCGCCGCGCTGGCCCAGGATGGCGATGTCGTGCTGACCATGGGCGCGGGATCAATCGGCGCCATTCCGGGGAAGTTGGCGCAAGGATGAATGCAATGGCGAATGTGATCGCAAATACCGGCGCAAGGGACAAAACGGGTTCCGGATACGGCGGAAAGTTCGTTCCGGAAGGAGGAACGAGCATCGCGCCGTCCGGTGCCGCGAAGGGTTTGGGAGCGATGCAAAAATCCCACATTCATTCTAAATTAAAGAATTTAATTTCTTCTCAAAACCGGCAGCAATACTGGTCGATGATAGAATTCAACTTTATTTTGAACGCGAATTATGTACTTGGTATCGGATCGGCGCTATGCCTGAAAACTGCCCTGAAAACTGTCTGTAACCGTATCTGTAACTGTGCCTTCAATGAAGCTTGAGAAATATCCGAAAACAATGAGTGCGAACGAGGAAAACCAGATCAGTACGGCAATCTCCGCCACCGGCCCGGAAGACTCGCCGGATGAGCAAATGCTGGAATTGTCGGCGGGGGCGCTGAAAACCGCCGATCTCGGCCGCGTCGCCGTCATTTTCGGCGGTATTTCCGCCGAACGCGAGGTTTCGCTCCAGAGCGGCGCCCGTGTGCTGGAAGCACTGTTGCGGCAAAAGGTCGACGCCCAAGCGTTCGATCCCGCGACGCGCGATCTGGCGGAACTGAAAGGGTTCGACCGCGCCTTCATCGTGCTGCACGGCGGTTACGGCGAAAACGGCGTTCTTCAGGGCGTGCTCGAAATGCTGCGGATTCCCTATACCGGCAGCGGTGTTCTCGCTTCGGCGCTGGGCATGGACAAATGGCGCACGAAACTGATCTGGCAGAACCTCGGGCTGACCGTTCCCGAATTCCGGCTGCTGCACACGGGCAGCGATTTTGCCGCGGTCGAAAGGGCGCTCGGGCTGCCGCTGTTCGTCAAGCCGGCTTCCGAGGGTTCCTCGGTCGGCGTCGTCAAGGTCAAGGAAAGCGGTGCGCTTGCCGCGGCTTATGCGGAAGCCGCGCGCGTGGCGGCGCCGGGAGACCGGATCATCGCCGAGCGCGGCATCGTCGACGGCGAATACACCATCCCGATTCTGGGCGACCGGGCGCTGCCGATCGTCAAGATCGAGCCCGACGGCGAGTTTTACGACTACAACGCCAAATATCTGAGCGATACCACGCGTTACCTGTGTCCATGCGGGCTGCCGCCGCAGCGCGAGACGCAGTTGCGCGAACAGGCATTGATGGCATTCGCCGCGATCGGCGGGCGCGGCTGGGGGCGTATCGATTTTCTCTGCGATGCGGCGGGCAACGCCTATTTTCTGGAGGCCAACACCGTGCCGGGCATGACGACTCATTCCCTGGTGCCGATGGCCGCCCGCGCTGCGGGAATCGATTTCGACACGCTGGTACTTTCCATTCTGGCGCAGGCTTCCTTGGAATGAATAATGTGGCACCGACCCCAGTTATTGGACGCGCTCGCCGATCTGCTGTTCGTCGTGGCGCTGGGAGGACTGCTGACGGCGGCAGGGCTGGCGCTGGCGCGTCTGCCCGCTTTCGCATTGACCGACGTGGTCGTGACGCACGAGTTGCGGACGGTCAAGCGCGCCGAACTGGAAGCGTTGTTGCAGCAAATGCCGCACCGCAGTTACTTCGATACCAGCCCGGAAGCCTTGCAGCAGGGACTGGAGAAGCTGCCCTGGGTGCGTCGCGCCGAAGTGCGGCGTTACTGGCCGGGACAATTGCTCGTCACGATCGAGGAGCAGGTGGCGGTGGCACACTGGGGCGAGCGGGAAGAGAGCGCCGCGGAAACGGAAGATTGGGTGAACCCCTATGGCGAAGTGTTTTCGGCACCGCCCGCCGAGGGGATGCAACGAAACTTGCCGGTGCTTTCCGGACCGCCGGGGCAGTCGGCGGAAGTATTGCTGCGCTACAGCGAATTTCTGCAGCAACTGCGCACGATCGGCAAGACGCCGGTGCGCGTCGCGCTCTCGTCGCGGCTGGCGTGGCAGGTGCGCCTGGACGACGGAATGCTGGTCAACCTGGGGCGCGAGCAGCAGCAAATTCCGCTGGCGCAGCGGCTGGCGCGGTTCATCACGTATTACCCGACCATCGTCGCGGCGAGCGGAACCGCCCGGGTGACGGTCGTGGACATGCGTTACCCGAACGGGTTCGCATTGCAGCAGGCACAGACGCAAGCGCAGGCGGCGAGGCGTCGCGATGTGCGCTAGAAACCGGCGCCAGGAAGTGGAAAATCGAGGGGAAGCATGAGTAGGGACAGCAAGGACCTGATCGTCGGACTGGACATCGGCACGTCGAAGATCGTCGCGCTGGTGGCCGAGATCACGCCGGAGAACAGGCTCAACGTCATCGGAATGGGATCGCAGGAATCGCGGGGATTGCGCAAGGGCGCCGTGGTCAACATCGAGGAAACGGTGGCGACGATCTCGCGCGTGATCCAGGAAGTCGAACTGATGGCCGACTGCAAGGTGAAGGATGTCTACACCGGCATCGCCGGCAGCCACATCAGGAGCTTCGACGCGCATGGCATGGTGGCGATCAAGGACAAGGAAGTCACCGCCGCCGACGTCGAGCGCGTCATCGAAACCGCGCGCGCGATGCCGATCCCGACCGACCAGGAAATCCTTCACATCCTGACGCAGGAATTCATCATCGACGACCAGGGCGGCATCCGCGAACCCATCGGCATGAGCGGCTTCCGCCTCGAAGTGCAGGCGCACATCGTCACCGGCGCCGTTTCCGCGGCGCAGAACATCGTCAAGTGCGTGCGCCGCTGCGGGCTCGAGGTCAACGACCTGGTATTGCAGCCGCTGGCTTCTTCCTACGCCGTGCTCTCCGAGGACGAGAAGGATCTCGGCGTCTGCCTGGTCGACATAGGCGGCGGCACGACCGATATCGCCGTCTGGACCCAGGGCGCGATCCGCTATACCACGGTGATTCCCATCGCCGGCGACCAGGTGACCAATGACATTGCGATGGCGCTGCGCACGCCGACACGCGAAGCCGAGGAAATCAAGCGCCGTTACGGCTATGCGCTGTCGCAACTGGCCGACGCCGACGAAACGCTCGAAGTCGTCGGCGTCGACGACCGGCCCAGCCGCAAGCTGTCGCGCCGGGCACTGGCGGACGTGATCCAGCCGCGCGTCGAGGAACTGTTCGACCTGATTCAGATGAAACTGCGCCAGGCCGGTTTTCAGGATGTGCTCTCTTCCGGCGTCGTGCTGACTGGAGGCTCCGCGGTCATGCCGGGCATGGTCGAGCTGGGAGAGGAAGTGCTGCACATGCAGATTCGCCTGGGGGCTCCGAAATATCAGGGGTCTCTTTCCGATGTCATTCAAAGTCCGCGGTTCTCCACCGCTTACGGTCTTCTGATGGAGGCCAAGGCGCAAAGGAAACGCGGGCAGAAAATTCATGAAACACGCAATTTTGCGCAGGTGTTCGGGCGCATGAAATCCTGGGTAGCAAAGAATCTTTGAGTTTTATTTTTGAGCTTTTTTAAGGCCGCATGCAACCGTTCTTACCTTTGACAAACCCTTTCAATAGACCGCTTTTCTGAGGAGGCGATTATGTTCGAAATTATCGATAAAGACATTTTTGATGACGTCGGAACCGTCATCAAAGTGATGGGCATCGGCGGCGCCGGCGGCAACGCCGTCGACCATATGATCCGCGAAGGCGTAAACGGCGTCGAATTCATCGTCGCCAATACCGATGCGCAGGCGCTGAAGCGCAACGTTGCCGGTTCCAAGATCCAGCTCGGCAAGAACGGCCTCGGCGCCGGTGCCAAGCCGGAAGCGGGCAAAACCGCCGCGCTCGAGGACCGCGAGCGTATCGCCGACCACCTGCGCGGCGCGCACATGGTCTTCCTCACCGCCGGCATGGGCGGCGGTACGGGCACCGGCGCGGCGCCGGTCATCGCGGAAGTCGCGCGTGAGCTCGGCATTCTCACCGTTGCCGTGGTCACCAAGCCGTTCGCCTTCGAAGGCAAGCGGATGAAAGTGGCCGAAGCCGGCATTTCCGAACTGCAGAAGCATGTCGACTCGCTGATCGTCATCCTCAACGACAAATTGATGGAAGTGCTCGGCGACGACGTGTCGATGGATGAAGCGTTCAAGGAGGCCGACAATGTGCTGCGCAACGCCGTTGGCGGTATCGCGGAAATCATCAATTTCCCCGGCCTGGTCAACGTCGATTTCGAAGACGTTCGTACCGTGATGAGCGAAATGGGCATGGCGATGATGGGGTCGGCCTATGCTTCCGGCGTCGACCGCGCACGCATCGCCGCCGAACAGGCGGTGGCCTCGCCGCTCCTGGAAGGAATCAACCTTTCCGGCGCCAAGGGCGTTCTCGTTAACATCACCGCCACGCGCGGGTTGAAGATGCGGGAAGTCAACGAAGTAATGGCCACGGTGCGCGCCTTTGCCGCCGATGACGCTCATATCATCTTCGGCGCGGTATACGACGATGCGATGGGCGACGATATTCGCGTTACCGTCGTTGCCACCGGTCTCGGGCAGGCGCAATTGAAACGGCAGAGCTTTACCGTGATCGATTCGCCGGTATTGCAGGCCACCGGTACCGAACATGCGCAGCCGTCGGCGATCGCCTCCGACTATTCGCAGTACGACACCCCGACCGTGATCCGCGGCCGCGGCGCGCGCGGCATGGCCGCCGGCGTCACTGCCGAGGCGCTTTCGAACAGCGGTGTCGACCGGTACGACATCCCCGCATTCCTGCGTCGCCAGGCGGATTGAAAGCGGGACTGAAAAGCGGGACTGCAACGGAAAACTGAACGGTATATTGAAGGCGGTAAGATACGATCGATTCTCCTCGAACGGCAACCTGTCATTTCTTGTCATCGACAACGTTCGTGCTAGACTTGACAGGTTGTTCCATCTTTTAAGCATATGCTCAAACAGCGTACCCTCAAGACTCTGATCCGCGCCAGCGGTGTCGGCCTGCATTCCGGTGCCAAGGTTAATATCGTGTTGCGCCCGGCGGCGATCGATACCGGTATCGTTTTCCGCCGCGTCGATTGCGATCCGCCGGTCGAACTTCCGGCCATGGCGACGCTGGTGGGAGATACCCGGCTCTGTTCCTGCCTCGAACGCGACGGTGTCAGGGTCAGCACCATCGAGCACCTGATGTCCGCGTTTGCCGGACTGGGCATCGATAATGTCTGGGTCGATCTCGATGCTGCCGAAGTGCCCATTCTCGACGGTTCCGCAGCGCCCTTCATTTTTCTGATCCAGTCCGCCGGCATCGAAGAACAGGGAGCGGCGAAGAAATTCATGCGTGTCCTGCGCACGGTCGAAGTGACGGACGGCGATAAATGGGCGCGCTTTACCCCGTACGATGGGTTCCGGCTCGACTTTTCAATCATCTTCAACCATCCGGCAATCGATCGTTCCGGACAGCGGGCGGAGTTCGATTTCGCCGCGCATTCCTACATTCGCGATATCGCGCGGGCGCGTACCTTCGGCTTCGTGCAGGAAGTCGAATGGATGCACGAAAACGGGCTGGCGCAGGGCGGCGGCCTGGAGAATGCTGTCGTGCTCGATGAATATCGCGTGTTGAACAGCGACGGCCTGCGTTATGGCGACGAGTTTGTGAAACATAAAGTGCTCGACGCAATCGGCGACCTTTACCTGGTTGGCCATCCGCTGCTCGCAAGTTTTTCCGCGCATAAATCGGGCCACGCGCTGAATAACCTGCTTGCGCGTGCATTGCTTGCCGAGCGCGACGCCTGGGAACTGGTCAGCTTCGAAAACGAGGCAAACGCACCGGAAACATTGACGCGTTGGCTTGCCTCTACTACCTGACCGCTTTTTATTGTGGTTCGCGCGGTAGTAGGCCGTTATTTCGGCAGAAGAAACAGGTAGTGGTTTTCTTTCCAGTTCAGCCGACTATTGCATTAAATTCGGCGATCCCGCTGTATGGTCGGTATTCGTCCCCCATAGTCCAGTGTTCCCAGATAGGTTCAGATCATCGACAATGCCGAAAACAATTTCCATCTGATTTCTGATTGCTCGAGTTTCTTTCCCGATACTGATCGGGTTTTCGCAATCGTTTAAATATGTTCTGGTAAAGCTAAATAAAGCGCTCCCAGGTAAAAAGACCATAAGCGAGCCACCGAGAAAACAACATTGAATAGTGTCGATTCCTTCGAGGATAGGCGGGTATCGGTTTTTGCAATACTTATAATCCAAGCGCAGCAATCTGTTCATAAAGCTTGGTGTTAAAAACATGCGGGCTTCGATCTGGTCGTTTCCATAAACCTCGAATGTCTTCTCGAATATTGGGTCCTCAAGGCGGACGCGTGTTAGCCCAATGTCTACCAAATTCTCCAGGAGACCTCCATCTTTCCGAACAACGACTTTCAATTCTGGATTGGCACTCAGACGGAATAAAAGGATTGCACCGTCAAATGAATTTCGCCAAGGTCCGCTAAAATTTTTGCGAAAATTTAGTTGGAGTTCAGTGGAAAAGAAGGAGACCCCTTCATAGTTTCCAGAAACGAAAGTACCGATAGTAGCTCTGTTCGTCTTTTTAAAAAGCAAAGATCTATTACATAACGTAAGAATTTCCTTCTGAAGTTTCTTCGGAGTTATTGGTGCGTAATGAAAATCTTCTCCGAAGAATTTGAAAACAACAGGAAAAATTTCGTCTCTGATTTTTTTTGAAAAATACCGTTTCGGCGATCCACACCATACCACTATGAGAATCACGACGATCAACAATACAAGGAGTGCTCTATGATCCAACGGAATTGAGCTGAATGCCAGGATGGGTGTCCCCAACAATGTTGCCATAAATAGTATTTTGGGCCCGCGCTTTTTATGCTCAGCCAATGCGGCGCGGCGATGTTTTTCGAGTTTTGTCAGCAGCGGTTGAATCTTCGCCTGATAATACGCGAGAAAGGCCTTGTCCCCGTAAGGATCATCGGGTGCGGCGGTAGGCTTATTTTGTGGAATGTCGGTATTCACAATTTCACGATTTTTCCCGGGATAACCGGGTTCTCGGTGCGTGGATTCGCTCAGCGCAGGTAATTGTCCGCGTCGATGGGAGTTTGGGCCGATACCGGCGCTTCGTAGAACGGCATTTGACCGACCCCCGCAATCGCGGCGATCAGGCTGATCGGAAAAATCTGTACCTGGGTATTGAGGTCGCCGACCGAAGAATTGTAAAAGCGCCGCGCGGCGGAAATCTGCGTTTCGACTTCGTTGTATGTCCTCTGCGTCTGCAGCATGACCTGGTCGGACTTGAGTTCCGGGTAATTTTCCAGAGTCACCATCAACTGCCCCATTCTGCTTTCGAGATGAGCGGCTGTTTCGAAATGGCGGCACACTTCTTCACGGCTTTTCGGGTCGTATCCTTTTCCCAGACTGGAACGTAACTCGGTGATTTCCTTGAGAAGCTTCTGCTCGTGTTCGAGAAAGCGCCTGGCGATTTTCAGGATATTTGGAATGGTATCCGCGCGCAGGCTGAGTTGAACGTCGATTCCCGACAGCGCTTCCAGAGCCCGGTTGCGCAGGGTGATCAGTCTTACGTACAGCAGGAAAACGATGGCCAGCAGAATCAGAGCGGCAATGATGAACGTCGACATCATAAATTTTCCTTTCGGACCGATTGAGAGAAGCAAACGGGCGAATGTTGCTGAAAACGGGAAATGAAGCGCAAGGAGTTCCTGAATGTCAGGGGAGAATGCTTGGTACCAATAAAACGGCGTTGTCAATGAACCGTAATGAAACCGCTTGGGCTACAAAACGAAGCAACCTCATCCATCGTCCGCTGTGATGGAGTGACGGACTACAGATCGTATTCCCGCAATTTTTCCACGTCCGGAATATGAATCTTGCGCCCTTCGACGACAATCAGTCCTCTGTCGGAAAGCTCGTGCAGGATGCGCGAGAAGTGTTCCTGGGTGAGGTTCAGCCGCGAGGCAATGATTCCCTTGTTCGTCGTCAGCGTCACGGTCAGCGATTTCGACGGTTTTTTCGCGTCCATGTATTCGCGCAGCAGATAACCGATGATGCGCTGCCGGCCGGAATGCAGCGAATACGATTCGACGTCGGTGACCAGGTGGTGCAGACGCATCGCGAGGCCGGCGATCATTTTGCGGCCGAGTTTCGGATCGTTTTCCAGCTCTTCCATGATCACCGCCTTGGAAATGTGCAACAGCAGCGAATCGGTCAGCGCCTGGGCATACACGAGATACGGTTTGTCCATGAACATTACCGCCTCGCCGAAAGTTTCCCCCTGGCCGAGAATCTCGATCACTTTCTCGCCGCCCTGCGACGAGGTGAAGGCAAGCTTGATCTGTCCATAGACGACCAGATGAAAGCCGGTCGGCGTATCGCCCTTGTGGAACAGGATGTCGTTGCGCACCGCGTGGACTTCGCGAGTACCGCGCGCGATCCGCGCGATTTCCTCGGATACGAGTCCGTTGAACAGCGGCACATGCGAGAGCAATGCCGCGGTATTCAGTGAATGAGGCGTCTGCATGGGAAAAAATACTCAAAAAGAAAACGGGTAAACAATCGCTGCCAATCCTGTGGAGATTTCCGATGCGGAGATGGTTCCCCCAGATTATCCCGGCGCTTCGCGAATGTCCGTGATTTTACCCTGTACCGCCGTTTTATCCTGTCGTTTGTGCTCCGATGCGCAACAAAGGACGATAGCGCACGCCCCCCGCAACGCGGAGGGATTCCCACAGCGCCACCGTATCCACCCGCCAGGATAGCGCGGTACGACCGCCCCATGCGGGCGCGGGACCGGGATGTTTGCGCAACAGCGTGATATGCGCCGCGAAGGACGAGGTTCCGGATTCCTTTTCGGCAGCGTTGCCGGAGGTATCCGATGGCGCCGGGCAGGCGCGTAGAAGTTCGTTTACCTGTTGTACAAGCGCCGGCAATTCCGACGGCGTTTCGCTTGGCCCGGCCCAGACGATGCGCGGCTTGCGCCACCAGCCCAGCATGTCGATCCGCAATTTGAACGCATCGAAAGACAATTTCTGCAATGCGGCGCGGTAGCATGCTTCCTGCTCGTTCGAGGAGGCGCCGAGAAAGGCCAGCGTCAGATGCACATTGGCTGCCGGCACGGCGACCCCACTGCGTTCGCCGTCGGTGAGCGCGGTCAGCGCCCGTTGCAGCGGCGGAGGTGGCCAGAGGGCAACGAAGAGACGTTTTCCGGGTGTGGAAGTAGAGGCTGAAGCAGAGGACGGATGCGGACGCATGAAATGAGACTTTCGCGTGTCGGTCGAGGCCACGAACCGTTACTATAGCGCTTTCTCTTCCCCTCTCTTTCCGCGTCGCTTTCTGACCTGAATCAACGCGTTTGTCCGCGTTCCGCCCTGAAAATTCCTTTGCCATGCGACAGATCGTTCTTGATACCGAAACCACCGGCCTCGACACACGCGACGGACACCGCATCATCGAAATCGCCGGTATCGAAATCGTCCAGCGCCGCCCGACGCAGCGCCATTTCCACTATTACCTCGATCCGGAACGGGATATCGATCCCGGCGCCCAGGAAGTGCACGGCATCAGCCGCGAATTTCTCGTCGGCAAGCCGCGCTTCGCCGAGATCGCTCCCGAATTCCTCGATTTCATTCGCGGTGCGGAACTGGTGATCCATAACGCGCCGTTCGATTGCGGGTTCCTCAATCACGAACTCTCCTTGCTTGGGTTGGCGCCGCTGGAGACGGTGTGCGCGGGAATCTGCGACACGCTGAAGATGGCGAAGGAGCTTCATCCCGGCAAGAAAAACAACCTCAATGCCCTGTGCGAGCGCTACGCGATCGACAATTCGCAGCGTACGCTGCACGGTGCGCTGCTCGATGCCGAACTGCTCGCCGAGGTCTATCTGGCGCTCACGCGGGGCCAGGACAGCCTGATGATCGACCTGTCGCCGACGCCGCGCCTGCATGAAGACCAGGTGGTGCGGCGTGAGCGTCCGGAGTTGACCGTGCTTCGCGCCAGCGCGGAGGAATGTGCCGAACATGAACGGCTGCTGGCGTCGATCGATGCCGAAAGCAAAGGGCAATGTCTATGGCGGACAGCGGAAACGCAGTTGGCGTAGATCTGCGGCTTTTCCGCTTCCGCATGGCCGGGCGGAGGGCAGCCGTGCCGGGTGTCGTTGCCCGCTCCGGGAAAAACGGCCGTGTTATTCATCGAAGCGGTTATGAACGGCGGCGATGAACGGCTGTGTCGGGTGGCGGCGATGAGGCGTTCGCCCCTGGGTTTTTTCCTGTGGCTGTTTTTGTCCCTCTCTTTGTCCCTCTCGCCATCGGTGTTTGCCGAAACCGAGTCGGCCACAAAGGGAACGGCGGGAACGGCGCCGCTTCCGCTGCAACCATGGATCGACCTTACCCCCGCCGGTGGAACCTTGAAACTTCCACCCGGCGTCTATGCCGGGCCGGCGACGATTTCGCATCCTATCGTTCTTGAAGGTGCGCGGCGGGTGAGGCTCGACGGCGGCGGGCGAGGGCGGGTACTGACCGTTGCCACCAGCGGTGCGACGGTACGGGGACTGTCCATCGTCAACTCCGGCGTTTCGCACGACCAGCTCGATTCCGGGATTTTCATCACCGGCAACGACAACACGATCGAGGACAATGTAATCGAGGACGTGCTGTTCGGCATCGCGCTGCAACAGGCCGACGGCAACGTCATCCGCCGCAACCGTATCCGCTCCAAATCCTGGGACAGCGCCGATCGCGGCGACGGCATCCGGCTCTGGTACAGCCGGCGCAATCTGATCGAAGGCAACGACATCGCGCAGATCCGCGATCTCACGATCACCAATTCGCCGTACAACCGCTTCATCGGCAACCGTATCGTCGACAGCCGGCGGGCGATGAATTTTCTTTTTTCGCACCGCAGCCTGGTGGTCGGCAACGAAATCTCCCGCAATTCGAGCGGAATGTCGATTCTCAATTCGGAAGGAATGATCATTCGCGGCAACCGCATCACGCACGTGATGGATGCTTCCGGCGCCTGCATCGCGCTCAAGGAATCGTCGGCGGCGCTGGTGGTGGGAAACGAAATCGTACATTGCGCGGTCGGCATCCTTGCCGATTCGCCGCTCCATCCGGTCAACCGCATTGCCATCCTCAACAACCGTATCGCCTACAACATCACCGGCATCAATTTCTACGGCGAAAAAAGCGGTCACCTCGTTTTCTACAACCGCTTCGAACACAACCTCTGGCAGGCGCTGGTCGGAGAGAGCAGCGACGCGCTGGTCAACAATTCCTGGTATGGCAATTACTGGGACGATTACGAGGGATTCGACCGCAACCGCGACGGTATCGGCGACACGCCTTACGAAATCTGGGCCTGGGCCGACAGGATCTGGATGGAAGAGCCGAAAGCGAAATTTTTCCGCAATGCACCGGCACTGGAAATTCTCGATTTCCTGGAGCGTCTGGCGCCATTTGCATCTCCGGCATTGATTCTGCGCGATGAGGCCCCGAGGATGAGTCCGGAGGCTGTGTTCCGGTAACAGCGGAATCTTGCGACTTGATTATTGGTTTTGCTTGTAGATGATTCAGGGCTTTTTCTGTTCTTTTGAACGGGCGAGCCAGCTTCCTATTTTGAAACCGATAAATGGAAACAACAAACCCATGAGGGTGCATGAAATAGCCATCGCAGCAATGAAAACAGAATCGAGGTCATCGCTGCCGGAGGCATAAATAAACGCCTCCGATGAAACCATGAACAGAAATTATAGAAGGGACAGGTCGCATTTCTATACCGTCGTTCGGCCCCCCATTTTTTGCTGAACAAATCAGCTACTGCAAATATGCGCGGTATTTCATCTTTGATTTTCGTGATTATCTTTGAAAAGACCGGCGAGTTCGTCAATAAACTTGACGATCTCGTCATCTCCCGCAGTTTCCGTGAAGGCGATTACCAACTGGTTTTCAACCGGGACATAAGAGAAGCGGGTAAGAATTTTTGTCTGTCTAAAATATCCGCCCTTGTTGACTAATTTTTTTGCCATCCGATATGCGGTTTTTTCATCGGGATAGGAAAGAATCAATACCGCCACATGTACTTCATCACGCTGCCCAGGTTGAATGAAGCGAAAATCCGTTCCTGTCATTTCGGGGACGGGGATCAGCAAACCTGGGTCAAGGTTGTTACGTACGACGATCTGAATGTTTTTTTTCGTCATCGTAGTTTCCCGCAACGGTGCATTTTCAGAGCCGGATAAAAAACGTTCGATCAAAGCCTGTTGGACAATTTTATCGGGAATTGCCGGAGTCGAAGCCTGAAGGCTGTTTCCAAATGATATCGATGCTGCGATGATCCATACGACCAGAAAAAAATTGTCTATTTGTTTTGAAAGGAATGAGATACCAATTTTCATATTACGACTTTCTTTTCAAAGGTGGCCGAGAAGCTTTGTCGTATGTTATAGAGATATTTCGAGCATTGCCGATTTCAATAAGTTGCTGATCTCTAGTTGTTGTTTTCGGTCCTGACAAAGAAATAATCAAATCATTAAAATTAATGAATCCACGATATCCCATCACTTCGACACACCCAATAGTCGCAAACAATTCCTTCGAACTGTCTGGTCCATCATGAATTAAAAAATTGTCATAAACTTGCCATGCGCCATCTTCTATAGAAACTGCACTGTGCACACGATATGTCGGCAGCCAAGCTTTGATAACGTGAGTTTGGTAATCAGCCAGTCCAACTACTTTGGCTGTTTTCCCGTCTTTGCACTGTACTCCGAATCGCAGTACATCAAACGGTTTTCGCACAGGAGTGCCTTTGTCGTCATATCCAGACACGATGCATTTGTATATGGGAATCAGAAATTCTCCGAGTGCCTGACCATTGGGGTATGCCCATGTTCTTTGTTCGCCAGTGGGTACTCCGCCGACCGATATGTTTACTCTACGCATTATTTCTCCTTCTGCATATTCATAATAGAAAATTCTATGATCGAAGGGTTATTGTATTTGGTTTTTTAATAAGGTCAATAATTGGCATTGTTCCTGCCAATTTGCGCCAGTAGCAGGAATATTCCTGCCAGTGCGAGAAAAGCGCCATTCTTCCAGCGCAGATACGGCGTCAGTCCGGTGCGCCCCTGCACCGTGGCGACGAGCACTCCGCGCGTGAATGGCGGCAGCGCCGCGGCGACCGTTCCATCGGCGTTAACCACCGCCGTCATGCCGGTATTGGTCGCGCGCAGCATCGGGCGGCCGGTTTCCAATGCGCGGGTGCGGGCGATCTGCAAGTGCTGCGGCTGCGCGAGGGAATCGCCGACCCAGGCGGTATTGGAAACATTCGCGAGCAGGCTGGCCTCGGGAGCGGAACGGGCGATTTCCTCGCCGAACACGTCTTCGTAGCAAATGTCGACGGCGACGCGCTGCCCGGCGAGCGTCAGCGGCGGTGCGTCTTCATCGCCGGGGATGAGTTGCGACATCGGGATGTTCATCATGTTCATGAACCAGGAAAATCCCGGCGGCACGAATTCTCCGAACGGCACGAGGTGCGTTTTGGCGTAATGCTGTTCCGGCGAGGCGCCGAGGCTGACGGCACCGTTTTCCGGCCGTTCGCGGTCGCCGAGAATGGCGCCGAAGACGAGGTCGCCATTCTGCCGCAGCGCCAATGCTTTCAAGGCGTCGAGATAGTCCTCCGGCAGGTCGTCGACGAAGGCGGGTAGCGCGGTTTCGGGAAACAAGGTCAGTTGCGCCGGATGATCGCGCATCAGCTGGTAATAGGTGCGCAGCGAATTCATGAAATGCTGCGGCTCCCATTTCAGATTCTGCTCGATGTTACCCTGCATGAGGGCGACCGATATCGGCGCGCCGTGCGGCTGCGTCCATTCGATCCGGGAAAGGGTGGTGCCGACGGCGAGCAGCACGAGCGCCAGAATCAGCGCGGGCGGCAGGGAATGCAGCGGGCCGCGCCTT
>JAVBTC010000004.1:0-13054 GCA_031556405.1 Rhodocyclaceae bacterium
GAACAACCATATATCATCAATGTCGCAAACGGCCTTGATGTTTCTACCCTAGTAGGGTCAACCGTCTACATCGGCTGGGGCGAAAGCTCCAACGAAGCCGCTTCGCTGGGCCTGTATGGAGAGTGCTACACGATTCGTTGAAACGACTCCTTTGTCATTGCACACATAAAAATGACATCAATATGGAACACATGAACAAAAACCCGGCGAGGTCAAACTCGCCGGGTTCAAGCCGTCCGATGCTACGATCACGGCAAGTACCGCAAACCATTACACGCCATGAACATCGCCGCCAAAATCGCCCAACGCGGACAGCCTTATGGCAACGAACTCGGGCAGATACACTGAGTCGTCGACGCTCTTTTCCTAGTTATATCATCTCCGGCACCTGCGCATCCGCTTCAAGTGCATGACCATAACCCATAAAGTTCTTCTCAACATCGCCTGTGCCATCACCTGTTACCGACACTTGCGAAAAATTCAGAGCCCGTTTTGTTAGAGGTTCTAAATACCTAATCGATCTGTCAAAAACACTTGAAAGTCATAAATATGGAAATGGTTAGAATCCGCACTTCCATTCCCGAAGACGGCGAACGCGTTATGGATATCTGGCGCGGAGCCGTAGACGCTACCCATGACTTTCTTTCGCCGGACGATCGGCGCGACATAGAAAAAGAGTTGGCCGGTTTCCTGCCGGAGGCCTTGCTGTGGGTTGCCGTAGATAACCGACAAGACCGGGTCGTCGCTTTCATGCTGCTGGACGGCAGTCACATGGAGGCATTGTTTGTAGATCCCGCCCATCGAGGATCCGGTGTCGGACGTTTCCTTCTCGGGCACGCCCTGGGTATGCATCCAAATCTCACTACCGATGTGAACGAGCAGAATGCTCAGGCAGTCGGATTCTATGAACGCATGGGATTTCAACGCACAGGCCGTTCCGGGACGGACACTCAAGGCCGTCCTTACCCGCTGATCCACTTACGTCATATCGGCAAGGTTTAGGTGTCCATCCTGCGACACTCAACGGACGGACAAAAAATCCCTTCGGGCGCAATGAGCCTGCAAGCTACCGCTGCAATACGCTCATCCCGCGAATAACGGAAACAGAACGCATCCCCAGACGACGAGCGCATTGATCAGCGCCAGCAGCACCGCGGCGCTGCCGATATCCTTGGCACGCTTGGAAAGTTCGTGTCTTTCGTGCGAAATCCGGTCCACCACCGCTTCGAACGCCGAATTGACGAGTTCGACGATGAGCACCAGCAGCACGCTGGCAACCAACAACGCCCGATGCACCAGCGGAACGGGCAGCAGACAGGCGGCCGGGATCATCACTGCCGCGAGCCAGACCTCCTGGCGAAACGCCTGCTCGTGGCGATAGGCGGCCCTCAGTCCGTCACGGGAATAACGGATGGCATTCCACAGGCGTTTCAGGCCGCTTTTTACCCCGCTTTTTCCTTTATCCGGGTGAGGCTGTGCTTCCGTCATCGGCGCCGCCTTTTCCGTCCTTCCCACCTCTTCCCGATCTGTCGTTTTCCGCATTTCCGATCCCCGATACCGCCTTCGCCGCTCGTTTCCTTTATGCCAGGAATTGTTTTTGGGTTTATTCTGTCCTACTGCAATTATCCCGGAGACAAATCATGAACCTGGAAATCAAGATTTACCTGAGTGACGGGCAGACCGCGCATTTTACCCAGACCGATCCGAAACAGATACAAGCGTCGCTGGAGCATCTGCGCCCCGCGAGCCTTTTCGATGACGGCCCGCTGATCGTCGGCGATGCGGAAAGGTGCATCTTTTTTGCGCCGGAACGGGTCAGCCGCATCGATCTGATCACCACCTTTCCCATTTCGCAACCGGAAACGCCCGCCTGGCGCCGAATCATCGAAGATCCGAATCTGTTCGAGGTGAACGCGCTGGCGGCCATCGCCGCGGCCGAGGACGGCGTCCAGCCCGGCACGAAATACACGGGATATGTCCGCTTCGAACTGGCCGGCGGGCATTTGCTGCTGATCGAAATCGAACGCCAACTGCTGCCGCAGACGCAGTTTTTCACCAACATGCACCGGATTCCGCAGGCCCCCGCGATGGTGCTGGAACACCCCGCCGGCGGCGCCATCGTCGTCAACACCAAGAATATCCTCGTCGCCCACTGCCGCCCCGGCTTTTCCGATTTCCCGCGCGGCACGTGGCTGGTTTCCGACTATCGGTCGTAGCATTTGTCGAGATGCCGCCATTAGGCACAATCAGGCACGCCGGGCACACTCCGGCGTGCCTGATTGTGCCTTGGGCGCTTCTTCTTTTTTTCATTTCCGTTTTTCATCGCCACGAAATCTTTACGAAAACGCCATGAGGCCGCCCCTCCGCCACCGAATCTGGTCCCGGATACTGCCTCTGTGCTGGCTTTTTTTCCGCCATCTGGTACGGCGTTTCAACGTCGAGCATTTCGGGCTCCTGAGCGCCAGTCTCGCATTCACGACGCTGCTGTCGCTGGTGCCGTTCATCACCCTGCTGCTCGGCCTTCTGGGCGCGGTGCCCGCCTTCTCCGGGTTGATCGAGCAGATCGACCGCTGGCTGGTGCCGCATCTTCTGCCCGCCGGTTCCGGCGGCGAGATCGCCGCGAAGATTTTCGAATTTTCCGAACAGGCCGCGCGGGTCACGCTGGCCGGGACACTGATGATGTTCGTTACCGCGCTGCTGCTGCTGCAAAGCATCGAGCAGGCATTCAATCATGTCTGGGGCATTACCGCTGCGCGCCCGCTGTGGCGGCGTCTCCTGCTTTACGCGCTGGCCCTGATCGCCTGGCCGCCGGCCATCGGCATCCTGTTGATGTTGACCTCCTACGCGGTAACGGTTTCCTTCGGCTATCTTTCCCACCTGCCGTGGCTACAGCTTTTTCTGCTGCGCTCGGTATCGTTCACCATCCTCGCGCTCCTGCTGTCGCTGCTCTACTACATCGTGCCTAATACGCCCGTGCGCTGGAAGTGCGCGCTTGGCGCCGGTTTTCTCGCCGCGGCGGGGTTTCTTTCGATGCAGCGCCTGTTCGAACTCTACCTCGCCCACTTTCCCTTTTACGCAGTCGTTTACGGCGCCTTCGCGGCGATTCCGATTTTTCTCGTCTGGCTCTACTGTTCATGGGCGATCGTGCTTTTCGGCGCATTGATAACCGCGGCTTTCGAACATGTCAGACAAAACAGAAATTGTGCGGAAGATCACAAAGAGGCCGCTCCTCCGGCACAATAGCGCCTTCGCAACGCTTTCGACCAACCGGCGGCCGTTTGCCATCGCGTCTCCTTTCGTATTTTTCATCTCCGGCATTCCCCATGAAACGACGTAATTTCCTCAGCGCCGTCGGCGCCTCATTCGCCGCGCTGTCGCTGCTGACGCCGAGCGAGGCCTGGGCAGCGAAAAAAACCACGCGCGGCAAAACCGCAAAATCCACCACCGCCAAAAAACGCACGACGAAAAAAACGGGCAAGACGCCCGCCGCCGCCACGACCACCGCTCCCGCGGCAACGGCCGACAACACCCGCACGCCGCTGTCGACCAATGCGTTCGATACTCCGCCGCCGCCGGCCGAACCCTGGCGCAGTTACGAGATCGTCACCAGCATCACGCGCCTCGACACGAACGGCCCGGCCCGCGTCTGGCTGCCGCTCGCGCTCGAACACGACACCCCTTGGCAACGCCTGCGCGATCACCGCTGGCGCGGCAATTTCGACCATGCCGGCCTGGCGCGCAATGCCGCCGACAACATGGAAATCTTCACCGCCACCTGGGACAGAACGCCCGACCCGCGCGAAGCCGGCGCGGGAATGCCGATTCTGGAAATCGTTTCCCGCGTCGACGTGCGGGAACGTCATTTCGACCTGACGCGCCGCCACCGCGCGGAAGAACGTCCCGAGGTATTGCGCCACGACGTGCAACCGTTGCCGTTGCTTGTCGATGCGACGCGGCTGCGCCAGAGCGCCGAACACATCATCGGCCGCATCAAGGATCCGCTGGCGCGCGGCAAGGCCATTTACGACTGGGTGCTGGAACAGTCGCTGTCTCCGCGCGCGGCGGCGGAAAACGCCGGCATCGCCGCGCTGTTCGCACAGCCGCGCGCCATCGCGGCGGCCGCAGGCAATCACGGAACGACAAACAGCGTTGCCGGCGAAGGCGTCATCGACGAAGGCACGGCGATGACGCTGGCTTTCGTCGGTCTTTGCCGCGCCGCCGGCCTGCCGGCGCGGACGTTGTTCGGACTGTGCATCGACGCCTCCCGGCTGTCGCCCGGCCTGGGGTGTTCCGGAGGGACGAACGAAGAAGGCAGGCTGCATGCCGTGCCGCGTTGTCGTGCCGAATTCTTCGCGCCGGGCTACGGCTGGATTCCGGTTGCCCCCGGAGAAGTGAAACAGGCACTGTCGAGCGACGGCGCCACGCTGGGCGAAGCCAAGAGCAATGCCTTGAAGAAATTGCTGTTCGGTTTCTGGGAAATGAACTGGATCGCGTTCAATGCCGCGACCGGCGTTCCACTGCCGGAAAGCGGCGGCGGCATGCTGCCGTTTTTCACCGCGCCCCTGGCCAGGGCGTTGACGCGCACCGGCGGCGATGTACAAGGCGACTGGCTGCGCCAGCCCGGAGCTTTCGCTTATCGCATCGATGCGCGCCGCATCGATTCCGATGCCGCCGCGCCACAGGAACGAAATACCGTGAAAGTACAGAACGGCGTGCCGGGCAACGTACCGGACAACGCGGGCGCTCCCGTTCCGAGCGACCCGCAGGATGAAGATGACGAAGCCGCTCCGGAAGAACGGGGAGGCGGACAATGAATGCTTCCGTTCCCCCAACGGCGCCGTCCGCCCCGCTCGACATCTACACCGACGGCGCCTGTAGCGGCAATCCCGGTCCCGGCGGCTGGGGCGTGCTGCTCATCTGCGGCGAGCACGAAAAAGAACTCTGTGGCGGCGAAGCGCAGACGACCAACAACCGCATGGAACTGATGGCGGTCATCCGCGCCCTGGAAGCACTCAAACGCCCGGTTACCGCGCGCATCCATACCGACTCGCAATATGTGCAGCGCGGCATCAGCGAATGGATTCATGCCTGGAAAAAAAACGGCTGGAAAACCTCCGCCAAACAGCCGGTCAAGAATGCCGATCTCTGGCAGCGGCTCGACACGCTCGCCGCCTCGCATTGCCTGCAATGGCTCTGGGTCAAGGGCCATGCCGGACACCCCGGCAACGAACGCGCCGACGCGCTGGCGCGGCGTGGTGCCGCCTCCGCCATGAACCACGGCCAGGAGTAAAAAAGGCACATCGGGGAATATTCCTGGATTCCCGCCTGCGCGGGAATGACGAAGAGATTGCCGCCGAAGAAACACGGCAGCGTTTCGGCTGCCTGAACGATTGATGTATTGGCGAAGGGCGGAGAGCATCCACGTTATTCCCGCGCAGGCGGGAATCCAGAGAAATTCCACAACCATTCAACGCCGCGGGAAACGACAATCATTTTTTATCTCCGCCGGCGGCCATGACGCGCCGCTTTCGCAAAGCCCGGGGATCGAATACCATCATGGATTCCGGTACGCCAATGCAGCGGCGGACGTGCAAAAGACAGGAAAGGAGTTCCAAAGATGCTGGTACGCGAAATGCTCGACTTCAAGGAAACCGAGGTTCATACCGTCGCTCCGCAGCAGACGCTGGCCGATGCGCTGGCGGCGATGGCCGAACACCACGTCGGGGTTCTGGTGGTCATGGAAGGCGAAACGCTGGTGGGCATGCTGACGCACCGCGAACTGATCTCGGCGATTCATATGCGGCGCGATATCGAACATGCGCCGATCGGCGATTTCATGATCAAAAACCCCGTCACCGCGACGCCGGAAATGCATCTCAACGACCTGCGCCGCCTGATGGTGGCGAAACGCTGCCGCTACCTGCCGGTGCTCGAAGACGGCGAACTGAAAGGCGCAGTGTCGTTCCTCGACGTCGCCAAGGCGGTGCTCGAAGAGCAGGATCTCGAAAACAGAATGCTGAAACAATACATCCGCCATTGGCCCGAAGGCGAAGAGCCGAAAAAAGGGTTTGGCTGAGCAATCCGGCCGCTCGGCCGGATTTTTATTTTCCAGTTAACCGTTAAATTTAATCCATCTACTGTAGCCGAGATTAAATAGAAATTATTTAATACAATGGAATCATTATAGATTCCGGCGCCCGGTGCGTTTCTTTTCTTTCTTCCCCCTCTTCTCCCCACTTTTTCTTTCCCCGAGGTCATTCGTGTCCCGACGTTGTTCCATTCCGTCCCGTGGTATCCGGCGCATCCACCGCATCTACCGCATCCGCCAGATTCCGGCGCTGACATTCTGCGCGATGCTCCTCGCGCTTTCCTCATCGACTCTGCATGCTGCTTCGATCCGCCAGTTCACGCCGCAAGGCGAAATCAGCGAGCAAGTGCAGGCCAGCGCGGTATTTACCGACGACATGGTGCCGCTCGGCCAGCCCGAGGCGCAGGCGCCTTTTACTGTCGATTGCGGCAAGGCGAAGGGGAGCGGACGCTGGAGCGATATGCGGACCTGGACCTATACGCTGGAGCGGCCGCTGAAAAGCGGCGAACGCTGCGACTTCCGGCTTCGCTACGAGTTGAAAACCAGCAAGGGCGCGGCGCTCACGGGCGCGACGAGTTTTTCGTTTTTCGCCGCCGGCCCCTGGCCGCGCAACGTTCTACCGTACAAGGGAAGCAATATCGACGAAAACCAGATATTTCTCGTCAATGTGAACGGCGTCCTCGACCCCGCATCGTTACGTGAAAACGTCTGGTGCGAAGCGGATGGCGTCGGACAGCGGATTCCGATCCGTATCGCTTCCGAGCAGGAACGCGCGGCGATCCTGGCGGCGGAGGGACGCAGCGAATTCAAGGACGCGCTGGCGCTTTCCTGCGTCGACCGCCTTCCCAACGGCGCCAAAATGCAACTGGTCTGGGGGAAGGGCGTCGCGCTGCAGAACGGCAAGGCGAAAACGGAGCGCGAAGAACGCTTCAAATTCAAGGTGCGCGAACCGTTCCAGGCCAATTTCACCTGCACGCGGGAAAAAGCCGGCGCGCCATGCTCTCCGCTGACGCCGGTGCGCCTCGATTTCACGGCGCTCATCGCCACCGACCTGGCGCGCAAGATCGTGCTGGTGGGTCCCGACGGCAGCAAGCGGACGCCGCACGACGATCTGAAGGAAGAACGCAGGAACGCGGTGGAATCGGTAAGCTTCGATCCGCCGTTCGCGCAAAACAGCACTTACCGCATCGAACTTCCGAACGACATCAAGGATGATGCCGGCCGCGCGCTCACCAATGCCGCCCGTTTTCCGCTCTCGTTCACCGTCGGCACCCTGCCGCCGCTGGCGAAATTTCCGGGCAGGTTCGGCATTCTCGAACAGAAGGAAGGCGGCGTTCTGCCGGTGACGCTGCGCAACGTCGAAACGCGGCTGCCGGCGGCAACGCTGCAACTGCCGCAGGCCGGGCACCGTTTCAGCAGCCAGCGACTGACCGACGACGGCGACGTGATCCGCGCCATCCAGGAACTCGCCAAATTCGAACAGCAGACGCGCAAAAGCAAAGATGACGAAGGCAACGAGTTCCTGGACTTCTACTACCCCCGCGAACTGCCTTTCCTCGCCAAGCGCGGCGGAGTGACGACGCGCGAGATTCCCAAGCCGGGCGGCAGTTCCGAGTTCGAAGTGGTCGGAATCCCGCTGGAAAAACCGGGGTTCTACATCGTCGAACTCGAAAGCAAAATGCTCGGCTCCGCGTTGCTGGCCTCCCCGAAACCGATGTACGTGCGCACCACGGCGCTGGTGACGAATCTCGCGGTGCACCTGAAGCGCGGCAAGGATAACGCGCTGGTCTGGGTCACCACGCTCGACGGAGGCAAGCCGGTCGCCGGCGCCGAAGTGACCGCATCCGACTGCGGCGGCAAGACTCTGTGGCAGGGACGCACCGACAGCCAAGGACGCGCGCTCAGCCCGCAGCCTCTGGAAAGCAGCCACTGCAAGGGCGAGGAAAGCTTCGTTTTCGTCAGCGCCCGCACCAGTGGCAATAACAACGATTTCAGCTTCGTCCGTTCCGACTGGGACGAAGGCATCGAACCGTGGCGCTTCGGCGTCGAGACATGGGGCAACTACGAACAGCGCTCGGTCCATACCGTGCTCGACCGGCCGCTGTTCCGCGCCGGAGAAACGGTATCGATGAAACACATCGCGCGCGACCGCGGCAGCCGCGATTTCAATTTCCCCGATCCGAAAACCCTGCCCGACGAAGCCGTGATCTCGCTCGAAGGCGAAACTGGAGCGGGTGGAGGTGGAAGTGGCGGAGGAGCGGGCGGCGAAGAAGAATTCAAGCTGCCGCTCAAATGGGACGACAAGGGCGTCGCGCTCTCGGAATGGAAGATTCCGGCCACCGCCAGGCGCGGCCTCTATCGCATCGAACTGCGCGGCGGCAAGGACAGGAACCGCTTCGGCACCCAGACCGGCGATTTCCGCGTTTCCGATTTCCGCCTGCCGGTATTCACCGGCAGCATCCAGGGCGTACCGCAGCGGCAGGTTACCGCTGCCGCCGCGCCGCAGGTACCGCTGGCGCTTTCGCTTTCCTATCTCAACGGCGGTGCCGCGAAAGGCGTGCAAACCCGGGTTTCGGCCACGCTCACGCGCGCCTACCTGGAATTCAAGGATTACGACCGCTTCCGTTTCGGCATCGCGTTCGACGACGAAGGACGCAACGCCTTCGGACTCGGCCCGCGCGGAGAAGAAGAACGCCTCGTCGCCGACAGCATCCCCGTCACCCTCGACCAGGGCGGCGCCGGCAAGCTGGCGGTAAAGCTGCCGGAAAAAATCATCGAAGTCTCCACGCTGTCGGCGGAAATGAATTTCCCCGATCCCAACGGCGAAATCCAGACGCTGCACGGCAGAGTGTCCCTGTGGCCGGCCGAGGTCATTCCCGGCATGCGCGTGCGCGACTGGACGTCGGTAAAAGAGAAAGGGGAAAAACAGGGCCAGATCGAAATCGTCACCGTCGATGCGCAAGGCAAGCCGGTGGCCGATACGCCGGTCAAGGTCAGCGCCAAGCGCCGGGTCGCCTATTCGCACCGCAAGCGCATCGTCGGCGGCTTCTACGCCTACGAGGACCACACCGAATTCAAGGACCTCGGCGTGCTGTGCTCGGGCAAGAGCGACGCGCGCGGAACCTTCCGCTGCGCCGCCGGGATCAAGGACGCGGGCGACATCTATTTCCTCGCCGAAACCCGCGACCGCAACGGCAACGTCGCCACGAGCGGCGAAAGCTACTGGGTCTACAGCGGCGAAGACACCTGGTTCGCCGCCGGCAATCAGGATCGCATGGACATTCTGCCGGACAAGAGAAACTACCGGCCCGGTGAAAAGGCGCGCCTGCAGGTCCGCATGCCGTTCCGCGAAGCGAACGCGCTCGTTTCGGTCGAAGCCGGCGGCATCATCGACACTTTCGTGCTGCCCGTCTCGCGTTTCGACCCAGTGCTCGAAATCCCGATCAAGCCGGAATGGGCGCCGAACGTCTATGTCTCCGTGCTCGCCGTGCGCGGACGCGTCGAGCCGCTGAAATGGTATTCCTTCTTCCAGTGGGGATGGCGCGAGCCGGTCGCCTGGTTCAAGGAATGGTGGAACCCGGAGCAGCCCACGGCGATGGTCGACCTGGCCAAACCCTCCTTCCGCATCGGGCTGGCCGCGATCGACGTCGACAGCGACGCCTATCGCATCGACGTCAAGGTGACGCCGGAAAAAGCCGATTACCAGCCGCGCGAGAAAGCGAAAATCACCGTCAAGGCCACCCGCGCCGACGGCAAACCCCTGCCCGCCAGCAGCGAAATCGCCTTCGCCGCCGTCGACCAGGCGCTGCTCGAACTGCGCCAGAACCGCAGTTGGGACCTCTTCTCCGCGATGCTCGCGCAGCGCTCGCACCAGGTGAGCACGGCGACGGCGCAGACGCAGGTCGTCGGCAAGCGCCATTACGGGAAAAAGGCGGTGCCGCAGGGCGGCGGCGGCGGCCGCGCGCCGACGCGCGAACTGTTCGATACCCTGCTCGCGTGGTATCCGCGCGTCGCGCTCGACGCCAGCGGCAGCGCCACGCTCACCGTGCCGGTCAACGACTCGCTGACCGAATTCAAGGCGGTCGCCGTCGCCACCGCCGGCACCGGGTTGTTCGGCACCGGCAGCGGCTCCTTCCGCACGCGGCAGGACGTGCAGATCGTTTCCGGCCTGCCGCCGGTCGTGCGCGAAGGCGACCGTTACATGGCGCTCCTGACCGTCAGGAACGGCACCGCGCGGGCGATGAAAATCGCGCTCTCCGCCCAGGCGGGCGAACAAAACCTCGCCGCGAAGGAAATCGACGTTCCCGCCGGCAGCGCCGCCGAAGTGCAATGGCAAGTCCAGGCGCCGACAGCCGTGGGCTATGACGAAAAAGCCGGCACGTTCGCCAACAATCTCGGCATGCCGCTCGTCTGGGAATTTTCGGCGCAGGAGAAGACCGCCGGAAATGTGGCAAAAGCCGGCGACCGGCTCAGGATCACCCAGACCGTCATGCCCGCCGTACCGCTTACCGTACAGCAGGCAACCTTCGCCCGCGTCGGCGGCACGGCGGACCCGCTGACCGTTCCCGTTGTCGTTCCGGCCGGTGCGCTGGCAGCCAGTGGAAACGGTGGGAGCGGCGGAAATGGCGGAGACAAGAAAGTCCGCGGCGGCATCGAATTCAACCTGTCCGCGTCGATTTCCACGCCGCCGCCGGGCGTGCGCCGTTTCTTCGAGGAATATCCGTTCGTCTGTCTCGAACAGCAAAGCTCGGTTGCTGTCGGCCTGCGCGACGCCGGGCGCTGGCAGAAAATTGTTGCTGCGCTGCCGACCTATCTCGACGCCGACGGCCTGGCGCGCTACTTCCCCGGAGAAGGGCCGGGCAGCCCGGCACTCACCGCCTACCTGCTCGACATCGCGCAGGTTTCCGGCATGGCGTTGCCCGAGGACAGCGCGCGGCGCATGGAAAGCGGGCTGACCGCCTTTGCCGAGGGACGCATCCGTCCCGACTCCTGGGCGCCCGCCGACGACCTGGTCGAACGCAAGCTGAGCGCGCTCGAAGCGCTGACCCGGCGCGGACACAAGCCGCTGTCGGCGATCGCCTCGCTCCAGGTCATACCGCAACGGCTGCCGACCTCGGCGCTGCTCGACTGGTATCTCGTCGTCAAGCGCCTGCCGTCACTACCCGAGCGCGGCGAACGGCTGGCCGCCGCCGAGCGCGACGGGCGGAACCGCCTCGCCTCCCTCGGCGGCAAACTCGGTTTCACCACCGAGAAAGACGACCACTGGTGGTGGATGATGGCCGGCGGCGACAGCAATGCCTTCCGCCTGATCGAGGCCGTGCTCGACGATCCCGCATGGAAGGACGATCTGCCGCAACTGGCGCAGGGCGCGTTGCTGCGGCAACAGCGCGGGCGTTTCTCCACCAGCGTCGCCAACGTCTGGGCCACGCTGGCGCTGGCGCGTTTCGGCGAACGTTTCGAGAAACAGCAGGTGAGTGGCGAAACCACGATCCTGCTCGGCGGCGCGGATGCGGTTCAGGCCAAGGCCAATGAACGCCGGCCCGCGTCCTTCCCCGCGGTTTCGGCGACGGCCTTCTCCTGGGAAGGCGCTCCCGCTGCCGGACAAACGCCGCGCCTGATGCAGCCCTGGCCCGCATCCGCCACAGCCGGTGCTTCCCTGCAACTGCGCGCCGCGCATGAAGGCACGGGCCGCCCGTGGGCCGGGATCCAGACGCTGGCGGCGGTTCCGGTCACGGAAGTCCGGTCGAACGGCTTCAAGATCACCCGTACCGTCACGCCGACGACGGTGAAGACCCCGGGCAAGGTTTCCCGCGGCGACATCTGGCGCGTGCGCCTGGATATCGAAGCGTTGCAGCCGCTGACCTGGGTCGTCGTCAACGATCCGATTCCCGCCGGAGCGCGCATTCTCGGCGAAGGCGGCGGAGAAGAAGGCGGGCGGGACTCGCAGATCGCCACGCGCGGCGAAGAACGCGAAGGCAATGCCTGGCCGAGCTTCGTCGAGCGCACCTTCACCACCTTCCGCGCCTATTACGCGCAGGTTCCGCGCGGCAAATTCAGCATCGACTACACGATGCGCCTCAACAACACCGGCACCTTCAGCCTGCCCGCGACACGGGTCGAAGCGATGTACGCGCCGGAAGTATTCGGCGAACTGCCGGGGAAAGAGGTGCGGGTGGAGTCCGACTGAAAAACGGAGAGCCGGAAAGCGGTATTACGGTGCCACTCCGCCAAAAATAAAAATCCCAGCCAGAAACGGCTGGGATTTTTTATGGTAGATCATCACAAATAATTTTTTGGCCACTTCCGCCAAATCCATTTTTATATTTTCCAAAAGAATGAAAATCGTTTAGGTTTAATAGAGGAGAATCAGTTCTATTATTATTGATTACATCATTCCTCTTTGAAATGACAATCATCATAAGCTTCTGATTTTTTTGAATATCATAGCAACCATAAATTGCCATTTTCGATAATAGATAAATAATAATTTCTATTTCATAATAATTGGTTGTAGAAAACAATTTATCAGATAGAAATGGTATAGACTTTTTCCCCAAAGGCACTATTCCCTCAACCAAAACTCTGGGAGAAGGCGAAATATTAGTCATCCCGTAGTAATAAATACTATAGCGATCATCCAAAGGCAATCTCTTCATATCATTAATTATTTGAACGTAAGGCCTAGGCTGATTCTGCGAGTTAAACAAAATAACCTTATCCTTTTCAGGAATTGAACTTTTACAGGAAACTATCGTTAGGCTAAATAATATAAACAAACCTACACTGAGTGGCTTTGTGGGCATACACTTTTTCTCGAATTGATGACTATAGGGCACATCCAAAAACCAATTTTTGAGCCAGGCAAGTTTTCCCTTTTCCGATGGTTTGCTGAATATTCAGGCAATGAGAGCGATTTTGCGCAGCAATCCCCTGTCTTTCATCGCCTCGAACCGGTTTTTTGCCGAT
>JAVBTC010000063.1:0-20662 GCA_031556405.1 Rhodocyclaceae bacterium
GAAGTCCTTTTTGTAGTGGCGGATGGTGTACATGTCGAGCAGCCCCTGCGTCGGGTGGGCGTGCCGTCCGTCGCCGGCGTTGACCACGTGCACGTCGTGGCGGCCGGTGCGGGCGAGATGCTCGGCGATCAGATACGGCGCGCCGGACGTGGCATGGCGGACGACGAAAGTGTCGGCATGCATGGCGACGAGGTTGTCGATGGTGTCGAGCAGCGTTTCTCCCTTGGAGGTCGAGGAACGCGCCACGTCGAGATTGATGACGTCGGCGGAAAGCCGCTTGGCGGCGATTTCGAAAGTGGTGCGGGTGCGCGTGGAGTTCTCGAAAAACAGGTTGAAAACGCTCTTTCCGCGCAGCAGCGGTACTTTTTTGACATCGCGGTCGGAAATTTCAAGGAAGGATTCGGCGGTGTCGAGAATATGCGTGACGATTTCGCGCGGCAGGCCGCCGATCGAGAGCAGGTGGCACAGTTCGCCGTTGTCGTTGAGTTGCGGATTCTTGTGCTCGGAGGTCATTGCTCGATCTTCCACGATAAATGAGCGCCGTTTTTGTCGAGGACGAGAATCTGGTCGCGGTCGAGCCGCACGTCCCAGACGCAGAATTGCGCCGCGATGGGCAGTTCCCGTTCGCCACGGTCGGCAAGCACGGCCAGTTGCACCGATGCGGGACGGCCGTAATCGAACAACTCGTTGATCGCCGCGCGCGTGGTGCGGCCGGTATAGAGGACGTCGTCGACGAGCAGGATGTGCCGGCCTTCGACGGAAAAAGGAATGACCGTCGGCTTGACCTGCGGATGCAGCCCTTTTTCGGCAAAATCGTCGCGGTAGAACGAAACGTCGATCTGCCCGATTTCCGGAGACAGGTCGAGCAGTCCCGCCAAGCGCTCGGCGATCCATACCCCGCCGGAGTGAATACCGACCAGCAGGGTATCGGGGGAAATATTGGGGCGGATCAGACTGGCCAGTGCCCGGCATTGAGCTTCGGCATCGGGAAAATCGGAGGGGGACATGGTGGGCGGCAAAAAGAGTCAGGGTGAGGAGTGAGATGGGATATGGGAGATATGGGACGCAATATGGGATGGATCGGGCGGCGGTGCGTCGAAATGGTTTTGCAGGATGACTTGTGCGGCAACGGCGTCCAGGTGCGGTTTTGCCTTGCGCGCATCGCGTCCTGTCGCGCGGAGCAGGGCTGCTGCTTCGATCGAAGTGAAGCGTTCGTCGACGAAGATCACCGGCAGATTGAAACGCCCATGAAGCTGATTGCCGAAACGCGTACAGCGCTGGGTCATTGCGTGGTCGGAACCGTCGTGGGCGGTGGGCAGCCCGACGATCAAGCGCACGGGACGCCATTCATCGATCAATGCGGCAATCGCGGCGAAGCGCGCATCACGCGTCGTGTTCGGGATCACCGTCAGGGGATGTGCCTGACGTAGTGACGACTCGCCGACGGCGACGCCAATCCGTTTTTCTCCGAAATCGAATGCAAGTACGCTACCTGCGGTATTGCCGCTTGTTTCAGGCATGTCCCGCGCCATCCGCGAGATGAATGAGGTCGACGCCGAGCGCGCGTGCCGCCGCGTCGCGGCGCTCTTCGTAAGGCAGGTTGAAGATGATTTCCGGCCGCGCAGGAACGGAAAGCCAGGCATTTTGAGCCAGTTCGTGTTCGATTTGCCCCGCCGCCCAGCCGGAATAACCGAGCGAAACCAGAATTTCCTGCGGTTGTCCTTCGTCGCCGACAGACTGTAAAACGTCGCGCGAACTGGTCAGACCGATGTCGGCGTTGATGATCAGCGTCGACTGCCAGCCGCCGATCGGGGTGTGCAGGACAAAACCGCGGTCGGTTTGAACCGGGCCGCCGAAATAGACGGGCATTTCGGAAAAACCGATGGCCTTCAGCGGGAGCTCTATCTTTTCGAACAACGACGCAAGATTGATATCGATCGGGCGGTTGACGATGATGCCAAGCGCGCCGCGTTCGTTGTGCTCGCAGATGTAGACCAGGGTCTTCGTGAAGTAAGGATCAGCCATCGCCGGCATGGCGATGAGGAAATGATCGGTGAGATTGATGGCTTGCATGGCCTTATTCTAATAGGCGGCGCGAGACGAAACAAATGCGAATGTCCGGATGGACCAGGGAGTTTTTTATTGTATTGATAAACAATGGCTTGCCCGCTATTTGAAAGGGCCGGCGCACCGTCGTTCGGAACGGTGCGCCGGCCCTTTTTTATGCAGGTTATTTCGCCTTGACGTAACCGTCGACCAGTTGCATCAGTTCGTCTTCCTGGTATGGCTTGCCCAGGTAATGATTGACGCCTATCTCAAAGGCGTAAGTGCGATGTTTGTCGGCGGTGCGTGACGTGATCATGATGATCGGAATATCCTTCAGGCGCTGGTCGGCACGGACGTTGCGCGTCAGGTCGAAACCGTCCATGCGCGGCATTTCGATATCCACCAGCATTACATCGGGCACGATGTCGAGCAACTGTTCGAGCGCGTCGACCCCGTCTTTCGCCGTCAACACCTGGTAGCCGTGGCGCGCCAGCAGGCGTCCGGTGATTTTGCGCACCGTCAGCGAATCGTCGACCACCATGATCATGGGTTGCGTGACCGCTTTCGGCGCTTCTGCGGCGCCCGCTGTCGTCGGAACAGGCAGTGAGGCTTCCGCCGCGAGCAGCATCAACGACGGCGCGCGGCTTGCCAACGCCACGGGGTTGAGAATGAGGATAACGCGCCCGTCGCCGAGTACCGTGGCGCCGGCGATCCCGACGACGCGGGAAAGCTGCGGGCCGATATTCTTGACGACGATTTCCTGGTTGCCATGCAGCGTATCGACGTGTACCGCGACACGCTGATTCCCGGAACGCAGATACAGAACCCAATAGAGGTTTCGCGTTTCCGGCAGGGTATTCAATTCACCGAGCAAATGCGGCAGGAAGTGGTAGGGATAGTGGTTCCCGTGCCACTCGGTTTCGCCGAGTTCCTGTATCTGCGCCAGTTCCGAAGGCTTGATTTCCCGAACCTGTTCGATCATGGCCGACGGGATGGCGTACATGTTTGTCCCGGCATGAATCAGCAATGCCTGGGTTACCGCCAGGGTCAGCGGAATGTAAAGCCGGAAGGTCGAGCCCTGGCCGTGGGCGGAGGAAATTTCGATGCGTCCCCCCAGCGCGGTAATGCCGGTGCGGACGACGTCCATGCCGATACCGCGGCCGGAAATCTGGCTGACTTCCTTCGCCGCCGAAATTCCGGGCCGGAAGATCAGTTCGACCAGCATCGACTGGTCGATGGTGTCGTTGGCGGTAATCAACCCCGCCTCGATTCCTCGCGCGCGAATGCGTTCGAAATCGATACCGGCGCCATCGTCGCTCAACGACAGGATGATTTCGTTACCTTCCTGAAGCAGTGACAGAGTGATTTCGCCGATTTCCGATTTGCCTGCCGCAAGGCGCTCGTCACGGGATTCGATTCCGTGGGCGACGGCGTTGCGCAGCATGTGCTCCAGTGGCGGAATGATTTTGTCGAGAACGCTGCGGTCGATTTCAAGCTGATCGCCCCGGATGTCGAGGTTGGCGCGTTTCTTCAGTTCCTTCGAGGTCTGCCGTACCAGACGGTAGAGCCGATCAACTTGGCTACCGAAAGGAACCATGCGGATATTCATCAGTTCCTGTTGCAGTTCGCGGTTCATCC
Organism: Rhodocyclaceae bacterium; assembly: GCA_031556405.1. Classification (GTDB taxonomy): domain Bacteria; phylum Pseudomonadota; class Gammaproteobacteria; order Burkholderiales; family Rhodocyclaceae; genus WQZF01. The sequence goes on from JAVBTC010000063.1 coordinate 3,685, forward strand.
GCCCCTGCGCCAGGAGTGCCGCATTGGTTTCGTCCAGGCTCTTGAGCAGGCTGTGTTCCACCATCGCGACGTCGTTGACCGCTTCGGCCATCATCCGCGTCAATTCCTGGAAGCGGGTGAAACGGTCGAATTCGAGCGGGTCGAAATCGAGATGCGTTTCTTCCGCATGCGCGTGCCGCGACTGCATTTGCGACTCAGCCTGAATTTCGATTTCGCGTAATTGGTGACGCAGGCGGATGACGTTTTCCGTCAGGTTGAGCGCGGATTCCCGCAGACTGCGCATTTCGCCCTCAATCCGGGAACGCGTGATGGCGAGTTCGCCTGCATCGTTCACCAGCCGATCGAGCAGATCGGCGCGCACACGCAACAGGTTATGTTGCTGTGTGGTGGACTCGTCGGCATTGTCGGATGGCAATACGACCATTTTCGCCGCGGGTGCCGCGGTAATGGGCGACGGAGCAGTTGGCGCCGCAACGGCAATGGGCGTTGCGGCGGGCGACGATACGATATCCGCCGCTTCTTTTGGTTCCTGCGATTCTTCGGCCGGAACGGCCGGTATTTCGTCGGAGGCAGGCGCTGCTGCGGATTCCGTCTCGAAGACCGGCTCTTCCTGAACTGGTTCTGCAACGGCCTCGGGAACAGTGTCCGTGGCAATGTCCGGAGCGGCGAGGGATACTGCCGCCGGGAATTCTGTTGGAAATTCCGCTGTTGGAAATTCCGCTTCGAGCGGCTCGCCATTCGCGAGAAAATCGATGATCTGCATGACGGAATCGAAAGCGTTTTCGATATCGTCGATCAATTCCGGGGTTGCGCTGCCGCTGCGTTGCGCCTGTTCAACCTTGGCTTCGATGGCATGGGTGATCGCCCCGAGATTCATCGCGCCGGTCATGCGCGCGCTACCCTTCAGCGTATGGAGCTGGCGGTGCAGGGTACGGCTGATTTCAACATCGTCTAAATGCTGACGCCATTTTCTCAGGTGTTCGGTGATTCCAGAACAGAGATCCTCGGCTTCCTCCAGGAAAATGGGCAGAAGCTGTTCGTCGATTTCATCCTGTAGCGGCGATGCGGGCAGTGTAGGTCCGGGCGCTACGGAAGATACGATCTCCGCCTCCGTTTCGGGTTCGGAACCGGCAACCGCAGGAACCAGGGACAATATGTCCTCGGGTAGCTGTACCTGAAATGCGGCATCACCGATTTGCTCGGGCGGTTCCTCTTCCTGAGGAGCGTGCGGATAAATTTGTTCCAGCGCGGTGAGGAGATCGGGTCGAGCCTGAGGTTCGCGTTGCTTGCTGACCGAAGCGATCATTGCCTCGAGCGCGGTGACGGTTTCGCCTACTACTTCCAGATCCTCGGGATTGGCGGGGGCGATGGACTCATCTCTGCGCAGCAATGCATTCTCAAGCGTGATGGCGAGGTGACGGATGGTCAGAATACCCACCGTCCCGGCAGTACCACCCAATGTGTGTGCCGCCCGGGTGATGGCGTGCGTCGTCGGCTGCGCGGGATCGATTTCGAGATTGCCGAATTCATACTGCAATGTCGTCAGGTGTTGCTGGGCTTCTTCGAGAAAGATACTGAACAGCGCGGGAGAAACGGACAATTCCCAGGGTTTTTCCTCCGGCTCCGACGGAGATTCTGCAACAGCGGGTTCTTCCGCAACGGCAGGTTCCACGGCGGGTGTTTCTTCTACCGCCGCTTCATCGGAGGATACGGAAACGGGCGTCACTTCCAGATCGAGCGGGCCGGAGATACTGTCGAAATCACTGGATTCCGGTTCGCCAAGATCGATGGTGATACTTTCACTTTCCGGCTCTTCTTCCGTAACCGTTTCCCCATCGGAACCGGGGAACACGGAGTGATCGGAAAGATCACGAATTTCGATTGCCCCGGTCAGCGAGTCTGTCGAGACCGCAATGGGTTCGGGTACGGGTTCAAGTTCAAAACCATCGCTGATCGTACCGAGTTCGATGGTCTCGCCGGGCAAGGATGTTTCCAGCGTGATGTTCAAATCGCTGGTTTCCGGCGTTTCGTCGCCGGCCATATCCGCTTGTTGAGGACGGGAGGGTTCCTCGAATTCGCTGGCTTCGATGAAAGGCGCCAGTTCGATGAGTATCTCCGGACTGGATTCTGCCACGGGTTGGGGGGCGGAGCCTATGATGTCCGTGGCTTCCAGGTCGAAATCCGGCATTTCCTTGGCAGCGGAAAGAATGTCGGTCGCGGCACCGTCGAATGTTTCTTCGTCCTCGGGCACGGTTTCGGATACTACTGCTGCCGATATGGATTCCCTTTCGCTAGGAGATTCCGGAGAGACGAATGAAGGCTGTTCGATGGGTTCGACGACGGCCGCTGCGGTTTTTTCCTCTTCCTGATGCGGTATGGGCGCCGGAACGGCCGGCGGCTGCGGTACGTTCGTTCCCTGCAACATGGATGTTGCCGAAGCCATAAGCGCCCGGGTATCGGGAACCGGACTGCCCGATTCGAGATGGTCGACCCACGCGCCGAAGACGGTTCTGGCGTCTCCAACAAGCTGCAACAATTCAGGCGTCGGCGTTCGCTCCTCGCGCAGCCAAAGATTCAGGACCTGTTCGATCGCCCACGCCGTTTCTCCCAGGTCCTTGAGCCCCACCATACGCCCGGAGCCCTTGAGGGTGTGATAGGAGCGGCGCGCTGTCGTCAATGCTTCGGTATCGTCGAGATTGTCGCGCAGTTCTTCTTCACTCGCGGCGATGGCGCCCAAAACTTCCTTTGCCTCTTCGATAAAGATGGCAAGGAGTTCGGCATCCAGGTCTTCGGTGCTGGCTTGAGAGAGTTGTAGTGTTTCTTCGGAAGGAGTGACAATCGCCGGTGTCTTGAATCCGTCTACGATTGCCTCTTCTATATGAGGGGTAGCATCGGGGGCTGCTTCGAAAGAGGAAAGGGCGGCCAATGCGGCCTGGGCATGCTGTCCGAGCGCGCTGTCCGCAACGAGATCGGCGTCCTTCTTGAGGCTTTCGAGGTTTTGTTTCAGTTCCTGGCGCAGTTGCGGGTCATGCGGTTGTTCCTTGATGGCTTCGAACAGGGCGCGGGTTTCATGCTTTGTCTTTTCCAGTTCGGCTTCAACGCTTTCGAAGGGTTGCTGAGCTTCGTCTTCCGTTTCGGCGTCTATTTCGTCTTCTCTGTCCCGCCGGGAGGTGAGATGCAGGAATTCTTCAAAATTGGAGGCGCCATGCTGCATTTCGCCAATAAAAAAACCAAGGGCGGAAAGCTGGTCGGCGACATGAATGAAATCAGCTTCATTCGCCACGTAATCGGGGTCGGAGAAGTTCCGGATCTTATCGGCGCAGGTACGCAGCATCGCGACCGCGGAATCTTCGCCCAGCATGACAAGCGCGCCGATGACCTGGTCGATCAGGAGATCGAGATTAGGGAGATTCTCGCGTTTCTCGGGATCGCGGAAAAATGCGTCCAGGATTTGTTCGATTTGCCCGAGATTGCTCAGAATTTCGCGCGCCACCTGGGCCATGAGAATTTTTTCATGCGCCTGCCGCGACATTTCATCGAGGATCGTGGCTCCGCTGTCCGATACGGGCGGTGTGCCGGCGATGCAGCCATGAATGCGCGCCACCATGACATCGACCTGATGGACGAAATCCGCTCCGAGACTGTTGAAATTCTCCTGCGCGTTATGGGCAAGCAGGATCGCCGTGGCGACTTCCATGGCAACCGCTTCGGAATAACGCGAGGGATTTTCACCAAGCCAACTGGCAACCGCTCCGATTGCCTGAGCCAAGCGGCGGAAGTCGGTATGTCCCAGTTGTTCTGCAATCAGGAACAGGCTCGCGGCGTGAGTACGGAACTGCGGCAATGCTTTTGCCGTACCCGTGCAGAACTTGCTCCATGCTTCCTCGGTCGCCGCGATCGCTTCCCGCATTCGCCGCTGAATCTCCTGTTGCGGTGCGGTTGTGGCGGTATCTCCCGTGGAAATGCTGTCCTTCAGGCTATAGATTTTGGCGATTGCATGGACCTGGGGCTCTCTGCTGCCGTTGGCGGCCGCTCTGGCAACCAGGAAAAGAGCGTCGCGCATCAGGCGTTCGGCGACATTCTTCGATCCGTCGAGGAGACGCCGGATTTGTAGGTCGATACGTGAGCAAAGATAGCCGATATCCATATCGGTATCGGTTTTCAAGGTGCCTTCGGCCAGTGCGGAAAGGAATCCAAGAACAATCCACCAGAAGGCGCGCGCGCCCGGTTGTTCTTGTGTGGCCTCGATGCGCCGGATGGCTTCCCGCATTTCGAGGGTTGCCATGCGGGTGTTGTCTCCTTTCTTGGCGCCAAGCAGCCAGGAAAGAAGACCGCGCTGAAAGCGTCCCCGCTCTTTGCGCAAAATCTGTTTGAGTTCCTCGGAAGAGTGGCTGGGCACGGGGGTGCTGCGCTGCGGCGGCCTCTGGCTCAGATCGGGGAAAAACAGGTCGGTGGGAGAAACCCGGGAGTGTCCCTGAAGCTGGTTTATTTCCCGATAGAGCGGCAGCAGCTGGAGCGGCCGGTCAGGCTGTCCGGCCAACAGGTGGTCGAGGTACAGGCGAATTGCCTGTAGCGTGCGCTCCCCCATGTCGACGAGTTCCGGTGCGCCCACGGAGCGTTTTTCGTTTTCAACATCTTCGAACAGATTTTCAAGCGCGTTACAGACCCGGGCAAGTCCATCCAGACCGACGATGGTAAGCGCGCCATTGACCTGGTGCAGATGAGTGCGGCAGAACTTCAATTGGGTCAGTTCGCCGCTCTCGATAAATTGGCGCAAAGATTCGCCGGCACGATCGAGGGTAAGATCGATCTCCCCCTTAACCCAGGCTAAAGGGCCAACGTCGAATTCGATTGCAGCATCCATGAGACCTCTGTTCCCTGATTTTTAAGCTACTTTGAAGCCGGCGACCGATCCCTTGAGTTCGCTCGCCAGATTGGCAAGTTCCCCTACCGCCTCAGCCGTACGTTGCGTGCCGGCGGTGGTTTGCTCTGTAATTTTCAGAATGTCCTGCATCTTGGTGGCCACACCGGAGGCGGAGCGGGCCTGTTGCTGGGTCGCGGTGGAAATGGTTTCGATGAGGCTGGCGAGGCTGTGCGAAACGTCGCTGATCTCGGCCAGTGCCTGCCCGGCGGCATCGGATAATTTGGTACCCTCAACCACTCCACGGGTCGATTGCTCCATCGCGGAAACCGCGTCCTGGGTGTCGGTTTGAATCGTTTTGACGATTGCGGCAATTTGTTTCGTCGCTTCGCCGGAACGTTCCGCCAGACGCTGCACTTCTTCAGCAACGACGGTGAACCCGCGCCCCGCATCACCCGCCGAAGCGGCCTGAATCGCGGCATTCAGGGCCAATACGTTGGTCTGTTCGGTAATGTCCGAAATCAGTTCCACGATTTCCCCGATTTCCTGTGAGGATTCGCCAAGCCGCTTGATCCGTTTCGACGTTTCCTGAATCTGTTCGCGGATTTCGTTCATGCCTTTGATTGAATCCTGTACCGCCTGGGCACCCTTTTCCGCCGCGGAAAGCGATTGACGAGCGACCTGGGCGGACTGTTTGGCGTTGCTGGACACCTGGTTCATCGAACGTGCCATGTCCAGTGCCGAGCGGCCGGCATCCTGAATTTCATGCGACTGTTTCTCGGCAGCGGCAAGCAGTTCTTCCGAGTTTTGCTGCGCCATTTCCGTGGCCTGCGTGACACGGCCGGCAGCATCGTTGATCCGTCCGACGAGAATACGCAGTTCCTCAATCGTGTAGTTGATCGAGTCGGCGATCGCGCCCGTAATGTCTTCCGACACCGTGGCGATGACGGTGAGGTCGCCGTCGGCGAGATCTCCGAGTTCGTTCATCAGGCGCAGAATGGCATCCTGGTTCTGCCGGTTGAGGCGTTCCGTTTCCTTGCGGTTTTGTTCCGATTCTTCGGTACGGCGCTGAACATCCTTCAGATACGCGCGCAGCATCAGAATGATGACAATGAGGATCAATGCCCCGAGCCCGCCGACGAGGATGGAATTGAAGGTGGGGTCGCCGAACCCTGCCTGATAGTAGGATGCACCGAGGTCGTCGGCCTGTTTAAGCAGTTGATCGCTCTCCTTGGCGATGCTTCGTCCGTCTTGTTTTACGTTAACCAGGATAAAAATCGTGTTGTAGATATTGTCGGCGGCAGCTTTTTGTTCCGCGAACAATGCCTTCAGACTTTCCAGAATTCTTCGTGCTTCAGGTGTCGTCAGAGCGTTGATGTGGAAGGTTTCCTCACCCTTGCCGAAAAGAGCGGCGCGGAGGTCTCCTCCTTTATCCAGTACGGCCAGTGTTTCTCCGAAAGTGCTGATGTCCTGTTGCAGGATCAGCGAAATGTCGGGACGCATCGTATCGCTGATATATAGGGTGGTGGCATTTTTTGCGATCCGTTGCGTAAGCATCGTCATGTTGTAGGTGACGGCGATTTCACGCAGGGACGTGTTCGATTTCTGCTGTTCGGCGATGAGTTGTTCGGTCAATTCGAGAAGCTGTGTATTTTTGCCGCTGATAGTTGCGGCGTTCTGGCTCAGATTGATCAGGCTTTGTTCATTGGCTCCAAAAGCCTGAGCGTGCTTTTTGACGGTTTCCCACCGATCGTTCAATTCCTTGATTGTGGGCTGTACGCTGGTGGGAGAGGCGGGGACTTCGGTCGCGCCCAATTGCCCGCCGGCCGCCAAGGTATGTAATATCTCCGAAAATTTTTCCGACGTCTGCTTGATCTGGTTGAAGGCTGCGGAATCGCCCAACAAAGCGCGCGATGCATCCCGGGCAAGCTGTTGCGAAAGTACTCTCAGTTCGCCGGCTGCCGAAATATAAGCGGTATTGTGACTGGCGCTTTGACTGATAAAGAAGAAAACGGCGGACAGCACGACAATGAGAATGGCGATTACGCTTCCCAGTATCTGGAATTGTTTTTTGATCGGGCGACGATCCAGCCAGCCGAGGCCAAGCAGAGAGGCCAACAAGGAAGATTTCGGTTTGCTCCCCGTATCATCGATGTCCGCGGTGATGGTTGGCGCAAAGAGCGCCGAAACCGACACGGAATCTTTTTTCTTCGAGGAGGAGGATTTCAGGGTGAACGCCATGGTGCATCTCCAGTCAGGCGGACTATATGAGTTGAATGAAAGAATTCAGGTCGGAGATCATGCTTTTTCCGGTTCAAGCACTGATTTCCATGAATGCGGGATCTGCAAAAAGTTGGGCCACGTCGAGTTTTTTCCACTGCAGTCCTTCTTCGTCGACAAAACTCTGCTTTCCCCAGGCGGGGGCATGTTCGTCGTCGGGGAGTTGCTTGAAAACGTCGACTTTTTTCAGCCCCAGAATTCTGGAAACGAGTAAAGCAGCATTGCTTGCGTGGCGGGTGCCGATCAGAAGCAGCCGGGAAGTGGAACTGAGAACAGTGTTTTCTTTTCCCTGAAAAGCGGAAAAATCCGTTACCGCATATAGATTGCCGCGAATATTGACAATGCCGACGAACCAGGGCTGCGTCAGAGGCACTGTTGACAAGGAAGGAAGAGGAACGACCTCACCGGAGTCCGAAAGGTCGATCAACCAGTGGGTGTTGCCTGCCTGCACGCCAAGCAGAGCGGCGACTCTCTCACCCTCGGCCGCGCTGGCGAGATGGGCGGAGAGGCGTTCCTGAAACTCCCGTAGATTTAGTTTTTTGCGCGCCATGTAAAAAGTGTCGTCTTCAAAGTGCGGCGATTTTGGCCAGCAATTCGGCACCGTTGACCGGTTTCACCAGGTAGTCCTGCGCTCCCTGACGCAAACCCCAGATTTTGTCCGTTTCCTGACCTTTGGAAGTTAAAAAGATAATGGGAATATTTTTTGTGCGTTCATCCCGGGTCAAGGTACGAGTTGCCTGGTAGCCGTTCAGACCGGGCATGACGACATCCATCAGAACCAGATCGGGAAGCTCCTCTTTGGCCTTCGCAATTCCCTCTTCCCCATTTTGCGCCACGATGACTTCATATCCGGATTTGGTCAGAAGTTCGACCATGAAATACCGTTCCGTGGGGGAATCATCCACGACGAGAATCTTTTTGATGAGCATGTGCTGATTACTCCAATTTGCTAATGCGTGACCGCATTCAGGTGCCGACGCATACCGAAAGATATGCTTTATGGTACGAAGGCCGCCACCGTTTGTAGCAGACTGTCTTTGGTAAATGGTTTGGTCAGGTATTGATCTGAACCGACCATGCGTCCCCGCGCTCTGTCGAAAAGTCCATCTTTCGAGGAAAGCATTATGACAGGAGTGTTTCGGAAGCGTGGATTTTTCTTGATCAGGGCGCAGGTCTGATAGCCATCAAGGCGTGGCATCATGATGTCGCAGAAAATAACGTCTGGCTGATGGTCGGCGATTTTCGCCAACGCATCGAAACCATCTCCGGCAAGCAAAACTTGGCAACCGGCCTGTACCAGGAAAATTTCGGCACTACGACGGATGGTGTTACTGTCGTCGATCACCATCACTTTGATGTCTTTTAAATTGGCCGCATCAGCCACCTTGCCCTCCACAAGTTCTGTTTTGCCACGTTCCATGTCGATGAATCGACGACGGTCCGTCGATCTGTGACAGTAACGGCGCGGCAACGTACGATATATGACTCATATGCACTATACCGGAATTGACATACGATTCGCTAGATTTCAATCAGCTCGAAATCCTCCTTGCGGGAGCCGCATTCCGGGCAGACCCAATTCACCGGAACATCTTTCCATCGCGTGCCGGGACTGATACCTTTTTCGGGGCATCCGGCAGCCTCGTCATATACCCAGCCACAAACCAGGCACATCCAAGTCCTATAGGCAATTTCGACAGTTTCGCTCGAAGAGTTCATCTCTCTGTGAAAATTTCATCTGGAATGAAGAATTCTAAATGAAGCTCTTTGATTTGTACCAGAAATACGCTTCGGAGTGCGTGCTAAATTACCTGTTATGCAAAAAATGACATGGATTCTTTATTTGAATATTCCGACCGTTCGCCTTATCCGGTAGTTTTGAGTTTTGCCGCCTGCGATCCTTCCTGCGGTGCGGGGATATGCGCCGATGTCATGACCTTGTCGGCTTTGCGTTGTTATCCGTTGACGGTTTTGACTGGAATCACTGCCCAGGATACCTCCGGAGTATGCGCGATACACCCTGTCGACGCGGCGTTGGTTGTGGCGCAGGCGCGGACGTTGCTTGCGGATATTCCGGTGTCGGCATTCAAGATTGGGGTGGTTGGTAGCCGCGCCAATATCGAGGCGATTGCTGCGATCGTTGCCGACTATCCAGAATTGCCTTTGGTGCTTGATCCGATCCTTGCCTCCGGGCGTGGCGATAAGCTGGCCGATAGCGATATGAGCGCCGCCTTGTCCGAGTGTTTGTTTCCTTATGCCACTCTTTTGACTCCCAATAGCATTGAGGCGCGGCGTCTTAGTGCGAGAGAAGGCGAGGATATTCCGCTTGCGGTATGTGCAGAACGGTTGCTTGCCCGCGGAGGTAAGTACGTTTTGATTACGGGGGCTCATGAGGAACCGGAAGATTCGGCACATGTGGTAAACCGGCTTTACGGACACGAAGGATTGATGCGTTGCGATGAATGGCCGCGTCTTCCGGGGAGTTTTCACGGGTCGGGATGTACGCTCGCCAGTGCGGCGGCGGCTGGCCTGGCATTGGGCAAAAATATGATGGACGCGGTTGCGGACGCCCAGGAGTACACATGGCGAACGCTGAGAGCGGGATTTTTCCCAGGAAAAGGGCAGGGAATACCCGACCGGTTCTTCGGGATGCGGCAAGAGAATGCGGATTCATGAAATATGAAATCGGATGATGTGAGGTGCGGCATGCTGCGCGGGCTATATGCAATCACTCCGCAGTTGAACGACGAAACCGTGTTGTTGGCGCTGGTTGAGAAAGTTCTGGCCGGTGGCGTCCAGTTGCTTCAGTACCGCGATAAAAGCGCGCGTACGCCCCAACAACGCGAGATACTGGCGGTACAACTTCTACAACTTTGCCGGAATTATGGTGCCCGTCTAGTGATCAATGACGACCTCGCGCTTGCGCTGGCGGTAAACGCGGATGGTGTGCATCTGGGGGGCGATGACGGCGATCTGGCTGTTGCTCGTCGTGCGTTGGGTGCGGGTAAACTGTTGGGCGCAACTTGCCATGCCGCTCTGGAGCGTGCATGCATGGCAATGATGCAGGGGGTGGATTATGTGGCGTTCGGGGCCTTTTTCCGGTCGCCGACAAAACCGTCGGCGGAATTGGCCCCGCTGGATGTGTTGTCCCGCTTTCGTGACGATTGCACCGGTTACGCCGGACCCACGCCGGCAATTTGTGCTATTGGCGGGATCGTGCTGGAGAACGCGCCGGATCTTTTGCAGGCGGGAGCTTCGCTGCTGGCGGTTTCCAGCGATCTTTTCATGGCGGCACGTCCGGAAGCACGCGCCGCCGCCTATCAATCGCTATTCAATCAATAAGGAGTCCGAATGGCATCCCGTAATCAAGAACTGTTTGACGCCGCCCAACGTTACATTCCAGGTGGGGTCAATTCTCCCGTTCGTGCTTTTCGTTCTGTCGGCGGTGTTCCTCCTTTTTTGCGCGAAGGGCGTGGAGCGTACGTTTGGGACGAGGACGGGAAGCGTTATACCGATTATGTCGGTTCCTGGGGGCCGCTGATTCTCGGGCATGCACACCCTGACGTAATACGCGCAGTGCAGGATACCGCGGCGCGCGGGCTGTCTTTCGGCGCGCCGACAGCGCTCGAAGTGGAAATGGCCGAACGGTTGTGCGCGCTGTTGCCGGGGATGGAAATGGTGCGTCTGGTTTCTTCCGGAACCGAGGCGACGATGAGCGCGATCCGCTTGGCGCGCGGCGCCACGGGGCGCGATCTCTTGATCAAATTCGAAGGCTGCTATCACGGACATTCCGATAGTCTGCTGGTGAAGGCGGGTTCCGGGTTATTGACCTTCGGTAATCCTTCTTCGGGCGGGGTTCCCGACGATCTGGCGCGACATACGCTGGTACTCGACTATAACAATGTAGAGGGACTCGAACGGGCGTTTGCCGAACATGCGGAGCGTATTGCCGCGCTGATCATCGAGCCTGTGGCGGGGAACATGAATCTCATCGCGCCAAAACGTGAATTTCTACAGGCTGCGCGCGACTTGTGTACCCGGTACGGCACTGTTCTGATTTTTGACGAGGTAATGACGGGATTTAGAGTCGGCCCACGTGGTGCTCAAGGGCTTTTTGGAATCAAACCGGATTTGACCACTCTGGGCAAGGTTATCGGAGGGGGAATGCCGGTGGCGGCATTCGGCGGACGGCGCGATTTGATGGAACATGTTGCCCCTCTGGGGGCGGTATATCAGGCAGGCACGCTTTCGGGGAATCCGGTTGCGGTGGCTGCCGGACTGGCGACGCTCGATGGAATTCTGGTGCCGGGGTTTTACGATGTGTTGGAAGAACGAACCCGGCAGCTTGTGGACGGTCTCAACGACAGCGCCAGACGGCATGGAATTGCGTTTGCAGCACAAAATGTAGGGGGGATGTTCGGTCTGTATTTCGCCGAACGATGTCCGACGAATTATGCCGAAGTGATGCTGTGTGACAAAGAAGCGTTTAATCGTTTCTTTCATGCGATGTTGGAGGCTGGCCATTACTTTGCGCCTTCTGCATTCGAAGCAGGGTTCGTTTCGGCGGCGCATGAAGAAGCGGATATCGCAGCGACACTGGCGGCGGCAGATGTGTATTTTTCTCGGCTTTGATCGATATGATAAATTCCAGTGCGGAATAATTTATCCTCCATTGCGGCTACATGTATGAAAACATATTTAATTATTTTTGGAAAGGACGGTCATAAATGAAACTGATACGTACGTTTTTACCGTTGCTCTTGACGATATTTTTCCTGAGCGCCTGTGCCAGCCAAGGGGTCGAACCGGGAGAACGTGAGGTGCGATATGGAACGATTACCCGGATCGAACCGGTTCAACTGCAAGACCGCGAGCTGGGATTGGGTGCAATAATCGGCGGCGTCGCCGGCGGTGTGCTTGGACACCAGATTGGCAATGGCACTGGACGGGATGTGGCAACGGTTGCCGGTGTTTTGGGAGGCGCTTTCGTTGGTCATCAAATACAGAAAAACAACGAAACACGGCCCGGACAGCATGTGATTGTTCGTCTCAACAATGGCGTTGCGGTGGGAATCACGCAGCCTGTGGATCCTGATCTACGTGTGGGCGACGCGGTGCGGATCGATGGCAGCGGCAGCGATGCTCGCGTGGTCCGCCGGTAAGCCGATAGAAATATAGTTTGCGGTGCTGATTTAACATCCTTTTCCCCGCATTGGCGGGGGAAAAGGATGGTAGAGGATGGTTCTTCGTGATGAGCCGTATCGGAAAATGTCCAGGACATTCGAGAACCTTGTACCCGCTGCATACAAATCCTGAGATTCCATGCCGATAGTCAAGATAACTATTCTGGACCAAGGGGATATTTACTCCGTCGCCGTTGCTCTTTGCCCGTCGTTAGTTGGTTTTTTCCGCTGATTTCGGCGTAGATTTGCCAGGGAGACCGGATTCTTTCAAGTGAAAGCGGCTTTGCCGTTTTTTCTGCCCATTGCCGCCAATCGCGATGGAGATCATTCCGGGGCGCAGACGGCAAAACGTCACGCTCGGCTTCATTCGTTCTCGCCCCGTCCGTTTTCTCGCACATCGCTTCTTCTATGCGTACCGTCCATTCCGCAATACGTGGTTCCGCCGCAAGACGCATGGCGACATCACGTACAAGATCATCGGCAAACCTTGGTTGCGCCCGTCGCACGATCCAGCGTTGATCGCGCTGTTTGAACATTCCCAGGACATCATACGTGGCTTCTTCCCCGATGATTCGTACTATTTCTTCCGCTTCCATTTCTGCATGGAGACGAGTTAAGACACGCAAACGGTTGCCGTATGGCGACGGCGGAACCCTATCGCGATGGTCCTGCCCGTTTGCACGATCGAGCAAGTGAGTGATCGGTATCGTTACCCCCAGCAATAATTCAGGATAACTGTCCGGGGCCTTGTCGATTCGGACATCGACCTCGTATTCGGTTGCGTGTTTGGAAAAATCCATATTGCCGCGAGGAGGGCTGTCTCCGGAAACGGTTGCCGGAAAAGAAAATTCGATACAGCCGCTTTTTGCCCGCAGGCGAAGCAACATTTCCTCCAACAAACGAAATAAACGTTCCAATGCGAACGGAACCGCGCGATGTTCCGCCAGGATCCTGATCAATTGGCAATGGTGAGCTTCTTGCCAGATATTCCCAGGGTCGTTGAGGAATACCTCAGGCGGTTCCGGCGACAAACCCACGCGCAGTGCCACCGTGGCAACTGTCGGTTGTTCCGTTCCCCTGCCATTGGCGAGCAGGATTGGGTGCAACAATCCTGTGAGGCCTATTTCACGCAGTTTTTGTGGTTTTTTTGCGAAATGAGCCGGAAAGGGCTTGGGCAGTCTCTCAGATTGCGATCCGGATTCAAACTGTTGTGGTTCGACCAATGGTCCATGGAATAATCTGCCCACCTCCTCTGGAGTGGAGGCGTCCTGCTCTTTCCGCTCCAGAACCGGAACGGAGCAATCGTATTTCTCAGGCGGAGCCATGATATTGCACTTCCTTCTCCGTCTCTTACAGTGAAAAACTTGGTGTTTTCTTCGGCTGAACGTCAGAGGAAAACATCAAGAGGAAGACCCCACACGCTTGCTTGCGCCGTGGGTGGTTTCTGATGGACTGAGATGGAAAAATTTCGTTCCAGAGATTTTCTTTCGACTCTCCTGGTCGATGCTTTTATTATGTATATAAAAATAAAATATGCGGACACGATGATTTTTCGTGTGCCATGTTTTCGTGCGTCGTGTCGTCCATGTTATTCTTATTCGATGAATTTACGCCCTGATTATGTTTTGCCCGCCGTGCCTGAATATGAGGTAAAAATCTGTCCGCCATCGGAACTTGCCGCACGTATCGCCGTGTTGCCACGTCCGTTGGTGTTTACCAATGGCTGTTTCGACATCCTGCATCGTGGCCATGCCACTTATCTGGCACAGGCGCGTTCGCTTGGCGCCGCTCTTGTGGTCGCGGTCAATAGTGATGACTCAGTGAAGCGACTGGGAAAAGGAAAAAAAACGGGGGAGCGTCCGATCAACCCGCTTGCAGACCGTTTGTCATTGCTTGCGGCGCTGGAGAGCGTCAGCCTTGTAACATGGTTCGATCAAGATACCCCCCTCCAACGCATTATCGAGTGCCGCCCGGACATTCTCGTAAAAGGCGGCGACTGGTCTATAGCACAGATTGTCGGTGCGACCGAGGTCTCGACGTGGGGAGGCTCAGTTTATTCGATACCGTTCGTACACCAAACCTCGACCACTGCAGTTCTAGAGAAAATCCGCAGCCTTTGAGACAGGCAGCGGATCCATGCCATATCGTTTAACAGTGTTGGCACGGTTGATTTTTGTTGATTCAAGCATAATTGCGTACATGCTTGCGGCGTGTCATTGAGCCTGGCGCATGCGGCCACGAGTGGGGAAATAATTAGTACGTCTTCCACGGATAAAAATTAAGTGGCGCTGAAAGAACGAACGATACGGTTTTTCATGGCAATACACCTATAGAACATATCGTGACTAACCATACTTCCTTGCGTTAGAATACAATGGAGTATGTCATGTGGTCATGAAGAGTCCATTTTTTGAGATACGATACGCTCGTTGAATCGATTTGGATTCGTTCTTCTCGAATGAAAGCGAAGTTGTAAGCGATTCTGGAATATACCTGCCAGTTCGCACGGGGGTGACATTTACAAGAAATTAATTGGCATGATTTTTGTGGCGTTGTTTAGGCTGGCGCAAATAAAATGCTCCATCCCTGTATATAGCCAATGCCAATCTTTGTGTATGTTGTTAGGGTTGTCGTTTTTTCACGTCAGATGAATTGCATATGGTTTTGTTGATTGATCCGAAGTGTACAAATATTTTCGACAGGGGGTCGGAAACCATGGAACATTTTTCATATTCGCAAGAAGAGCCCAGAAGAAAAATCGGTGCAAGAATTCGCGAATGGCGTAAGGGGCAAAAGTTGACGCAGGCGGAAGCTGCCTCTCTGTTAGGCATTCCTTTTTCCACTTTGCAGAAATACGAAATGGACTTGCGGGTACCCGGTGGCATTTCGATTGAAACGTTTATCAAGGCCGGTGTGAATGCGAATTGGCTGCTTACAGGTGAAGGAGAAATGCTTTTGGGTTTTATTCCTCCTGCTCATCAGTTGATCAAAGAAGATGACGGCCCATATCGCTCAACGTTGCTCCGTTCTTCACAGGTACGGGCAGCCATAGAGGCGGTTGAAGAGGGGTTGGTTGCTGCGGAACGCTCGTTGTCGCCAGACAAAAAGGCGAATCTTATCCTCGCGGTCTACGAATTACTCGATGAATCTGAAGCAAGCAAAGAGCGCATATTGAACTTGGTTCGATTCGCGGCTTAGCAGGCTGCTGAAAAACCTTGGTTCCCGGTCATCGAGTAGGCGAAGCCAAGCGTTGAGCTGAGCACCTGACAATATCCATCTTCCTGAGATCGTATGCGAGGCACTGACACTTTTACCGAAAGCCTGTTCATTCTGCGGCGACTGGATGATTTTGTCCCGGAGTCGCATCCGTTATGCCCGATCCGAACCTTGGTTAATCAGGTGCTGGTGAAGATGGACAGGGTGTTTGCCCGAATGTATGAAGATGATATCAAGGGAGGTCGCCCGAGCATCGCGCCGGAGAAGCTGCTCAGAGCGATGTTGTTGCAGGTGCTTTATGGCATCCGGTCTGAGCGCCAACTGATGGAGCAGACGCAGTACAACCTGCTGTTTCGCTGGTTCATCGGATTGTCGATGGACGATGCCGTCTGGGTGCCCTCGGTCTTCACCAAGAACCGGTCGCGCCTGATCCGGCACGATGCAGTGATTGAATTCTTCAACGAAGTACTGGCTCTTGCGCAGAAGAAGGACTGGCTGTCGGGCGAGCACTTCAGCGTGGACGGCACGCTGATTCAGGCGTGGGCGGGCCACAAGAGCTTTGTTCGCAAAGAGGGCGGCAACCGCGACGACAACAGAGGCGACTTCAGGGGGCAAAAGCGCAGCAACGACACCCATCAGTCCAGGAGCGATCCGGATGCGAAGCTCTATCGCAAAGGCAAGACGGGCAGTGAGTTGCGTTACCTGGGCCATGCATTGAGCGACAACCGCCACGGTCTGGTGGTCAGCGCCCTGGTGAGTACCGCCGACGGACACGCCGAGCGCGAGGCGGCGAAGGTCATGCTCAACGATGCCCGGCAGGCAACGCCTGCCCCGGATACCAGAGGTTACGATGCGCAGGAATTCATTGAGGTCTGCCGGGAGATGAAGGTAACGCCGCACGTTGCGCAAAACACCTCGGGACGTCGTTCGGCGGTTCCTGAGGCAATTGCCCGCAGCGAGAGCTACGCCATTTCGCAGCAGAAACGCAAGCTGATCGAACAAGGCTTTGGATGGATCAAGATGGTCGGGCGCATGCGCCAGGTAATGGTGCGAGGACTCAAGCGGGTCGATCAGATGTTCGTCCTGAGCATGGCCGCCTACAACCTTGTACGCATGCGTTCGCTGGGACAAATCCGCCCACAGTTGCAGTAACGGGGAAAAGAGGCCGGAAACAGGCACGCAACGGTCAAAATACTCGATGAAATGGCGTGTAGCTTCCGGATGGTGAAATCAAACAGCGCTTCATCCGCACTGACGGACGGTCTGCTGTTTGTGCGAGGAGTATTTCAGCAGCCTGCTATAGGGCACATCCAAAAACCAATTTTTGAGCCAGGCAAGTTTTCCCTTTTCCGATGGTTTGCTGAATATTCAGGCAATGAGAGCGATTTTGCGCAGCAATCCCCTGTCTTTCATCGCCTCGAACCGGTTTTTTGCCGAT
>JAVBTC010000179.1:0-11619 GCA_031556405.1 Rhodocyclaceae bacterium
TGAATCGGCAAAAAACCGGTTCGAGGCGATGAAAGACAGGGGATTGCTGCGCAAAATCGCTCTCATTGCCTGAATATTCAGCAAACCATCGGAAAAGGGAAAACTTGCCTGGCTCAAAAATTGGTTTTTGGATGTGCCCTAAAAAAGAAAATCCGGCTGTGGTAGAGCAAAGACCTCATTTGGCGCGGCAAGCCTTGGAACGGTCTTATGGTTGGCTGAATTCGGCTGTAGCGGTCGAGTCCTACGAGCGTTCGATGTCGGATGATCAGCGGGCAAAGCTGGTGCCATACCGGGATTGTGTGAAGCGATATCTGGATACGGGCAATGCCGAACCGTCTTGCGTACCGCTGCAATGGTCAGGGGATGTTCCTGTGCAGTGACGGCCCTGCATCCGGGGAATCCGGGCCGCCCTTCGATTTTTTTGGGAAGTGCAACACCCTTCCCCTTACCTTCCCTGCGTTCGTGCGCTAGCGGGCGTTTCTACAAGCCGCCCTTTCCCATCCCGGATAGCATAGGCTCCACTCAGAAAACAAAGAATGCTGCTATGGCTTTATGCCGATACAAACCCTTTTATTTTTTTGAGAGTGCACCATTACTGCACCAATGGAAAAGGGGTTAGCGGCTTTTGCTCGCTAACCCCTTGAATTTGTTGGCTGGGGAGGAAGGATTCGAACCCTCGAATGCCGGAATCAAAAATCCTGGGGTCTGAAGGGGCTCGACGGCATAATCGACTCAGCGTCATTGAATCGGATGGTGTCGGACTTCGACTCCGGCCTCACGGTATTCCACCTGGAACAATTGCCCATCCTCCAGCCGTACCGCCGACAGTTGCCGTCCCCACAGGCAGCCGGTATCCAGCGCGATGAGATCGGGGCGCAGCAGGAGACCGAGCGCCGACCAGTGGCCGCAGACGATCGTATGGCCGGCACTGGCGCGTCCGGGGGCGTCGAACCAGGGCAGGAAGCCCGGCGGCGCGTCTTTCGGTTCGCCCTTGGCGCGGAATTCCATCGTCCCTTCCGGAGTGCAGAAACGCAGTCGCGTCATCGCGTTGATGACCACGCGCAGGCGCTCCCAGCCGCCCAGCGTTTCATCCCAGGCCGCCGGTTCGTTGCCCCACATGTTCGTCAGCGCGTCGACATAGGCGTCGCCGGAAAGCTGCATTTCCACCTCGCGGGCCAGAGCGCGCGCCTCGGCGACGCTCCATTGCGGCAGCAGGCCGGCGTGGACGAGGCAGTATTTTCCTTCCACGTGGCACAGCGGCAGGCGGCGCAGCCAGTCGAGGAGTTCTTCGCGGTCGGGCGCGTTCAGGATCGCGTCCAGCGTGTCGTCCTTGCCGTGCTTGTGCGCGACGCCGTGGGCGCGCATCAGCAGGTACAGGTCGTGGTTGCCGAGCACGGTCAGCGCGGCATCGCCGAGCGCCTTGACGTGGCGCAGCGTTTCCAGCGATTGCGGGCCGCGGTTGACGAGGTCGCCGACGAGCCAGAGGCGGTCGCGCGCCGGATCGAAACGGATCCGGTCGAGCAGGCGGAGGAAAGGGTCGTAGCACCCCTGAATATCGCCGATGGCGTAAGTGGGCATGAATTATTCTAAATTCCAGTGAAATTTATTTTAGTTTATGTGGTGGGTTTTAATGATAAATTAATTTATATTAAATGGAATTTCGGCTATTGCGTCGGGCGAACCTCGTTAACCAGGGATTTCCCGGCGGCGAAGGCGGAAACGTTTTCAAGCGTCGTTTCCATGATCGTCGTCACCGCTTCCCGGGTGAAGTATGCCTGATGTCCAGTGACGATGACGTTCGGGAAAGAGACGAGCCGCTGGATGACGTCGTCGGGAATGATGTGGCTCGACAGATCCTGGAAGAAGAGGTTGGCTTCCTGTTCGTAAACGTCGATTGCCAGTCCGCCGAGCTGGCCGGATTTGAGCGCCTCGATCGCGGCCTCGGTGTCGATGAGGCCGCCACGGCTGGTGTTGACGAGCAGCGCGCCGGGCTTGACGTGCGCGAGCGTGCGCGGGTTGATGATGTGATGGGTCTCCGGCGTCAGCGGGCAGTGCAGGGAAATGATGTCGGCCTTCTCCCCGATGAGGCCGGGAGTGACGTAGCGTCCGCCCAGCGCCGCGAATTCGGGGTTGGGATGAACGTCGTAGCCGAGCACGTTGCAGCCGAACCCTTTCATGATCGCGGCGAATGTGCAGCCGATTTTGCCGGTCCCGACGACGGCGACCGTTTTTCCGTGCAGGTCGAAGCCCATGAGTCCGTCGAGCGAGAAATTGCCTTCGCGGGTGCGGTTGTAGGCACGGCAGATTTTGCGGTTGAGCGCGAGCAGCAGGGCGGTGGCATGTTCGGCGACCGAGTACGGCGAATAATCGACGACGCGCGCGACCTTGATGCCCAGCGCCGCCGCCGTCTTGAGGTCGATGTGGTTGAACCCGGTGGAGCGGGTGGCGATGAGGCCGGTGCCGCCTTTTCCGAGTATTTCCAGGGTCCTGGCGTCGACCTGGTCGTTGACCATGACGACGACGGCGGGGAACCCCCGGGCCAGCGTCGCGGTATCGGCGTCCAACGCCGCATCGAAATAGGAAAGTTCGTGTCCGTGCCGCGCGTTGGCGGTGTCGAGGAATTCGCGTTCGTAAGGCTGGGCGCTGAAGACGGCGGTTTTCATCAGGGTTCCTTTTTCTGTGAGAGATGGGGATGCGAACGAGAAAAAAGCATCCGGGTAAGGAACAGACTGGTAAAAAAACGGACGGTTCTCCCGATTTTTTTCATCCATGGGAGCGCGTCCGGGCCCGGTTTCACCGGAGAACGCCGCGAGCCTCCGAAAAAACCGGGCGGAGGTGAAAACCGGAAATTCCGTTCCGTATTTTCGCCTCCGCCCGTGTATTGCGGCGGGGGATGCCGCATTGTTCGCTGTATTGCGACCGGTATTACGCCGGATCGGTCAGCGCCTCCCGCATGCGTTGTTGCGTCTGCTCGCTCTGACGCGCGATTGTCGCGAGCAGACGCTGCCGTTCCGGCGCTCCGGCACGTTCGGCGACGCGCGCGACGGCGCCGACGAGCGCCTGCAACGACGCGGTAACGATGTTGGCGTCGATGCCGACGCCGAAGACCGCGCCGGGCACGCCGTCGGCGGCGATTTCGACGAAGGCGGCCGCGCGCGCGTCGGCGCCGGTGCCGAGCGCGCGTTCCTCATAGGAGAGCAGTTTCACACCGGCGCCGAGCGCGTGCAGCGCCGCGTCGATGGGACCGTTGCCGGCGCCGGAACAGGCGATGGCCTGTCCCTCGCAGTTCAACACGAGGCGGATGCCCTGCCTGTTTTCTTCCGCTTCGTACAGGTGGTGTTCGGCCAGACTGAGCGTGCCGGCGGGAACGAGATATTCGTGCGCGAAGATTTCCCAGATCTGGGCCGCGCTGACTTCGCGCCCGGTATCGTCGGTATGGCGCTGCACGGCGGAGCTGAATTCCACCTGCAAACGGCGCGGCATGACGAGGCCGTAAGCGGATTCGAGCAGGTAGGAAATGCCGCCTTTGCCCGACTGGCTGTTGACCCGGATGATTGAATCGTAGGTGCGCCCGAGGTCGGCGGGGTCGACCGGAAGGTAGGGGACGTCCCAATGAGCGTCCGCCGTGGCCTTGCGTGCCGCCATGCCTTTTTTGATCGCATCCTGGTGCGAGCCGGAAAAGGCGGTGAACACGAGGTCGCCGACGTAGGGATGGCGCGGGTTGACCGGAATCTGCGTGCATTCCTCGGCACAGCGGGCGATTTCGTTGATGCGCGAGAAATCCAGCCCGGTATCGATGCCCTGGGTAAAGAGATTGAGCGCCAGCGTGACGAGGTCGACATTGCCGGTACGCTCGCCGTTGCCGAAGAGGCAGCCTTCGACGCGGTCGGCGCCGGCCATCAGCGCCAGTTCCGCCGCCGCCACGGCACAGCCGCGGTCGTTGTGCGGATGCACGCTGAGCACGAGGGAATCGCGGTGCTTGAGGTTGCGGTGCATCCATTCGATCTGGTCGGCATAGACGTTGGGCGAGGCGACTTCCACCGTCGCCGGCAGGTTGACGATGGCCTTTCTTTCCGGCGTCGGCTGCCAGACGTCGAAGACGGCATCGCAGATTTCCTTGGAGAAATCGAGTTCGGCGGCGGAAAACGTTTCCGGGCTGTACTGGAAAACGCATTCGATCCGCGGCCTTTTTTCGGCTTCGCGCCGGATCAGCCGCGTCGCTTCGATGGCGAGCGCCTTGACGCCGGCGCGGTCGGTTTCGAACACGACTTCGCGGAACGTCGGCGCGATGGCGTTGTACAGGTGCACGATCACCCGCCGGGCGCCTTCGATCGCCTCGAATGTGCGTTCGATCAGCGGTTCGCGCGCCTGGGTCAATACTTCGATCGTCACGTCGTCGGGAATGTGGCCGCCTTCGATCAACATGCGCACGAAATCGAATTCGGTCTGCGAGGCGGAAGGAAACGCGATTTCGATTTCCTTGAAGCCGATGGCGACGAGCTGCTTGAAGAAGCGCAATTTCGCTTCCGCGTTCATCGGCTCGAACAGCGCCTGGTTGCCGTCGCGCAGATCGCTGCTCATCCAGGCCGGCGCGCGGGTGATGGCCTGGTCCGGCCAGCGGCGGTCGCGCAAGGCGATGGCGGGGAAGGGGCGGTATTTGTGGTATTCGGCTTGGGGATGCTGCGACATGATTTCTGCTCCTCTGAAGATTTAAGTGAATTGAGGCTGGTCGGCAATATCGCGGCTGTCAGGCTGCCGGGCGGCGGGATGCCGGGTGCTCGTGGCCTGACAACCGGGCCGCAGTCGCAGCGAGGAATGAAATTTTGTGGCGGCGAAATGAAACACGATGTTCTCCGGAATGGCGCAATGGGGGGTAATGGGGGGCAATGGGGGCGCAATGAAATACGGAACGGCGTTCCCGGAAGGGAACGGCACGAAATCAGCAGGAAGGGGAATGAATGATCTGCCCGTTAGGGCAGAAGCGGCAGCAGCAGGGAAAACGGCAGCGCCGGCGTGGAGAACGCGAACGCGGCAACGCGCGCCGATACCCGGGCGGTATCAAGGCTGGCGTTGGAGAGAGAAGGGAAGAAACGGATGTTCATGAGAAAGTTCGCGATTACCCGGAAGAGGCTAGCAAGAACAAAACGAATGAGTCAAGCATTTTTTACGCGTTCCGATCAGAGAGATGACATTCCGACGTCCGGAATGGAGAAAAATTCCCGGTGATTTTCTGTGTGACGGGGTCAATTACCAAGTATGTCGAGGAAATGCCCGGATTTTCGCCTGTGCGGGGAATTTTCTTTGCTCTCAGGCGGATTGGAGAAACGATTGGGAAAGCGGAAAGGCCATGCGCGGCGGGAATTTTTTCGCTGTAAACTTGAGCGATTTCTCTGCCCGTAGCCATCCCGCTTTTCCATGTCGTTCATGTTTTCCCCGAGTGTTCCGCTGTCCTGGATCCGCGCGCATCCCTGGCGCGGCGGGTTGGCGGCGCTGCTTTCCCTGCTGCTCGCGCTCGATCTGTTCTTTCCGCCGCCCGTTTCCCTGTTGGCCGCGTACGAGGAACCGGGACTGATCGTCGTCGCGAAGGACGGCACGCCGCTGCGCGGCTGGCCGGACGGCGACGGTGTCTGGCGCTATCCGGTGAGTATCGACGACGTATCGCCGGAATACCTGGAAGCGCTGGTGGCTTACGAAGACCGCTGGTTTTACTGGCACCCCGGTGTCAATCCGGTATCGCTCGCACGCGCCGCCGGGCAATGGCTGCGGCATGGAAAGATCGTTTCGGGCGGCTCGACGCTGACGATGCAGGTTGCGCGCATCATCGATCCGCATCCGCGCACGGTGGCCGGAAAATTGAAGCAGATCGCCCGTGCCGTGCAGTTGGAGCTGCGGTTTTCGAAGAGCGAGATTCTGACCTATTACCTCAATCATGCGCCGATGGGCGGCATCGTCGAGGGTGTCGAAATGGCCAGCCGCACCTATCTCGGCAAGCCCGCGGCGCAGCTTTCGGCGGCGGAAGCCGCATTGCTGGTCGTGCTGCCGCAGGCGCCGTCGCGGCTGCGTCCCGACCGCGCGGCGGACAAGGCACAGGAAGCGCGCGACAAGGTGCTCGCGCGCATGGCCGAGTTCGGCGACTGGAGCCGGGAAACCGTCGACGATGCGCGTATCGAACGTGTCGGCGCCAACCCGATCCGTGCCCTCTGGCTGGCGCCGCTGGCCGCCGAACGGTTGCGCCGGGAAGCGCGGGAGCAGAATGCTCGCCAGGCGAAAGAAGGCAGGGGATACGGAGAGGGCAGGGGAAACAAAGGGAATAAAGGCAACAGGAAGGAAGACGATCCGCGCCCGCATGCCGTGATCCGTTCCACGCTCGATCCGGAATTGCAGACGCTCGTCGAACGCCTGCTTGTCGACCGCGTGGCCACCTTGCCGCCACGGGTTTCGATCGCCGCACTCATCATGGAAACCGATACGCTTGAAGTGCGCGCTTACGCGGGTTCCGCCGATTTCTCCGATTCGACGCGCTTCAACCATGTCGACATGGTGCGCGGCGTGCGTTCTCCCGGTTCGACGCTGAAACCGTTTCTTTACGCGATGGCGTTCGACGACGGCCTGATTCATTCCGAAAGCCTCCTGACCGACGCGCCGCAAGCCTTCGGCGGCTACGAGCCGGGCAATTTCCAGTCCGAATTCACCGGGCCGGTGGGTGCAGCGGCCGCATTGCAACGCTCGCTCAATGTTCCGGCGGTCGATTTGCTCGACCGCGTCGGCCCGGCGCGTTTCGCGGCGCGGTTGCAAAACGGCGGTCTTTACCTGCGACTGCCTGCCGGCACGACGCCGAATCTGAGCCTGATTCTCGGCGGCGCGGGCACGACGCTGGAAGAACTCGTCGGATCCTATCGCGCGCTGGCCGCCGGTGGACTGGCCGGAAAACCACGCCTGACGCCGGAGGCTCCGGTCGTCGAAACGCGCCTGATGAGCGAGGGCGCCGCGTTCATCGTGCGCGACATCCTCGAAGCCGGCGGCCATCCCGACCGGCCGTTCGTCGAGGCCGGCGGCCCGCGTCTGGCCTGGAAAACCGGCACCAGCTTCGGTTTTCGCGATGCCTGGGCGGTCGGCGTTTCCGATGCCTATACGCTCGGTGTCTGGGTCGGGCGTCCGGACGGCACGCCGAATCCGGGCTTCTTCGGCGCCAACGTCGCCGCGCCGCTGCTGCGGGAGATCGTCTACGCGCTGCCGCGCCGCGCCGATGCGAACCGGGCGCGTTCCCTGCCGGAGAGCGTCCAGGCCGTGTCGATCTGCTGGCCGCTCGGGCTGGCCGAGGCGCAGACCGAGCCGGAGCATTGCCATATGAAATACCGCGCCTGGTCCCTGGCCGGGGCAGTGCCGCCGACGCTGCCCGACCGCGCGGGCGGCCGCGGTCTCCTGGAGACGGTCTGGATCGATCCGGGCGACGGGCTGCGCACGATGCCCGCGTGCTCCGCACTGGCTGCACCCAGACGTATCGCGCGCTGGCCGGCGTTGCTCGAACCCTGGCTTTCGGTTTCCGAGCGCCGGCGCTACGGTTTGCCGCCCTGGTCGCCGCAATGCCCGCATGCCGCCGAAAGCGCGGGCGGCATGCGCATCGCCGGCCTCTCTCCGGATGCCCAACTGCGTCCGGTACCGGGGCGGAAGACCATTTCACTGGCGTTGAAGACCGTCGGCGCGACCGGCAAGGCATGGTGGCTGCTCGACGGGAAACTGAGCGGCACGACTTCCGCCGGTTCGGTGTACCGCGTCTCCCTCGATCGCGACGGCGCGCACACGCTGACGGCGATGGATGAGTCGGGACGTTATGCGAGCCTGGGGTTTTCGGTGCGCGGGATCGGGAGATGAGAGTAGGGCGCGCGGAGGTGAATATCGCGCGTGCCCACACGGAAGAAATATTTCGGAGACGGGCGGAGTGTCATTCTCGATTTGATGAATAATTTACGCTTGAAACCAGCTACATATAAAAAACAAAATTTAATTTTAATTGGAATGTTTTGTGGGCTCCGCCACGATGATTCCATCACCTTGACAAGGTTTCGACCAGCGTGCCGAGCAATTGCGCCATATTCTGCGGGTTGCCGCCCGTTTCCGGCCAAGTGACGCGGATCTTGCAGACATAGTTCTTCAGGCCGCTTACATGGAGCGTCGACACGCGGACGATGTCCGGAGACGAGGCGATGCGGAAAGTGAAACGCGCGGAAAGAAAGGGAAGGGGAGTTTTTTCCTTGTCGGCGTTCCGAAAGTATTCCGATGTTCCGCTTTCTTCCTTGAGGTCGAGATAACGGCCCGCTTCCGCGAATGAGCGAATGTCGTCGATTGCCATCGTGTATGCCAGGCGTACCGTTTCCGAATCGACGCCGTCGGGAATTTTTTCCGCTCCAAGGTTGTACAGGTAAATCGATACGCGCGTGCCGTCGCTCCCGTTGTAGTTCCTCGACATTCCGAGGTATTCGTCACCGTAGCAGTGCCCCGCGTCGGCGGTAAACGTGCCGTGAGTCGCCGGCAGCGCCCGCAACAGTGGTTCGATGTTTTCGCAGCCTTGCTGCGCGGTCGCGGTAGCGGCCAGCGGCAGCAGGAGCAAAACCAGCAGCAGAAGACGATGCAATATTGCCGGTTGCACGTTGCGTTTCATTTTTTCTCTCCCTGAAAATTATTGGAACGATTTTGCCCGGATTTACGTTTGTGCGGGCAATTTCCGGGAATTTGCGGTAATTCCCGGGATCGTTATGAGCTCGGCGTGTCGGTGTCGCATTCCAGTCCGCTGCCGGACATTGTCCAGATCGGACGATAGTTTTCCCGGTTGCCCGACAGCCCGGGGTTCAGGATGCGAGTGACCGTCAAAAGCCCGACGGGGCGGGTTCCTTCACATACTTCGATGACGCGGCCCTCCCAGAGAGAGGCGGGGTAAACATAGGGCGTGACGAGTCTGATTCTGACCGCCGCCGTTTCTCCCGGAGCGATTTCGTCCGTGCCGACATACCGGTGTTCGCCGGAGGAATAATAATTGTCGTACAGCCTGTGCGCGGGCCGATAGCCGGAACGCGCCGGAGCGGTTCGTCCGCCGTCGGCGAAGAGATGAAACATGCCTTCGAGATCGGCGTTCCCGTTCATCCGCTCCGGCATTGGTTATGTCATTGAAAGCGCCGTCGCGGAAACGACCACGCCATCTTCGTCCGCGTAGAGCCAGTGCCCGGGCACGAAACGGATATTGGCGAAATGAATCGGCAGATCGCGTTCGCCGCTGTTGCGCTTGACGCTTTTCTGCGGGTGGGTGGCGAGCGCGAAGAGGCCGACGTCGATTCCGGCAATGTCGGCGCTGTCGCGGATGCAGCCGTTGACGACGATCCCGGCCCACTCGTTTTCCGCCGCGAGCAGTGCCAGTTGATCGCCGACCAGCGCGCAGCGCAGGCTGCCGCCGCCATCGACGACGAGCACCTTGCCTTTGCCGTTTTCGCTCAATGCCGTGCGCACGAGGCTGTTATCTTCGAACAATTTGAGCGTGACGATTTCACCGCCGAAACGGCGGCGGGCGCCGAAGCTGCGGAACAGCGGCGCGGCGACGAACAGGGTTTCGCCGAGCGCGGCTTCGAAATGGTCGCAGAGGTCGGTGGTCTTATGGCTCACGGTGCTTGTCTCCCTTGTTTTTCGCCGATGGCGAATGATGGATGGGGAGAGAAGGCGTTCGCGGTCACGCAGGAACGGGGGTGTTTTTTACGCCTTGCCCTCTCCCCCGGCCCCTCTCCCGCGGAGCGGGCGAGGGGTGTGTATTTGCACTGAGGTTGGTGGCGGTTTTCAGACGACGGCTTCGGCTTCTTCCTCGAATACGAGTTTCGCCTTGCCGTCATTCCCGTCGTTCTCGTCGAGGTCGATCGTGACCCTGCCGCCGCCGGCCAGCGGACCGAACAGCAGTGCGTCGGCGAGCGCGGAGCGGATCGTTTCCTGGATCAGCCGCGACATCGGGCGCGCGCCCATCAGCGGATCGAAGCCCTTCCTGGCGAGGAATTCCTTCAGCGCATCGGTGAAGACGGCCTCGACTTTTTTCTCGTGCAGTTGCTCTTCGAGTTGCATCAGGAACTTGTCGACGACGCGCAGGATGACTTCGTGGTCGAGCGGCTTGAAGGAGATGGTCGCATCGAGCCGGTTGCGGAATTCCGGCGTGAACAGGCGCTTGATCTCGGCCATTTCGTCGCCCGGCTGTTTCTGCCCGGTGAAGCCCATCGTCGGCTTCTGGATCGCTTCCTGCCCGGCGTTGGTCGTCATGACGATGATCACGTTGCGGAAATCGGCCTTGCGTCCGTTGTTGTCGGTCAGGCTGCCGTGATCCATCACCTGCAGCAGGATGTTGTAAATGTCCGGATGCGCTTTCTCGATCTCGTCGAGCAGCAGCACGCAGTAGGGCTTCTTGCTGATGGCTTCGGTGAGCTGCCCGCCCTGATCGAATCCGACATAACCCGGAGGCGCGCCGATCAGCCGGGAGACGGCGTGGCGCTCCATGTATTCGGACATATCGAAGCGGACGAGTTCGATTCCCATGCAGTAGGCCAGTTGCCGCGCGACTTCGGTCTTGCCGACGCCGGTCGGACCGGAAAAGAGGAAGGAGCCGATCGGCTTGCCGGGATTGCCCAGGCCGGAACGCGCCATTTTGATCGCGCGGGTGAGCGCGGAAATCGCCTCGTCCTGGCCGAAGATCACGGCTTTCAGGTCGCGTTCGAGGTTTTTCAATGCGCTGCGGTCATCGGCGCTGACGTGGTTGGACGGCACGCGCGCGATCCGGGCGACGATTTCCTCGATGTCCTGTTTGCCGATGGTTTTCTTCTGCTTCGATTTCGGCAGGATGCGCTGCGCCGCGCCGGCTTCGTCGATCACGTCGATGGCCTTGTCGGGCAGGTGGCGGTCGTTGATGAAGCGGGCGGAAAGCTCGGCGGCGCTGGTCAGTGCCGAAGCCGAGTATTTGATGCCGTGGTGTTCCTCGAAACGGGCCTTCAAACCTCTCAGAATTTCGATCGTTTCGGGGACGGAAGGCTCGGCGACGTCGATTTTCTGGAAGCGGCGCGAGAGCGCGTGGTCCTTCTCGAAAATACCGCGGTATTCGGTGTAGGTGGTGGCGCCGATGCACTTCAGTTGCCCGGAGGAAAGCATCGGCTTCAGCAGGCTGGAAGCGTCCAGCGTGCCGCCGGACGCGGCGCCGGCGCCGATCAGGGTATGAATTTCGTCAATGAAGAGAATCGCGTGCGGATTGTCCGCCAGTTGCTTCAGCACGCCTTTCAGCCGCTGCTCGAAATCGCCGCGGTATTTGGTGCCCGCCAGGAGCGCGCCCATGTCGAGGGTGTAAACGACGGCCTGGCTCAGGATTTCCGGTACGTCGCCCTCGACGATGCGCCGCGCCAGCCCCTCGGCGATCGCGGTCTTGCCGACACCGGCCTCGCCGACCAGCAGCGGATTGTTCTTGCGCCGGCGGCACAGCGTCTGGATGACGCGCTCGACTTCCTTGTCGCGCCCGATCAGCGGATCGATCTTGCCGGCCAGCGCGGTGATATTGAGGTTTTGCGTGAAGTTTTCGAGCGGGCCGCTGCTTTGCGCGCTTTCGGCCTC
>JAVBTC010000069.1:0-7429 GCA_031556405.1 Rhodocyclaceae bacterium
CTTCTCGAAAAAACGCAGAGCCGCGATTTCAACCTCTGGCATAAAAAACTGCCTGAAAAGTTCCGTCAGGAAAGAAAACATGCCAACACTCTTACATTGAATCCCGATCATGAAAGACAAGATCGCATAGATCGCAAAAAACTCGAAAGCCTGGTGGGAGACAAGTTTTTTTGCCAAGAAATAGTGGAATCTGCCGTGGCCCACGAGAATTTCCACATCGACATGACCAGTCGAATCGAACAGGCCAAGCAAACGGATTCACTTTCCGATGAATTACGGGAGACCGCCCTCAACCTCGCGCGGGAGGAAGTGCAGGCATACGAAGTAGGAATCAAAATGTTGCGCATACTGCACGATCGCCTGCAACAACAATGCGTATGGATCTGCGCCTATGACAAAGACAAAAAGCCTCACAAAGATCTTAAAACGTGCGCAAATAACTGCCGGCCCAATTTAACAGTCGTAACCACCAAATCCTGCAAACCAAAGAAAATTTCCCCACGTTAAAATTTTTCCTTATCGCGAGAATGCTGCGCTGGACGCTTTTCTGTCATCTTCTCCAGCACCTGCCGCGATAATGTGGATGGATATCTGACTGTGCCATATTGCCGTTTCGCCCTTTCGTATTTCACATTCCTGTGCCTATGAACCTGATCCTCGCTTCCAACAACACGAAAAAACTCGCTGAACTTTCCACCCTGCTCACGCCGCTCGGCTGGTCGCTGCACACACAGGGGGCGTTGGGAATCCCGGAAGCGGAGGAACCGCACCCGACCTTCATCGAAAACGCGCTGGCGAAAGCGCGCCATGCGGCGCGGCTGGGCAAGGCCCCCGCGCTCGCCGACGATTCTGGTTTGTGCGTTGCGGCGCTCGACGGCGCGCCCGGCGTCCATTCGGCACGCTATGCCGGCGCCGATGCCGGCGACGCGGCCAACAACACGAGGCTGCTCGCCGCACTCGCGGACATCGCCGACCGGCGTGCGTACTTTTACTGCGCACTGGTTCTCGTACGCCACGCCGACGACCCCTGCCCGATCATCGCGGAAGGGTTCTGGCACGGCGAAATCCTGACCGTGCCTCGCGGCGGCAACGGTTTCGGCTACGACCCGCTGTTTCTCGCCCCCGAACTCGGACAAAGCGCCGCCGAACTGACGGCAGCGGAAAAAAACCGATGCTCGCATCGAGGCCTGGCGCTCGCATCGCTCGTCCGGCGCCTCGAGGAATTCAGCGGCTCCGCGGCAAAATTACAAATTAATTAAATTATTTAATCTTAAAACTAACTACAGTAAATAGATAATATTTCACAAATATGGAAATTTGAGTTAAAAACATCATGTCTCCCGCCGCTTCCGAGCTGCTTTCGCCGCTTGATTCTTTCGACGGCGGCGCAGCATCCATCCCGCGCATTGCCATACCGCCGCCGCTGACGCTCTATGTCCATATGCCGTGGTGCGTGCAGAAATGCCCTTACTGCGATTTCAACTCGCACCGCGCGCCGCTGACGGAACAGACGGCGTTGGCGGCGGATATCGAGGAGGAATACGTCTCGGCGCTGATCGCCGACCTGGAGACGGCGTTGCCGCTCATCTGGGGACGGCGCCTCGTCAGTATTTTCATCGGCGGCGGCACGCCCAGTCTTTTTTCCGGCGCCGCGATCGAACGCCTGCTGACGGCGGTCCGGACGCGCCTGCCGCTTCCCCCCGACGCGGAAATCACGCTGGAGGCCAACCCCGGCACGGTCGAGACGGAACGTTTCGCCGCCTACCGCGATGCCGGCGTCAACCGGCTTTCGCTCGGTATCCAGAGCTTCAATCCGGAACATCTGCGCGCACTCGGGCGCATTCACGATGCCGACGAGGCGAAACGGGCGATCGACATCGCCGCGCGCCATTTTGATTGCTTCAACCTCGATCTGATGTACGGTCTGCCCCGGCAGACCTTCGACGAGGCGCTGGCCGACCTGGAAACCGCGCTCGCGTTTGCGCCGCCGCATCTTTCCTGCTATCAATTAACGGTCGAGGCGAATACTCCGTTCTATGCCGCGCCGCCTCCGTTGCCGGAAGACGATCTCTGCGCCGACATCGGTGACGCTTTCGCCATCCGGCTGCACGCGGCGGGCTTCGATCACTACGAAACTTCCGCCTTCGCGCGCCCGGGACGGCGCTGTCGGCACAACCTCAATTACTGGGAATTCGGCGACTATCTCGGCATCGGCGCCGGCGCCCACGGCAAACTGACATTGCCGGGAAGGCAGGAGCAGCCCGGCGGTGAAACGGCGATCCTGCGCCAGATGCGCTGGAAGCAGCCGGCGCGTTATCTGCGCGAAACATCGCGCGGCAACCCGGTGCAGGAAGAAGCGTGGGTCGAAGCGGCGGCATTGCCGGGAGAATTCATGATGAACGCGCTGCGGCTCTGCGATGGATTTCCCGCCGCGCTGTTTACCGAGCGTACCGGCCTGGCGTTTTCCGCCGTCGCCGATACGCTGCGCCAGGCGCAGGCCGATGGCCTCGTTTGCGATGCGCCGCTTTGTGATGAATGCGCCGCTTGCGGCGATACACCACTTTCCGCCCCGGACGGCGCCCCGCCCTGCCGCATCGTCCCGACGCGGCGGGGGCGTTTGTTTCTCAACCAGTTGCTGCGGCGCTTTTTACCGGAATAAGGTAAAAAACTAGCCAAAAGAGAAAGACTCGTACATAATCAAATACGTAATCAAAGGGCAGTGAAAATAGAAAGACGGAATTAAATACACCTCAAGCGCGTATCCATTACTCAATCCCATTGCCTGAGATTGCCTGAGGAGAGAAACGAAGTCATGCCCGGCGACAGAGCGTACTTTGGAATAGGCAACGCATTCCGGGCTGTGCCGCGTGCTTCCGAACGGGCGCAAATAGACTGTATCCGTCACCTTTTCATGTTCGCCGTTCCCGCCTCGGTGGTAACGATGCTGGCCGCGCTCGCCATCGTGTGGTGTTTCCACAGCGAGAAGAACGCGATTCCGCTGCTTTTCTGGTTCTGCGCGCTGGCCCTGATTTCCGGACTGCGCCTGCGGTACGGCTATCGTCTCCGCGACCACTTCACACTGCTGCAGGGACTCACCTGGGAGCGCCGTTATGTCGTGCTGCAAACGCTTTCCGGCATTGCCTGGGGCGCGTTGCTGTGGATTCCGCTCCAGGAAGGCTCGCACGCCGAAATCACGCTGCTGCTGCTCGTTTTCTGCGTTTTGCCGCTCGGCGGCAGCACGCTCGCGGCCAGCCCGCGTTCCTTTCTTGCCTTCTCTTCCCCCATCGCCCTGTCGCTGTTCGTTCGTCTCTTTTCCCTCGATACCGACATTTTCCTGGTGTCGGTATTCGGACTCCTGGCAAGTATCGTCCTCTTTTTCTTTTCGTTGCGCCTGGCACACCTGCGCCTGATCGACGCGCTCAATGCCCGGTACGAGACCCAGGATCTGCTGTTGCGACAGGAAGCGATCTTCGAATCGGCGGCCGAAGGCATCGTCATTTTCCAGCCCCGGCAGCGCCCCATTTTCCGCTGCAACCGCCGCCTCGCCGAAATGCTCGGACATGCGCCACGGTCGTCCGTATACGCCATGGAATCGGCGCAATGGCTGATCGCGCTCGAAGACTGGCAGCACGCGATGCACGACGCCGCTCCCGTCATCGCGCGCGGCGAAACCTACCACGAGGTCGTGCAACTCCGGCATGCCGACGGCAGCCCGTTGTGGGTACGGCTTTCCGGCAAGGCCATCAGAAACGAACCGGAAACGATGGGCACGGTATGGGTGATTTCCGACCTGACACCGCAACGACAGACCGAAGCGGCGTTGCGCGCCAGCGAACAGCGCTTCCGTGAACTGGTGGAGCTCTCTTCCGATCTGTACTGGGAACAGGACGCGCAATTCCGCTTCGTTTCCTGCAACGGCCGCAAGGAAGCGCTGGCCCGCCTGCCCATCGATACCTTCATCGGGCGGCGCCAGTGGGAAATCGTGCTCGATTCCGGTGTTTCCGCGCCGCGCTGGAAGGAACACATCTCATGCCTGGAGCGGCATCGGCCGTTCCGCGATTTCGTCTCGAAACTGCCGCACCGCGACGGCAACCTGCACTGGTACAGCAGCAGCGGCAATCCGCTGTTCGACGGCAACGGCGTCTTCATCGGCTACCACGGCACCGCCCACGATGTCACCGACCGCGTCATCAACGAAGCCCATTTCCGCCATCTGGCATATCATGACCTGCTGACGCAGCTGCCGAACCGCCTTCTTTTCGAGGACCGCCTGGCGCAGGCGGTGCGGCTTGCCGGACGCAGCGGGCAACGGCTGGCGGTGCTGCTGCTCGACCTCGACGGCTTCAAGCGGATCAACGACGAATACGGCCACGCCGCCGGCGATTGCGTTCTCCAGGAAAGCGCGCGGCGCCTGCGCGAAATCGTGCGCGAATCGGATACCGTCGCCCGATGGGGCGGCGACGAATTCATCGTGCTGCTCGCCGGCATTCTCGAACGCGAAGACGCGCAGCTCGTCGCCGAAAAAATTCATGAGGTGATTACTCAGCCCATTGCCGTCGGCACACCCCGCGTCGACGTCGATGTCGGCACCAGCATCGGCATCAGCCTCTACCCCGAACACGGCGACAGCGGCGATGCGCTGATCCGTTGCGCCGACATCGCCATGTACGACGGAAAACGCCAGGGCGGCAGGCGGACCCGCATCTTCTCGATGGACATGCTGAGCATCTACGCGCCCCAACCGCCCCACTGAACTTACTCCTAAGTGTTCTTCCGGCGCTTCGCGCGGACGCTTATTGTTCCGGCAATTTCATCACCGGCAACCGGTCGATCTTGTAATTGTCGATATCGACCACTTTGAACTTATATCCGGCGTGGCTCACGGTATCGGTACGCTTCGGGATCAAATCGGCAAGGAGAATGAAACACGAAGTCAGCGACAAGAAGGAACTCCAGAAAGCGAGCGCCCGCACCGCGTCAGCAGCGAAAAACCTGTCATCTCCCGCCTATTCTGACATCATGCATTGCGCCCACACCGGCGCATGGTCCGACGGGCGTTCCAGCTTGCGCAGCGTGCGCTCGATACCGGCGGCGGTGCAGCGCGCCACCAGCGGCTGCGAAAGCAGGACATGGTCGATGCGCAGGCCACGGTTCTTCTGAAAACCGAGCATGCGGTAGTCCCACCATGAAAAACTCCCCTCCGGCTGAGAAAAAAGACGGAAGGAATCGTTCAGTCCCAGGCCGAGCAGACGCCGGAATGCGGCACGCTCCGGCTCCGAGCACAGAATCTGCCCCGCCCAGGCGGCGGGGTCGTGCACATCGCGGTCTTCCGGCGCGATGTTGAAATCGCCGGCGAGCGCCAGTCGCGGATAGGCGCGCAATTCCGTCTCCAGCCACGCGGCGAGCGCTTCGAGCCAGGCGAGCTTATAGGTGTATTTGTCACTGCCGACCGCCTGCCCGTTCGGCACATAGGCGCAAACGACGCGGATTTCCCCGCCCACCTCACCACTCGTTTCACCGACGGTGGCACTGATCAGCCGCTGCTGCCGTAGCGCTTCGTCTTCCGGAAATAACGGATTGCCGACGACGACATCGCGCAAGGCGCCTCGCGACAGGAGTGCAACGCCGTTGTAGGTCTTCTGCCCGGCGAACGCCACCTCATAACCCGCCGCCTCGATTTCCGCGCGCGGAAAATTCGCGTCCTCGCATTTCGTTTCCTGCAAACAGACGATGTCCGGCGCTTTCCGTTCCGCTTCGTTCATTCCATCCGCCGCCAGCCAGCCCAGAAGCTGCGGCAGGCGCACCTTGATGGAATTTACATTCCAGGTGGCGATTTTTATAAATATCATACTCTATTGATTTATATTGAAAATATTTTCATATTTTCAATATGTACCCGGCCTCATACCCGAATTTAAGAAGGCTGCACGCCATCAAACACCAACCGAGCAACGTTGAAAAGATACAGCCTAAGCAAGGCGCAGGAGGAGTGCAAGTGAGTGCGTAGTTTCTGGCTGAAAATCATGCTTTTTGCATGGATTTTGGCGGTAACGAAGGCCGATACCAATCCCCTCGCAAATGCGGTTGCCAATCCCGTTCGCGCCCCCGCCGAACCACAATCAATCGCACTGTCAGCCAGTAGCGATAACGACTGGCCGCAGACAGCGGTGCCGTATGCCGTTGCAGGAACCAGCGCAGATGCTTGACGCGCCAGGTCCATGGATTATCCAGGCCCCACTGCGCATGGATCGCGGCCTGGATGATCTGCGCCTGATGCAGATGCCGACGGCGGCTCAAATGCGCGCCGGTCAGCACCCCGTCGAGAAACACATGCATGTCGGTGCTCATCGCCGCCCGCCGATATAGGCCGACACCACATCGATGCGGTAATCGCCATGGCCGAGTTCCACCGCAATCTGCCGACGTGCGGCGTGATCGAGTGCGCGGTCCTGACGATGTAAAGTACCGCCAAATACGGGGGCCGCGTGTCCCGTCAATTGCGTATAGCGCTCGCACGCATACGCGGCGCGCAGTTCATGAAATCCCTTCACGCCATGTCGGTGCAGCACCTCACGCGCTGGGCGCACGATACGATTGATGAATTCCACATAGGACTCCCCCGGCGCCAGCAGATTGCGGCTGCCGCGCGGTGACGCGGCCCACGCTTGCGCGAGCGCCGCACGCAGCGTATCAGTCGCGGGCACCCAACGCGGTGCCGATGCGCCACGCCGACCGCCCTTCGTACCATCCTGGATGTTGATCGCGCCATATCGTTCGGCCTCGCGTAGCAGACGCGGCAGATCGGCCAGGATCGCTTCGCGCAGCCGCATGCCGCTGGCGCGCGCCAGATCGATGATAGCCGCGAGTCGCAGATCGCGAGCTTGCAATGCAGCCCGCAGTGGTGCCAACGCTGCGACATCGACGCCGACAGGCGCTTGCTGCCGAACCGTCGTGCGCCCCTGCCCCAATGCCTGTCGTGGGCTGGTGTAACGCACCTGACGGTCCCCACGCAGCGCCTGGAGTGTCTGATTGACGCTCGACAGCCGGTTCTGTGCGGTTGCGACTGCTACGTCGCCGCGCGTGATGGCTTCGCGCAGCGATTGCGCATAGCGATCAAGCACGACAGCATTGACTTTTCGCGCATCGCCGATGTTCTCGTGCGTGCGGCACCAATCCACAAACAGACGCCAGCGCTCAGCATGTGCCTGTACGGTCGCAAAATGCCCGCCACCGAAATGCGCACGCAGCGCTTGCGTGCCAGCATAGTCCAGCCGTCGGCCGAATCCAAAGTTGCGTGCTCGGGCATCGGGATGTATCGCCATCACCTTCCTTCCATTCGTCATTCATCTTTCACGACCCGGTCGAACCGAATCCACTGCGCCTCACGTCTCCCGCCAAATAGTCGGTTGAGTGTTAACAGGGAAGGCAG
>JAVBTC010000112.1:0-8074 GCA_031556405.1 Rhodocyclaceae bacterium
CGAGAATCACCGCGCGTTGCAGAAAATGGCCGTGGTTGCGGAGCGTCCGGAACAGCAGCAGCACGAAGAGACGCCCGGCGCCGAACCCGAGCAGGCTGACGATGAACCAGATGATCAGCGACTTGCTGCTGAACATGTCGAGCAGATTGAGTTGCTTGTACATGAACAGCAATACGCAAAACGCGGCGAACCATGCAAACAGCATGGTTCGGAAACGCAGCAGATTACTGAAAAGCCGCTCGTTATAGACGCCGAGCGCCTGGAATATCAATACGGTCAGCAGACCGAAAAACAGCAATACGGCAAGGTTCGTTTCCGTGCGTACCCATCCGTCCTTCATCGCGCACAGTAGAAGGCCGGGAAGGATGGCAATCAGTCCATGCTTCAGACGAACGGCGAGCAGAAAATATTCGACAAAGCTCGGCCGTGTCAGCAGGAGACGGTCTAACGGGCGAAAACGTACAAGTGGCACGGCTGTGTTTTCTCCTGGGTCGGACAGCGGATGTGTCCTTCAATTGCAGCAGCAACGAAAAAAGCGGTATGGTTTTAATTGGAAAAGAGCAAAAATCAACGATGCTTTTTTGCTACAAACACTTTTGATACTCTTTTCTCATTCTGCCCTCCTGTTTTCGACCGACCCTGCGGTCAAGCAAAATCAAGAAAAGAGTCATAAAATTCATGTACTAGCTTACCTTTTTCCTCCTGATGTTTAAGTGATATTTTTCACATTAGTAAATGATAAGCTGATAATCGTGATTTCATTCCTTTTGAATACTGGTGAAGACTGGAAGAGGCTCTGATGCGAGAAAAAAAGGAAACGTTTTTCGGGAGTCCATTCCGTCTGGCAGTACAATGAAACGCATTGATATCGTCATTTTGTGGCGTAGCGGCATTTCTTGTCGGCATTCTGGACGCCGCTTGTCTGGTACCCGTCGTTTGGGATAGTCAAGGAGTTCTGTCATGAAACGAATCCTGGCGTTGTTGGCTTTGTCGATCATTCCATGCTGGCTTTCCGCGCAGACCATTTACGAGCAGCACGGAAAAGACGGCAGTGTGATTTTTTCCGATCAGAAATTGCCGGGCAGCGTGCCGGCGGAACTGCCGCCGGAAAATCCCGCACCTCCGGCACCTCCGCCGCCGCCCGGGGCTTTGCCGGCAACGGGAGCGGCGTCGGGTGCCGGGGATGCGGTGAAGAGCAGGGAAGAAAAGAAGGAAGACGCCGCGTTACCCTATCTCAGCTTCAGGATCACCAAGCCGGAAGACAATGGCAGCGCCTGGGCCAATACCGCTGCCTTCGATGTCCGCGTGGCGGTCGATCCGCCGCTGCAGATCGGCCTGGGGCATGCCTTTATGGTAAGAATCAACGGTCAGGATGTGCAGGCCCGCTTTACCGCGACCGAATTCCTCATCCCGCCGGAGTTTTTCAGTGGTAATGCCGTTGTTTTCAACCAGCGTTATCAACTCGATGCGCGGATTGTCGATATCAACGGTAATACGCTGGTTACCGCCGAACCGGTCAGTTTTTATCTGCGCCGGCATACGATTCTCAACCGGCCGAAACCAAGGCCGACACCGACTCCGAGGCATGGCGCTTCTCACACGCAATGATCCGGGGGCGGAAAGCCGTCGGCAGCAAGGTCATACCGGTGCGTGAATGTGCCGGGCGGGGATTGGTGTCCCCGAGTTTCCTTGGGCGAGGATTGCGGAAATTCCGTGGATGCTGCTGTGCATAAAAACCGGCAGCGACTGTCGTTCCGGCTGCCGGTGCGGAGAGAGCCGATAACGGAAGTAAAAATGAGGGTGCAAAAAAACGGCGGAGCAAGTTGCCTTGTCCCCGCCGATAATCACTTCCCCTGTTTTACCCCATGTTATTCCTTCGGCGCGTCTTCCCGCGTCCATCCCTCGCCGGGGTTGTAGAGCCTGACGCTCAACGCGGTCTGATTCGTCTTGCGCCCCAAATTTTTACTGTGGATCTGGCCGTCGCCGCCGCACATGAAACTTTTCACCCCCGAAACGTCATGCTGTGCGGGCCAGGCAAAAGCGGCAAATCCTTCTGTCATTCGATCATTCACGAGATAGCTTTTCGCGCCTCCGGGAGCCGCGGGGCCCTGGCCGGTAAGGATCTTGAAATGGTATCCATGGTATAGCGTGGATCCTCCGTCCCGGGGATGTATCCGGTAACCTTCGTTTTCGATGGTCGCGAACACGGCTCCGGCGGGACTGGGTTGTTCGCCTTCCCGAAGCGGCCAGTACAGGCCGTCTTTCTTTCCGGGTGAGGAAACGATCGTGCGGGCGTATTCCTTGACGCCGGATTGCATGGGATTCATTTCGTAATATTCTTTTTGCACTGTCGTCAGGAATCCGCATACCTTCATTGCATCGATCTCATTGGCGCCGATGCGCCGGTCGAGCATTTCACGTTTCCCCGCCTTCAGGTCGAATACCCATCCGCCCCCCGTAGCGGGAGCGCGCTGCACCAGGGGAAAGGGAAACGGCCAGTCGTCGTGTCCGACGAGCAGTTCCATTTGTCCCTTTCCCTTTTCCACGAGGCGGTAGCCTTGCGCGTAAGCGACCGTGAAGCCGTCGCGCGCGTTCTGGTCCTGGACCGGATCTCCGGAGTCGAGAATGCTGCCGCTGCCGGCGCCGAGGATCTTTCTCACGGTTTCGACGTCGTTGGCCTTGACCGCGGCGGCCAGCGCGGCGGCGGCGGCCTCGGGCGATTCGAAACGGGTGGGGCGGCCGATCTGGTCGGTAGGCTGTGTGCCGGAATTTGCTTTCGCTCCCGATTTCGCTTTCGCTTCGGCGGTGGCCGCGTTTGCCTTGTTCGTTCCCATGGCGGCGGTCGTCAACGTTGCGAGTGTTGCCAGTGCCGCCGCCGTTGCAGCCGTCAGCAGCAATGAAGAAATCGTTTTCCGGCCATCCGGTTGCCGGAAATATCCGGAAACAGCGGATGAATGGGCGTTCGCGCCGTGTTCGTTCTTTTCGATTCGCATGAAATGTCCTTTTGCTGTTTTATTGATCAACGATGCCGGCCAAAGCCACCGCCACCGCCGCCGCCACGGGATCCGCCGCCGTGGAATCCTCCTCCTCCAAAGGAACCTCCTTCTGCGCCGCGGCTGAAACGGCCGCGGTCTGCGGCCTGACGCGTGGCGTCGGCATGCCCGATTCCTTCGAAGGCGCTGGATGAAGAGCGTCCGGCGTTTCTTTGCGGATTCGTCTGCGCCCGCTGCTGCAGGCCGCCTTCCGTCCGGCGCGCGCCGCTGCCGAGATCCCCGCCGATGTCCCTGGCGCCGGGATTGTTGCGCTGGCCTTGACCTCGCTGGCCTTGGCCTAATTGCGAATTCAAGGCGCCGCGCGTTTCATGGTTGCGAAATTCGCGGTTCGTCGCGGCGACGGGCGAGCGCCCGCCGAGATTGCCGTACTGTTGGCGTACATTCGCATTGCGGTAGGGCACATTGCCGCGGTGCGCCGGGTCATGGCGCCAGACATTGGAATTGGCGTCGATGCGGTTGAAATTGCGGTTGATCTGGTTGTAGTGGTTGACGTTGATATTGACGTCGTGGCCTCCCCAGTCGAACGAGCTCCAGCCGAACAATGCGCTGCTGGCGGCGACGCCGACGCCCCAGAAGAATCCGGAAACGAATGCGGCGCCCGGAGGCGGCGGAAAATAGGCGGGCGCGTAGGCGGGATAGGGCCAGGCGCCGTAAACCACGGTGGGCTGATAGGTCGGAACGTAGACCACTTCCGGATTTGCCGGCTGGATGACGATTGTCTGCCCCTGGGTCGTTACCATCTGCTGCGAGTTGCTTTTCAGGTTGCCCGCGCTTTGTGCCTTCTGGCGCAGGCGCTGAACCGAATCCATGACATCGTTTTGCTGCGCGAGGAAGGCGTCGCCGACTTTCTGCGTCCAGTCGAGTTTATCGCCCATGTTTTGCAGTACCGACGGGAAGGGAACCAGCGATTTCACGCTCGGGTCCCAGTTCTGATTCTGCAGGGCATTGTCCAGTGCGTCGCCCTTGAGGCCGGCGTGCGCCGGGTCTTTCACCCAGCGTTCCGCCTCGACGATTTCCAGCGGATAAGTGGCGGCCATCAATATCTGCGAGAGCAGGGAATCCGGATATAGAGCAATGGGAGCCAGCAATTGATCGAGCTGTTCGCTGGTGAACTGGGTTCCCTGCTGCTGGGTTCCGGCCGACGGCGGTGTCTGGGCCTGGAGCGCCGCGGGGAAAGCGGCCGCCAGGGAAAGCACCAGTATCGAAACGGTTGCGGCTTTTCGTATCATGAATATTGCCTCGGTTCGAATTATTGCGGGTGATGGATGAATACCAACAGAGAAAAGGCAAGAAATGGCAAGAAACGGCATTGAGATCATGTTCCGGCCGAAATGTTTCATGGGCACGTGCGGGCCGGGTCCGTATCGCCATGCTTCGAGAGAGCAAAGGAAAAATATAAAGTTCCCCAAATGCAGGAGGTGTTTTCCGAAGAATGCTCGTTGGGATATCAAATCAGAATACTGTATTTTTATCGTGCCCCGTACATTTATCGGCTTGGCCGGCGGGCTTTTTTTTGGATAGTATCGAATTTTGCACACTCGCGGAAAAGGGAAGGTTCGGAATGGAAACGGTGGTAATCAAGGTAGGCGGCATGAGCTGTCAGGGATGTGTGAAGACTGTCACTGGCGTTCTTCAGTCGCTTCCCGGCGTGGAAAACGCGGAAGTTTCCCTGGAGGCACAGGAAGCCCGGGTTCGCTTCGATTCCGGGAAAACGTCAACATCTTCGTTGCATACGGCGATCGAGGATGCCGGATTCGATGTGCTCTGAATACCGGGGATTTGTGTTTACATGATTTTTCCAGGCGCCATGGATAGCCGCGAGCAATCACGAACATCGTTGGCGCCGGATACGAGCGCACGTGGAATGTTATATGGATGAATTCCTTTCCAAGGACGGCGGAAAAATCGCGCCGGAACTTCTCGACCGGTTGCTGACGCGGACCGTGCCCGGTCTTGTGCCTCCGCAGTTGCTTGCCGGTTCCGACAGCAGCGACGATGCCGCCGTCTACCAGATCAGCGATACCCAGGCGATTGTCGCCACGACCGGTTTTTTCGCTCCGATCGTCGACGATCCCTATCACTTTGGCCAGATAGCGGGCGCCTGCGCGCTTTCCAATATTTACGCCATGGGCGCGACTCCGCTGTTCGCGCTGGCCGTACTCGGCATGCCGGGGGATGCGCTGCCGCTGGAAAAGGTCAGGCGCATTCTCGAAGGCGGTGAAAATATCTGCGACGCGGCGCGGATTCCGCTGGCCGGAGGGCATTCGATCATTTCGTCGGATCTGATTTATGGTCTCGTCGTAATCGGTATCGTGCATCCCGATCGGGTCAAGCGCAATTATGGCGCTCGTCCCGGCGACAAACTGGTTCTGGGCAAAAGCCTGGGGACGGGGATCTGTTTTACCGCCGCGCACCGGAAACGATTGAAAACCCACGATTACCAGACGCTGCTGCAGGCAGTGACTCAGCTCAATACGCCCGGTCCCGCATTCGCCTGTCTCGATGAAGTACATGCGATGACCGACATCACCGGTTTCGGCCTGCTGAGGCATTTGTGGGAGGTCTGTTCGGCATCGAACGTTGCCGCACGCATCGATTTCGACCATTTGCCCCTGCTGCCGGGAACCCGCGAGTTCGCGCGTGACTCCGGTTTCGAGGGGGCGGCGATGCGCAATTGGGATGCGTGCGCCAAGCATGTCAAGCTCACGGAGCGCCTGGGCATGCCGGAACTGGCGATTCTGAACGATCCGCAGACCGGCGGCGGCCTGCTCGTCAGTTGCGCCCCGTCGGCGGTGACCGAGGTGCTCTCGGGATTTCTGCAGTATGGATTCGAACGGGCCTCGGTGATCGGCGAAATGCTCGACAGCACGCCACGGATCGCGGTGCGCTAAAAAAGAGAATGTTTTTTCTAACATTGAAAATTTAATTATATGCAAAAACCAGCTACATATATCAAATAAAAATTAACTTATATTTGGAATAAAAGACACTTCATAAGAAAGTGCAATCCGGTATCCATTTACCGGAGGCGGGAACGAATGCGGTTTTTCGTTCGGGATGAACTTTGATCGAAATGCGTCGGTCAACTCCGGCATCCATATGGCTTTCCGGCTTGTCTGCAGGGCATCGGGCTCTTTTCTGGAGCCGCCGGGCGGTCGTTTCATATCGGGAAGGATCATGTCCCTATTCGCATCCCGTTTT
This sequence comes from Rhodocyclaceae bacterium, assembly GCA_031556405.1. GTDB lineage: Bacteria > Pseudomonadota > Gammaproteobacteria > Burkholderiales > Rhodocyclaceae > WQZF01. The sequence continues at coordinate 6,255 of JAVBTC010000112.1, forward strand.
ATCGTGCCGCGTTTCCGTTTTCTGTTGTTGGTTGTGCCGGTGCTGCTCGTCTTCTCCATGACGGATGCCGCAGGCGCGCTGAACGACACCGGCCAGACGCAGTGTTACGACAGCGCTGCCTTGAGCCAGGTGAACTGCGACGACGCCCATGTCGGCGACACGAGTCCGGACCCGCGCCAGGACGCGCGTTTCGGCCGCGATGCGGCGCAGGCGGCCGGAGTGCTGACGAAAACCGGTGGCGGTCTCGCCGGGTTCGACTTCAGCCGCATCTGCAACGACGGAAGCGATTGTTCCGCACAGACCGTTCCCGGCATCGATCCCGGAGAGTGGGGGTGTACGCGGGATAATGTCACCGGTCTGATGTGGGAGGTAAAGGTCAACATTCCCGGCAATTTGCGTCACCGGAGCTATACCTATACCTGGTACGACTCCACCGCGCCTGATCCCGGCACCCAGGGAAACACTTCCACTTGCGGTAACACTCTGGGCGGCGCCAACTGCAATACCGAGAATTACGTCAATGCGGTGAACAGCGCCGGGCTTTGCGGTTTCAGCGATTGGCGCGTGCCGGCCCGGCGTGAACTGCTGTCGGTCGTCGATGCCGGAAGAATCAATCCTGCGCTTGATCCGGCCTATTTTTCCGATGTGGTCCAAAATTATTATTGGGCAAGGGAAAGCAATGTATTTCTTTCGAGTTCGGCCTGGTATGTAAATTTCACAACGGGTTTCTCCCTCGATACCGGCAAAAACTCCACGTTTCTGACGGTGCGTCTCGTACGCGGCGCCGAAGCGGCGGCTCAGTTTCGCGACAATGGCGACGGTACCGTCAGCGACGACGCTACCGGCCTTATGTGGGATCAATGTGTGCTCGGAGAGCGTCCGGCCAGCGGCGGCGACTGCACTTCCTCTTTCGATGCGATGCTCTACACGTGGCGGCAGGCACTCGCGGCGGCGGTCGATGCCAATGACCGGAATTACCTGGGTTACAACGACTGGCGGCTGCCCAGCGTCAAAGAACTCGAAAGCCTGGTCAGGATCGACAGCATCTTCGGTATCGATCGGGTCTTTTTCCCCGAGACGCCTCCTCGATCTTCCTGGAGCGGCACTACCCGTATAGATCCTTCAAGTTCCTCGCTCAGCGCCTGGTATATCGGGTTTGGATATGGTTCTGTCTTCGCCGTTGCAGATACCTATATGGGCAATTCCGTTGTGCGCCTCGTACGCGGTGGAGACGGGTTTGCATCCTTCGATCTTTTGAGCGTCAACGTCATTTCTCTCAATGTTGTCGCCACAGGTCCGACCAGCGCACAGTTGACCGTCACCGTCGGTCGCGCGGCGACCGGCTACTGGCTCGTATTGCCCGCCGGAAGCGCCAGTCCGACTGTCGCGCAGCTTGCCGCCGGTGCCAGCGGCGGTCTGGCGGCGAACACGGCGGTGAATTTCGGGCTTCAGGGCCTCGCTCCGGATACTGCTTATGATTTGTGGTTTACCGCGCTGGCCGGGAACAATTACAGCGCGATCCGGAAAGCAAGCTTCAGGACAACGGCCAGCCCTGAGCCTCCTTCTCCACCTTCGCCACCTTCGCCACCTTCCCCGCCATCGCCACCGTTCCCGTTACCCCAGGCTTGTCCCATCGGCAACGGCATTCATCCCGTCGGCGACGGCTCGCTCCTGATACCGGGCTGTGCCTATGCCGTTCCCTCGGGGGCCGAAAACGCTCCGCTGCGCTTTTGCGTTGCCGCAGCCGCCTCCGGCGAAGCGGCCTCCGTCGAAATCGACGGCGCCTACTATCAGCTCAGGGCCAACACGTCGAATGCCTG
>JAVBTC010000024.1:0-15973 GCA_031556405.1 Rhodocyclaceae bacterium
CCCCCCGCCCCCCCCCCCCCCCCCCCCCCCCCCGCCGGCGCCCCTCGGCAGCGCATGCTTTCCAAAAGAGGTAGCGCAGTTATCGATGGACGTACCAATATATTGTTCGTTCAGGATATTCCTTCGCGTCTAGAAGAAGTACGGAGGTTATTGAACAAGATCGATATTCCTGTTCGTCAGGTGATGATCGAGGCCCGTATTGTCGAGGCGGACGATAACTTCAGCCGAAATCTCGGCGTTCGTCTCGGTATCATCGACGTTAAGGGTGCCGAGGGAGGGCGTTCAATTGGTAGTGGGACAAATGCTCCACGCTATACGATCGGTGGGCAGCTTTCGACTAATGCGTATTTGACCGGAGAATCCGGTACACAGCCAGCTTTTACCGATTCGCTGGGCGTTAATTTGCCAGCGGCCGCAATTAGCGGCTCACAACCGGGAGCAATTTCTTTTACACTGTTCAACGCAGCTAAGACAGTTTTCGTCAATACGGAACTCTCAGCGTTGGAAGCGGATGGCCGTGGTAAGGTGATTTCCAGTCCGCGCGTGGTAACGGCAGACCAGAAAGATGCGCTGATCGAGCAAGGGGTTGAGCTTCCTTATCAGGAAGCGAGTTCTTCTGGTGCTACTTCCGTCAGTTATCGCAAAGCAGTGCTTTTGCTGCAGGTCAAGCCGCACATCACGCCAGATGGCAAAGTAATTATGACATTGAAAGTGAACAAAGACACGCCAAACACACAGCTTACCTCGGGGGCGGGAATCGCGATCGACACTAAGCATGTGGAGACCGAAGTGCTGGTTGAAAATGGCGGTACCGTGGTAATTGGGGGTATTTATACTCAGACACTGCGCGATACGACGACCAAGATCCCGTTGCTTGGCGATGTACCCTACTTGGGTTGGTTGTTCAAACAGAACAGCAAAGTCGACAACAAAACGGAATTACTGGTTTTCATTACCCCGCGGATTGTGGGTGAGGGTTTGTCGTTGCGTTGATCGGCAGCGATCTGAATAGATGGAGGGTATGGAAATGATCAGGAAATGGAAATTATTGCTCTGCACGGTGCTTTTCGCTTTCTGCAGTATCACGGCGAATGCGCAAATGGCAACTTTCGATAGTACGAGCAATGTATTGACGCTCAAGTTGCTGAAGTTTGGTAACGATTATTACACTGGTACCAAGGTGTATCTGGCGCCTAACGGCGTCTGGACGCTGCAGACGATTGGAGCGTCGGCGAGCGCCATGAGTAGTTCAGAGCCAGCGGTTTACAACAATTCCGATTCGACGGTGCGTTTGCCCTATGTACTGGTTTCTGGCAGTCTTTTCAACAATCTGGTGCTGAGTTTGCCGCTGGATGGCCGCCCTTGGGCAGTGAATGATGCTGGGAATGTGATCACGACGGCGACTTCAGGAGAAGAAATCAGTTATCCCATTGTCTCTTCGGTTCCCAATAGTTACTCGGCTGTGGCCCTTTTGGTGTTGGCCAACGGGCAGACATGGCGCAGCGAAGCAGCTGGGGATTGTTTCAATGAGACCATGAAAAAGGCGCTGGATCAATCGTCGGACGTACTAATTTACCCTAGCAGCAGTGCGGGTAAATTCAATATGGATTTGACATTCAAAAACACTCTTGCGAGCTGTACTGTGTCGCCAGTTTCCGGGTTTCCTGTGAATCCATCAGGAGCGGATTTGCAGGTTTCTCCGAACACGATTACTGCAATGGTGGCAGAAACGGCCGATATCTATGTTACCGGCGGAACGCCGCCGTATTTTGCAACAGCTGACATGCCGAATATCATTTCCTATGCCTTTCAGCCGCGTAGCGCGGGGGAACCGGGGCAGACTTTGCGTGTATATATGAAGAGCGTAGGGAGCGCGACTCTCTCTGTATACGACTATATCGCCGCCAAGGCATCGCCTGTTACGGTCACTGTTGAGGACAATCCTTCGCTCGGACCACCGGAATTCTGGGTGAATCCGGCTTCGGTGGAGTTGGATGTCGGTCCGTCAAACCAATTTTCCGCCATGTTGTACGGAGGCGTGCCTCCATACAAACTGTTTTTCAATCCTACGCCGACGAACGTTATAGTGGAACCGTTTAATGGTAACCAATCCCCAACGCGATTGAATATTATCCTTCAGAAAACAGTAAATATGGGTGATGTTACAACCTTCCTTCAGTTCGAGGATTCGGTTGGTCAGATTGCAACCATGAAAATCGAGATAAGTGGCGCAGGTGGCATTTTTAAATGATTTGCTGAGCCATCCATTTACATGAAAAAAGGCGCTTGTTAGCGCCTTTTTTCATGTATGTTTCAACGTGTTTTCGAGCCGTGCTGACATGATGGCACAATCCGGGGTATGACGAAATTTTCCAATATTTATCTCGTGGGCCTGATGGGGGCCGGTAAGACGACGGTCGGAAAGCGTCTGGCGCGCAAGCTGAACTGGGAGTTTTACGATTCCGACCACGAGATCGAGGCGCGGACGGGGGCGCGGATTCCGATCATTTTCGAAATCGAGGGCGAAGCCGGGTTTCGGTTGCGCGAAGCGCGGGTGATCGAAGAATTGACGAAGCTGACCGGTATCGTGTTGTCTACGGGGGGCGGTGTGGTTTTGAATGCGGACAACCGAGCGCGGTTGAAAGAAAATGGGTTCGTCGTTTACCTTGATACGCCGCCGGAATTGCTCTGGGAACGTACGCGTCTCGATCGCAACCGGCCTTTGCTGCAAACTCCCGACCCGTTGGGGCGGCTGAGGGAGTTATATACGGAGCGCCACCCGCTGTATTGCGAGGTGGCGGATATGGTGCTCGATGCGAAACGCTATAACGCGCACAGCGCGGTGCAGCACCTGGTGAAGGAAGTGGAGGAAGGATTCAGATGCAGACGTTGATACAGACATTGACGGTGGCGCTTGGCGAACGTTCTTATCCGATTCACATCGGCAGCGGCCTGCTGGCGCAGGTGGAGTTGCTGTTGCCGCATTTGCGCCAGAAAAAGGTCGCGCTCGTCAGCAATACGACGGTGGCGCCGCTTTATCTGGCGTCTTTCGCTGCCGCCTTGCGCGCGGCGGGCATCGAGGTGATCGAGATTCTGCTCCCCGACGGGGAAGAGCATAAGAACTGGCAGACGCTCAATCTCATTTTCGATGCGCTGCTGGAGCGGCGTTGTGAGCGTAATACCACGCTGGTGGCATTGGGCGGCGGCATGATTGGGGATATGGGCGGGTTCGCCGCGGCTTGTTACCAACGCGGGATGCCATTCATCCAGGTGCCGACGACCCTGCTTGCCCAGGTCGATTCCTCGGTGGGCGGCAAGACGGCGATCAATCATCCGCTCGGGAAGAATATGATCGGCGCCTTTTATCAGCCGCGTCTGGTACTGGCCGATGTCGGTACGCTGAACACGTTGCCCGAACGCGAGGTGTGCGCGGGCTTGGCCGAGGTGATCAAATACGGGCTGATCCGCGACCTGCCGTTCCTGGAATGGCTCGAGGCCAATATGGAGCGCCTGCGTGCGCGCGATCCGGAAGCGCTGACCGAGGCCATCGTCCGTTCCTGCCGGAACAAGGCGGAGGTGGTCGCGCTGGACGAGCGTGAAACGAGCGCGCAGGGAGAACGCGCGCTGCTCAATCTCGGCCATAGTTTCGGGCACGCGATCGAGGCCGGAATGGGGTACGGCCAATGGCTGCACGGTGAGGCGGTCGCGGCGGGGATGGTGATGGCGGCGGATCTGTCCCGGCGTCTGGGCTGGATCGGTGCCGCCGAGGTTGCGCGGGTCGAGCGTCTTCTGGCGCGCGCCGGCTTGCCCGTGCGCGCGCCGGCTTTCCCCGTGGCGCGCTATATTGAACTGATGAGCCACGATAAAAAGGTGAGCGACGGCAGATTGCGGCTGGTGCTGCTTCGGGTGCTGGGACGCGCGGTGTTGAGCGATGCCGCTTCGGAAGCCGATATCGGCGCGACGATCGAGGCGTGTTGCGAGCATTGACGGTCTTTCATGAGCGAAACCCGGTACGAATCGATGCGCTACGACCCGGCACCCTATGCTGTCGGCGAGGATCATTCGCGTGGGCGCCGGCATGCGGAGGAAAAACCGGCATGGCGTACCGAGTTCCAGCGCGACCGTGATCGCATCGTCCATTCCGCCGCATTCCGCAAGCTGGAATACAAGACGCAGGTCTTCGTCAATCATGAGGGCGATCTATTCCGAACGCGGCTCACGCATACGCTGGAAGTGGCGCAGATTGCCCGCGGCATCTGCCGTGCGTTGCGTCTGAACGAGGATCTGGCCGAGGCCATCGCGCTCGCGCATGATCTCGGACATACGCCATTCGGACATGCCGGGCAGGATGCGTTGAACGAATGCATGCGTCCTTATGGCGGCTTCGAGCACAACCTGCAGAGCCTGCGCACGGTCGATCTGCTGGAGCAGCGTTACGCCGCTTTCGATGGATTGAATTTGACCTTCGAGACGCGCGAGGGCATCGTCAAACATTGCTCGCCGGAAAACGCGCGCCGGCTCGGCGAGCTCGGCGAACGTTTTCTGCGCGGTGGCCAGCCTTCGCTGGAAGCGCAGGTGTGCAATCTCGCCGATGAAATCGCCTATAACAATCACGATGTCGACGACGGGCTGCGTTCCGGCCTGATTACCCTCGAACAATTGCGCGAAGTGCGGCTGTTCGCGCGCCACTGTGCCGCCGTGGAATCCGAATATCCGGAATTGCGCGGACGGCGTCTAATCCATGAAACCGTGCGCCATATCATCAATACGCTGGTGTGCGACCTGATCGACACCACTTCGGCGCAGCTCGCCGAAGCGGCGCCGCGCTCTCCGGACGAGGTGCGCGCCGCGCCGCGGCTGGCGGCATTTTCCGCGCCGCTGCTGGAAGAGAGCCGGGAATTGAAGCGTTTCCTGCGCGTCAATCTGTACCGGCATCATCAGGTGCTGCGGATGACGAACAAGGCGCAGCGGATCATCGCCGACCTGTTCGATGCGTTTCTTTCCATGCCGCAGCTTTTGCCGCCGCAATACCAGGTACGGGGCGTATCCGAAGAAACGAAAAGCGGTGCGGAGAGCGGTGCGGAAAGCGGCATTCAGGCGCGCGCGGTCGCCGATTACATCGCCGGTATGACCGACCGCTATGCAATCAAGGAGCATCGGCGTTTATTCGAAGTCGGCGAGATGTAATATTTTCCACATTTAAAATTTAATTTATCCAAAAAACTCACTACTATTGATGGTATAAATTTCACATAAATTTGGAATTGGCAGGCGGAGTGAAACCGTCCCGTTCCTCCGTTCCACACCGCGCATTGCACCGTTTTGGTGCGGTGCAATATCTTGAAGCCCCTGCGTCTTCGGGTTATATTTCCCTGTTCCCCAATGGAAAAGCCGTCTCCAGTCTTTATATGGACCGGGCTTTTCACGCCGTCCGGCGCCGGGGGCCGCCGCTGTTGTGCTTTGACGCTTCGTTGGGCTCGATTCGCGTGCCGGATGTTTTGTGCCGAATTTTCGCGCCGGGCTTTTTTATTCCGGCTTTCGATTTCTGTTTCCGGGTCCGCAAGGGATTTTTCGCGGCCGCGCATCGCGCCGGTTCGTGTCCGTTGCCGGCCTTCGCCGCGTGTCGCCGCCGGTGGATCGGGAAACATGGTAACTGCGGCGGTAATTACGAGGATGCAATCGTGACCAAGATGCTACCCGGGCGCCAGGGACTCTACGATCCTGCCCATGAACACGATGCCTGCGGCGTCGGCTTTGTCGCTCATATCAAAGGGGTGAAGCGCCATACGATTATCGAGCAGGGACTGCTGATCCTGAAAAATCTCGATCATCGCGGCGCGGTCGGTGCCGATCCGCTGATGGGCGACGGTGCCGGCATCCTGATTCAGATCCCCGATGAACTGTACCGCGAAGACATGGCGCGCCAGGGTGTGACGCTGCCACCGCTCGGTGAGTACGGCGTCGGGATGTATTTTCTGCCGCGCGAGCATGCCAGCCGCGCCGCCTGCCAGGAGGAAATCGAACGCGCGATCCGCGCCGAGGGCCAGGTACTGCTGGGCTGGCGCGACGTGCCGGTGTTCGCCGAAATGCCGATGTCGCCGACGGTGCGCGCCTGCGAGCCGGTGATCCGCCAGATCTTCGTCGGCCGCGGACCGGACATTTTCGTGACCGATGCGCTTGAACGGAAACTCTTCGTCATCCGCCGCCGCGCCGCGAACGCGATCCGCGCGCTCAATTTCGAGCACGGCAAGGAATTCTACGTTTCCTCGTTTTCCGCGCGCACGATCGCCTACAAGGGACTTCTGCTCGCGCACCAGGTCGGAGAGTACTACCTCGATCTGCAGGACGAGCGCTGCGTCTCCGCGCTGGCGCTGGTGCATCAGCGCTTTTCCACCAACACCTTCCCCAGCTGGGAACTGGCGCAGCCGTTCCGCATGATCGCGCACAACGGCGAAATCAATACGCTGCGCGGCAACGTCAACTGGTTCAAGGCGCGCGAACAGGCGATTTCCTCGCCGCTGCTGGGTGCCGATCTCGCCAAGATCTGGCCGCTGCATTACCCCGGCCAGTCCGATTCGGCCTCGTTCGACAACGCGCTGGAACTCCTCGTGATGGGCGGCTATTCGCTCGCGCACGCGATGATGCTGCTGATTCCCGAGGCCTGGGAGCGGCACGCGCTGATGAGCGAACAGCGCCGCGCCTTTTACGAGTACCACGCGGCGATGATGGAGCCGTGGGACGGCCCGGCGGCGGTGGCCTTCACCGACGGCCGCCAGATCGGCGCCACGCTCGACCGCAACGGCTTGCGCCCGGCGCGCTACCTCGTCACCGACGACGATCTGGTCGTCATGGCCTCCGAATCCGGCGTGCTGCCGATCCCGGAAACGAAGATCGTGCAGAAGTGGCGCCTGCAGCCGGGCAAGATGTTCCTCATCGACCTCGACCAGGGACGCATCATCGACGACGCCGAGCTCAAGGATGCGCTCGCCAATGCGAAGCCGTACCGGGAGTGGGTGGAAAGAGTCCGCATCAAGCTCGACGAACTGCCGCGCGCCAGCGAGCGGCGGCCGCAATCCGGCGCGACGCTGCTCGAATGCCAACGCGCCTTCGGCTACACGCGCGAGGACATCAAGTTCATCCTGCAGCCGATGGCGGAAAACGGCGAGGAAGCGACCGGCTCGATGGGCAACGATGCCGCGCTGCCGGTGCTGTCGACGCGTCCGAAGGTGTTCTACAATTATTTCAAGCAGCTTTTCGCACAGGTCACGAACCCGCCGATCGACCCGATCCGCGAGGAACTGGTGACCTCGATCCTGTCGTTCGTCGGCCCCAAGCCGAACCTGCTCGACATCACCAACATTAATCCGCCGATCCGGCTCGAAGTCGCGCAGCCCGTGCTGTCTTTCGACGACATCGAGAAAGTCCGGCATATCGAGAAATACACCGCCGACAAGTTCCGCTCGCACGAGCTGGACATCTGCTATCCCGCCGCCTGGGGCAAGGAAGGCGTCGAGGCGCGGCTGGCGTCGATCGTCGCCGAGGCCGAGGATGCCGTGCGTTCCGGCGCCAACGTGCTGATCGTTTCCGACCGCCGCATGAATGCGGATTACGTCGCCATTCCGGCGCTGCTGGCAACTTCCGCCGTGCATCAGCATCTCGTCAAGACGGGGCTGCGCACCAGCACCGGGCTGGTCGTCGAAACCGGTTCCGCGCGCGAAGTGCACCATTTCGCGCTGCTCGGCGGTTACGGCGCCGAGGCCGTGCATCCGTGGCTGGCGCTGGAACTGCTGCGCGAGATGACCAAGGGTGACACGGAAAAGGCGCAGAAACTGGCCGCCAATTTCACCAAGGCGATCGGCAAGGGGCTGTGCAAGGTCATGTCGAAGATGGGCATTTCGACCTACATGTCCTATACCGGCGCGCAGATTTTCGAAGCGATCGGCCTCCAGCGCGCCTTCGTCGACAAATATTTCACCGGCACGCCGTCCACCATCGAGGGCATCGATCTCTTCCAGGTTGCCGGAGAAGCGGTCGAACTGCACCGCCGCGCATTCGCCGCGGCGACGGTCTACGACATCGCACTCGATTCCGGCGGCGAATACGCGTTCCGCGCCGACGGCGAGGAACATATGTGGACGCCCGACTCGATCGCCAAGCTCCAGCATGCGACGCGTTCCGGCAAATACGAGACCTACAAGGAATACGCGCAACTGATCAATAACCAGAGCCGGCGCCACATGACGCTGCGCAGCCTGTTCGTGCTGAAGGAGGTCAACGCTCCCGTTCCGCTGGAGGAAGTCGAGCCGGCCAAGGAAATCGTCAAGCGCTTCGCTACCGGTGCGATGTCGCTCGGCTCCATTTCCACCGAGGCGCATACCGCGCTGGCCATCGCGATGAACCGCATCGGCGGCAAGTCGAACACCGGCGAGGGCGGCGAGGACCGGCGCCGGTTCCAGGCGATCAAGGGCGGCGAAAAGCTTTCCGAAATCATCGGCGCCGGGCGCATCGAGCGCGATTACACGCTGAAGGAAGGCGACAGCCTGCGTTCCGCGATCAAGCAGGTCGCGTCCGGGCGGTTTGGCGTCACCACCGATTATCTGGTCAACGCCGACCAGTTGCAGATCAAGATGGCGCAGGGCGCGAAGCCGGGCGAAGGCGGGCAGTTGCCGGGGCACAAGGTCTCCGAATACATCGGCTTCCTGCGCCATTCGGTGCCGGGCGTCGGCCTCATTTCGCCGCCGCCGCACCACGATATCTACTCCATCGAGGATCTGGCGCAACTGATCCACGACCTGAAGAACGCCAATTCCGACGCTTCCGTGTCGGTCAAGCTGGTGGCGGAAATCGGCGTCGGCACCGTCGCCGCCGGGGTCGCCAAGGCCAAGGCGGACCATGTCGTGATCGCCGGGCACGACGGCGGCACCGGCGCCTCGCCGATCTCTTCGATCAAGCATACCGGCGCGCCGTGGGAACTGGGCCTGGCCGAAACGCAGCAGACGCTGGTGCTGAACGGATTGCGCGGACGCATCCGGGTGCAGGTCGACGGCCAGATCAAGACCGGGCGCGACGTCATCATCGGCGCGCTGCTCGGCGCCGACGAATTCGGCTTCGCGACCGCGCCGCTGGTCGTCGAAGGCTGCATCATGATGCGCAAGTGCCACCTCAACACCTGTCCGGTCGGCGTCGCCACTCAGGACCCGGTCTTGCGCCGGCGCTTCACCGGCCAGCCGGAGCATGTCGTCAATTATTTCTTCTTCATCGCCGAGGAAGTGCGCGAACTGATGGCGCAACTGGGCTTCCGGACATTCGACGAAATGATCGGACGCGCCGACCTGCTCGACACACAGCAGGGCATCGAGCACTGGAAGGCGCGCGGACTCGATTTCAGCCGCATCTTCCATCAGCCCCAGGTAGAGCCCGATGCACCACGCCGTCACTGCGCGGTGCAGGATCACGGCCTGGCCGGCGCGCTCGACCATGAGTTGATCGCCCGTGCCGAGCCGGCGCTCGCGCGCGGCGAGAACGTGAAGATCGAACTGCCGGTGAAAAACATCAACCGCACCGTCGGCGCCATGCTTTCCGGCGCGATTGCCCGCCGATATGGGCTAAACACAGGCCCGGACGGCCTGCCGCCACACTGCGTCCACGTCAGCCTCACCGGCACCGCCGGGCAGAGTTTCGGCGCCTTCCTCGTTCGCGGCGTGCTGCTCGAACTGGTCGGCGAGGCCAATGATTACGTCGGCAAGGGGCTTTCCGGCGGCGAAATCATCGTTCGCCCGCATGCCGATTTTCGCGGTGTTTCGACTGCCAACATCATCGTCGGCAATACCGTGCTGTACGGCGCCACGGCGGGCGAAGCCTTCTTCTCCGGCGTCGCCGGGGAACGCTTCTGCGTGCGCAATTCCGGCGCCACGGCGGTGGTCGAGGGTGTCGGCGACCACGGCTGCGAATACATGACCGGCGGCACCGTCGTCGTGCTCGGCGCCACCGGGCGCAACTTCGCCGCCGGCATGAGCGGCGGCGTCGCTTACGTGCTCGACGGCGACGGATATTTCCGACAGCGCTGCAACACCGCCTCGGTGACCCTGGAGCCGGTGCTTCCGGAAGAAACGCAGCGAGAACAGAGCGCGGCGTCGGGAGAACCTTTGCATCGCGGCCGCGCGGACGAGGAGCAATTGCGCGACCTGGTCATGCGCCACGCCAGCGTGACCGGCAGCGCCATCGCCCGGGTGATTCTGGACGACTGGAAAAACTGGCGCGAAAAGTTCGTCAAGGTTTATCCGCGTGAATACCGGCGCGCGCTGCGCGAGATGCAGGAGCGAGCGGATGCTGGCGCCGGGGCCGGGGCGGCGGAAAAAACCACGGCGACCGCAACATCGAAACGGGCTTTACAGGAGGTGGCGTAAATGGGCAAGCCGACCGGATTTCTCGAATACGGCCGCGTGGCCGAGGATTACGCGCCGGTCGCCGCGCGCGTCAAGAACTACAAGGAATTCGTGCTGCGCCTTTCCGACGCAGATGCGTCGGTGCAGGGCGCGCGCTGCATGGATTGCGGCATTCCGTTCTGCAACAGCGGCTGCCCGGTCAACAACCTGATTCCCGACTGGAACGATCTCGTTTATCGCGGCGGCGAGGAAAACTGGCGCGAAGCGCTGCGGGTGCTGCACGAAACCAACAACCTGCCCGAGGTCACCGGCCGCATCTGTCCGGCGCCGTGCGAGGCGGCGTGTACGCTGGGCATCAACCAGGACCCGGTGGGCATCAAGTCGATCGAGCGCTATATCGCCGACAAAGGCTGGCAGGAAGGCTGGATCAAGCCGCAGCCAGCGGCGCGGCAAAGTGGGAAAAAAGTCGCCATCATCGGTTCCGGCCCGGCGGGGCTGGCGGCGGCGCAGCAACTGGCGCGGGCCGGGCACGAGGTGACGGTGTTCGAGAAGAACGACCGCATCGGCGGCCTGCTGCGCTACGGAATTCCCGATTTCAAGCTGGAAAAATCCGTGCTCGACCGCCGCATCGCGCAGATGGAGGCCGAAGGCGTGCGTTTCCGCACCGGCGTGCTGGCCGGCGCGCCGGAACTGCCGGCCGGAATCTGCAACGATGCCAAGGAGCGGATCGCCGCCGAGACGCTGAAGAAGGAATTCGATGCCGTCATTCTCGCCGCCGGTTCCGAAGTGCCGCGCGAACTGCCGGTCCCCGGCCGTGAATTGCGCGGAATTCATCCCGCGCTGGAATTGTTGATCGCGCAGAACCGGCAAGTCGCCGGCGGTGTCGCGAACCCGATCGACGCGAAGGGGAAACACGTGGTCGTCATCGGCGGCGGCGATACCGGTTCCGACTGCGTCGGCACCTCCAACCGCCACGGCGCCGTGTCGGTGACGCAGCTCGAATTGATGCCGATGCCGCCGCAGGAAGAAAACAAGGAACTTACCTGGCCGTACTGGCCGTACAAGCTGCGCACTTCCTCGTCGCACGAGGAAGGCTGCGAACGCGATTTCGCCATCACCACCCGCGCGTTCGTCGACGACGGCAACGGCGCCGTCAAGGCGCTGAAGGTCGCGCGCGTCACTTGGGGCGAGGGGGAAATGAGTGGGAAAATGAGCGAAATCCCCGGTTCGGAACAGGAACTTCGCGCCGACCTCGTTTTCCTGGCAATGGGGTTCGTTCATCCGGCGGCCTCGCTGCTGGACGCTTTCGGTATCGAGCGCGACGGGCGCGGAAATGCCAGGGCGGCGACCGACGGACCCGGGGCCTATGCCACCAACGTGCCCGGCGTCTTTGCCGCCGGTGATGTTCGCCGCGGCCAGTCGCTGGTCGTCTGGGCGATCCGCGAGGGGCGGCAATGCGCGCGCGAGGTGGACCGCTTCCTGCGCGGCGGATAGCGGCTCGGGTAGCGGCTCAGATACAGGCCGAAATGGCGGGCGGATCGTAACGGGCGGCTGATGAGTCCATATGCCGCCCGTTTTCATTCCCTCTCTGGGATTAAGGTTCGCGCGGTGTTTGTATAAAGCATTTTCCTGCCCCTTGCCTTGTGGCATAGTAGCGGTTGTCCATCTGGGGCGATGGGGGGAAAAATGGACTTGGAATTGCAGCGCTCGTTCCATTTGAGTGGGGGGAGCGGCATGGGTGCAGGATTCGACGCCTACCTTTGGGTCATACTCGGCATCATGATCGCCGCCGGCCTGCTCGGCGGCATTGCCAATTACTTTCTGGTTACCTATCGCGGCCGCGGCGAAGCGGAACGCGAACGCGGCGCGGCGCCGAGCCGGCTGCGCTATCCCGTTCTGGGCATCGTCGTCGCGCTCACCGCGCCGCTGTTTCTGCGCATGCTTTCCAGCGATCTGGTCGACGCGGCGCGGGTCCGCGCCACAGACTTCTTCGTTTTCGCCGGATTCTGCATTTGTTATGTGGTTGCCACGCGCGGCATCGTCGACGCCATCGCGGCGCGGGTCATGGAACAGTGGAAGCTTTTGCGCCGCGATATCGACGATTTCGAAAAAATGAGCCATTCGTCCAGGGAGTCTGCCGGGATGGCGGAGAACAAGGCGGAAGAGGTGATGATGCCGGCGAGAAACGTGAAAGCCGGAAAAGCGGGAAAAACGGCGGCGGCATCGAGGAATACGGAAACGCGGGCGGTGGAAGCGGATGTGTCGGAGGTGAAAAAACCGGCAGGCGCAGCGCGGGAAGAACCGCAACCGGTATATTCCGCCGCGCACGATCCCGTCGCGATGGGGCGGAACGGTGCCCCGGTGGAATCGAAGTGGGACGGAATGCCCCGGATCGAAACCGCGATTTCGACGGCGGGTACGGCGGGCGTAGCGGACGAGCGGCAGGACATTCGGCAAGATGTGCGGCAGGATGGCCCCCGGACTGAACATGTGCGGACGGACCCGGACATTTCGAACGTTCCGAATACTGCCGGCACGCGGTCGTTCTCAGTGGTGGAAACCCGCATCGAACCGTCTCTCGAAACGTCGGCACCGTCCCTTTATTCCGTCCCGCCGGCTGTCATTCCGCCCGCCATTTCACCCTCTACACCCGCTATTCCATCCGATACGGCGGCAGTGCCGGAGGCTCATTCCGTGCCGCCGTCCGCTGCTTCCGAGGTATCGGATGAGATGGCGCCGCCCCCCGATTTCGCCGCGTTGTCTTCCGTTCCCGAATCTTCCTTTCCCGAATCCCCGCCGGTTTCCGTGGAAGAATCCCCCCCGGAAAAAAGACTTTCACCGCAGGCGCAATCGGCCATCGAACTGCTCTCCTATAACGATGTTGAGATCATGTATGTGATCGCCGCGGAAGCGGCGGTTTACGGAAATCTTTCCGCGCTCACCGAAAAAACCGGGCTCAACCGCGACCTCCTGAGCACGCGGTTGACGATGCTGAAGAACCTGGGGCTGATCGAAACCCGGATCGACGAGGAAAATATCCTGCACTGGTTCGTTACCGACAAGGGCAAGGAAATCCTGAACGAGTTGTTCGCCGGGCAGAGAAGAAGCAAAGGGCGCATGCACGCATGACGGGGAATGTATTTGCTTGATGGGCGCGCACCTGCTTGCTTGCAGGGTATGAATATTTTCTCCCCGAAGCTATTCTAATTTTATAAATTAATAATTGTTTGAAACTGGCTACTGTATTGACAGTAAATTTCTTGCTTAATTAGAAAAAAGAAAGAAGTAGCGAATGTCGTTTGTTTTCTTCCCCTCGCTTGTCTTCCCGCGCCGCGCGTTTGGGAGGCGATTGTGAATATCGTCATTCTCGCCGCCGGCCGGGGCAAGCGGATGTATTCCGACCGGCCCAAGGTGCTGCATCCGCTGGCTGGAAAACCCCTGCTGCGTCATGTTCTCGATACCGCGCGCGCCCTGGAGCCGGCGCGGATCTGCGTTGTTTACGGCCATGGTGGCGAGACGGTGCGCGACGCTGTTGCCGCTGCCGATAATGCCAAATCCACCAATTCCGTCGACTCTGCCGCGCTTCGCTGGGCCTTGCAGGAACCGCAGCTCGGCACCGCGCATGCGGTACAGCAGGCACTGCCGTTGCTGGAGGAAGGCGAGGCGACGACGCTGGTGCTCTATGGCGACGTGCCTTTGTTGCGCGTGGAAACCCTGCGCCGCCTGTTGCAGGCTCGGAACGGCGGAGACGGTGTGTGCGTGCTCACCGTGACCGTTTCCGATCCCACGGGTTACGGCCGCATCGTTCGCGACGAATCCGGTGGCATCGTCCGCATCGCCGAGGAAAAAGATGCCAGCCCCGGTGAGCGCGCGCTGTGCGAAATCAATACCGGAATCATGGCGCTGCCGACAGCGCGGCTGGCCGGCTGGCTTTCGCGGCTTTCCTGCGACAACGCTCAACGTGAGTACTACCTCACCGACCTGGTGGCGCTGGCCGTGGCCGACGGTGTTTCCGTCGTTTCGGCTTCACCCGCCGCGCCATGGGAAGCCGAAGGCGTCAACGACCAGGAGCAACTGGCCGCGCTCGAACGCCGCTGGCAATGGGAAAATGCGCGGGCGTTGATGCGCGCCGGCGTGCGCCTGGCGGACCCGGAGCGGATCGACGTGCGCGGCGAGCTCGTTTGCGGGCGCGACGTGTCGATCGACGTGAACTGCGTGTTCGAAGGGCAGGTCGCGCTGGGCGCGAATGTCGCGATCGGTCCGCATTGCGTGCTGAAGAACGCGACCGTTGCGCCGGGCACGCGCATCCATGCGTTTTCGCATCTCGAAGACTGCGCGGTGGGCGCCGATGCCATCGTCGGCCCGTATGCCCGCCTGCGTCCCGGCGCCGACCTCGGGGCGGAAGTGCATATCGGCAACTTCGTCGAGATCAAGAACAGCCGCATCGCCGCCGCATCCAAGGTCAATCATCTTTCCTACATCGGCGATGCCGACATCGGCAGCCGCGTCAACGTCGGCGCCGGCACGATCACCTGCAATTACGACGGTGTCAATAAATCGCGCACCGTGATCGAGGACGACGCTTTCATCGGCTCCGACAGCCTGCTCGTCGCCCCCGTCACCGTCGGGCGCGGCGCCACGCTCGGCGCCGGCACGACGCTGACGAAGGACGCGCCGCCGGAAGCGCTGACGCTCTCCCGCGCCGTGCAGACCACGCACAGCGGCTGGAAGCGCCCGGTCAAGAAAGCGCGGGAGCGGTGACCTCGATGCCGGCGCGCGCGCGTTGCCTCGAGTTGCTTCGATACCCGGGCTGAACCGTGAAATGCTTTCGGAAGGGATGATTTTCGGATGGAAGAAAGCCGCTTGCCGGGGAACGTGACGATCCGCCCCTTGACGCCGGGAGACTGGCCCGCCGTCTGGGCCATCCTGGAACCGGTGTTCCGCGCCGGCGAAACCTATCCCCATTCCCCCGAAATCACCGAAGGCGAAGCGCGCAAGGCCTGGATCGATGCGCCGCGGGCGAGCTTTGTCGCCGTTGCCGAAAATGGCGGCATCGTCGGTTCCTATTATCTGAAACCGAACCAGCCTGGGCTCGGCGCCCATGTCTGCAATTGCGGCTATGCTGTCGCGGGCGCCGAAAAGGGACGCGGGATCGCCACGGCGATGTGTCTGCATTCGCAGCAGGAAGCGCGCACGCTTGGATTCCGGGCGATGCAATTCAACCTGGTCGTCGCCAGTAATGAAAGGGCCGTGCGGCTGTGGCAACATTTGGGTTTTCGGCTTGTCGGAACTCTTCCGGGGGCCTTTCGTCATCGGCGTTTGGGATTCGTCGATGCTTTCGTGATGTACCGGGAACTCGTTTGACCGGCGGCCCGGTCCCCGGCGGTGCAGGCACCGTTTTTCGGGGCCGGCCTTTGCTTTCCGGTTTCAAACCGGCCCCTGATTGATAAGGATTCGATTCATGTGCGGTATCGTCGCCGCGGCCTCCGGCCGCAATATTGTCCCCGTGCTCCTGGAGGGCTTGCGCAAACTTGAATACCGGGGCTACGACTCGGCCGGATTGGCGCTGCTGGCGTTCGACGGCACCT
>JAVBTC010000156.1:0-26530 GCA_031556405.1 Rhodocyclaceae bacterium
ATCGCCAACGCCTATTTCCTTCCCGGCCTGCGTTTTCGTCATGCGCTGCTGGAGGCGGCGCGGCGCGGCGTCGATGTCGTGATTCTGTTGCAGGGGCGGGTCGAGTACCGCCTGTTTCATTACGCCGCGCAGGCGCTTTACGGCAGCATGCTGAAGGGCGGCGTGCGGATTTTCGAATACCGGAAAAGTTTTCTGCATGCCAAGGTTGCCGTGGTCGACGATGACTGGGCCACGGTCGGTTCTTCCAATATCGACCCCTTCAGCCTGCTGATGGCCAAGGAGGCGAACGTTGTCGTGCGCGACGCGCGCTTCGCGGGCGAGCTGCGGGAGAGTCTCGAGACGGCGATGCGCGAATGCTCGGTCGAATTGTCGCCGCGACGCTGGCGGCGCATGCCGTGGTGGTCGCGCCTGTTGCGCTGGGGCTGTTATCAGCTCGTGCGGCTGGCGGTCGGCGTCGCCGGTTATGGCGGCGAACCGGATCGCCATTGACGCGCGCCCGCGCAGAAGGATGTTTGAAGCCGTTAAATTCCAATTATACATTATTAATTTTTAATAAAAATTCACTACAGTAGTGATTTGTTATTTAACATATACTTGGAATTTAATCTCCGGTGCCTGGATTCCACGCATCCCGTTCATGATGATGGCGCGCCGCGCGGCGGCAAAAGCGAGAAAAGCAAGTAAAATCCTCAGTTTTACCTTTTCGGATCCTCTTTCGGACCGTTTCTGCCATGCCCACTTTCCAGGAACTCATCCTGCGCCTGCAAAATTTCTGGGATCGCAAGGGTTGCGCGCTGTTGCAGCCCTACGATATCGAAGTCGGCGCCGGGACTTTTCATACCGCCACGTTTCTGCGCGCGATCGGCCCCGAGCCGTGGAACGCTGCCTATGTGCAGCCTTCGCGCCGGCCCAAGGACGGCCGTTACGGCGAGAACCCCAACCGGCTGCAACACTATTACCAGTACCAGGTCGTCCTGAAACCGTCGCCGCCCGACATTCAGGATTTGTATCTGGACAGCCTGCGCGCGCTTGGGATCGACACTTCCGAGCATGACATCCGCTTCGTCGAGGACGATTGGGAAAGCCCGACGCTCGGTTCCTGGGGTTTGGGCTGGGAAGTCTGGCTCGACGGCATGGAAGTGACGCAATTCACCTATTTTCAGGAAGTCGGCTCGCTGGTTTGCAAGCCCGTGCTCGGCGAGATCACCTACGGGCTGGAACGGCTGGCGATGTATTTGCAGGGCGTTGAAAGCATCTACGACCTCGTCTGGGCCGAGAGGCCGGGCTACCGGCTGACCTACGGCGACGTTTACCATCAAAACGAAGTCGAGCAGTCGAAGTACAACTTTGAACACTCCAACGCCGAGATGCTGTTCCGCCATTTCAGCGAATACGAGGCCGAGGCCAAGCATCTGATGGCCGCCGGATTGGCCCTGCCGAGCTACGAAATGGTGATGAAGTGTTCGCATACCTTCAACCTGCTCGACGCGCGCGGAGCCATTTCGGTTACCGAGCGCGCCGCCTATATCGGCCGCGTGCGCGCGCTGGCGCGCGAAGTGGCGCAGGCGTATTACGATTCGCGCGCCGCGCTCGGATTTCCGATGTGCAAGGAGATGTGCAAAGACAGCGCCGACGGTGCCAAACGAACGGCGGAGGTAGCGGCATGAATTCCCCGCTCCTGATCGAACTTCTGACCGAAGAATTGCCGCCGAAGGCACTCGCCCGGCTGGGTGAGACCTTTGCCGTCACCGTACGCGACCGCCTTGCGGATATCGGCTTGGCCGCCGCCGGCACCGGATTCGAATGGTTCGCGACGCCGCGCCGGCTTGCGATGCTGATTCCGCAAGTGGCGACAACGGCGCCGGAAGCGACAGTCGATGAAAAAATCATGCCGGTATCCGTCGCGCTCGACGCTTCCGGCCAGCCGACTCCGGCACTGCTGAAAAAACTCGCCGCCAAGGGAATCGCGCCGGAAGCGGTGGCTGCGTTCGAGAGGCGGCAGGATGGCAAGACGGAAGCGTTCTTTTACCGTACTACCGTTGCCGGCGCTCGGCTCGACACGGTGCTTGGCGACATCGTCGCCGAGGCGCTGAAAAAACTGCCGATTCCGAAAGTCATGCACTGGGGGGCGAGCGACGTTCAATTCGTGCGCCCGGTGCATGGGCTGGTCATGATCCACGGCGAGCGCGTCGTTCCGGGCGAGGCGCTGGGGCTCACCAGCGGACGCGGCACGCTCGGGCACCGTTTCCTTTCGCACGGCGAACTCGCCGTCACCAACGCCGACGGCTATGCGACGCTGCTGCTCGATTCCGGCAAAGTGATCGTATCCTTTGCCGGGCGGCGCGAGTCGATCCGCAGGCAATTGCAGGCCAGGGCCGAGGCACTGGGCGCTCAGGTGCGCCTGCACGACGCGCTGCTCGATGAAGTCACCGCGCTCACCGAATGGCCCGTCGTCTACGTCGGGGAATTCGAGGCCGAATACCTCGCGGTGCCGCAGGAATGCCTGATCCTGACGATGCAGCAGAACCAGAAATACTTTCCGCTGCTGAATGCCGACGGCAGCCTGCAAAACCGTTTTCTGATCGTTTCCAACATGGAGGTCGCCGACCCGCGCCATATCGTCGCCGGAAACGCCCGCGTGGTGCGTCCGCGTCTGGCCGATGCGCGCTTCTTCTTCGAGCAGGACCGCAAACGGCCGCTCGCCACGCGCGTCGATAAACTGGCTGCCGTGGTCTATCACAACAAGCTGGGATCGCAACGCGAGCGCGTCGCGCGCCTGGAGGCGCTGGCCGGCGCCATTGCCGCCCGGCTGGGCAGCGATGCCGATGCGGCCAAGCGCGCCGCCCTGCTCGCCAAGGCCGACCTGACGACCGACATGGTTGGCGAATTCCCCGAACTGCAAGGCATCATGGGGCGTTATTACGCGCTCGCCGACGGTGAGGACGCAGTAATCGCGGATGCCGTCGAAATGCATTACAAACCGCGTTTTGCCGGCGACGAACTGCCGCGGGGCAATATCGCCGCCGCCGTCGCGCTGGCCGACAAACTCGACGCGCTGGCTGGATTTTTCGGCATCGGGCAGGTTCCCACCGGCGACAAGGACCCGTTCGCGCTGCGCCGTGCCGCACTCGGTGTCCTGCGCATCCTGATCGAAACGCCGCTGCCGCTCGAACTCGACGTGCTGATTGACCTCGCAGGCGCGAACTTCGCCCCGGGAGTGCTGATGCCGGGTTTCGAGGGTACGCTGTTCGACTTCATGCTCGACCGTCTGCGCGGTTACCTGCGCGACGCCGGCCACGCGCCGGACGCGATCGAGGCCGTCTGCGCCCAACGCCCGACGCGGATCGACGCGATTCAGGCGAAACTGGCGGCGCTTTCCGCCTTCTCCACGCTCGATGCGGCGCAGGCGCTGGCGGCGGCGAACAAGCGCATCGGCAACATTCTGAAAAAGGCCGGGGAAATTTCCGCACCCAGGTCCGATGCATCCAATGCGTCCGAGGCGCCCGACGTGACGCTCCTGCAGGAAAACGCCGAAAAGGCGCTGTTCGAGCGGCTGCTGCACCTGTCGCCGCTGATCCGGTCACATGTCGAAAACGGAGCCTACACCGAAGCCTTGCAAGGACTGGCGATGGTACGTCCCGAAGTCGACGCCTTCTTCGACGAAGTCATGGTGATGACCGACGAGCCGCTGTTGCGTGCCAACCGGTTGAGCCTGTTGCGGGCGCTGTCCGAACAGCTGAACGCCGTCGCCGACATTTCGAAACTGACTGCCTGACGCTTCACCGCGCTTTTATCCGTTTTTACCCGCGTTTACCCTATTGGCCTGCCATGAAACTCGTCATTCTCGACCGCGACGGCGTCATCAATTTCGACTCGGCGCAATACATCAAATCGCCGGCGGAATGGAAACCGATTCCCGGCAGTCTCGAGGCGATCGCGCGTCTGAACCAGGCGGGGTACCACGTCGTCGTCGCCACCAACCAGTCCGGCATCGGACGCGGCCTGTTCGACATGGACACCCTGAACGCGATCCACGAAAAGATGCACAAGGCGCTGGCCGAAGCCGGCGCCCGCGTCGATGCCATTTTTTATTGCCCGCACGCGGCCGACGACGAATGCGACTGCCGCAAGCCGAAGCCGGGCATGAACAAGCGCATCGCCGCGTGTTTCAACGTCGATCTCACTGGCGTTCCCTGTATCGGCGACGCGCAGCGCGATCTCGAGGCGGCGGCGACGGTCGGAGCGCTGCCGATCCTCGTGCTGACCGGGAAAGGCGAAAAGACCGGGGAGGAAGGTAAATTGCCGCACGGCACGCTGGTCTTCGCCGACCTTGCGGCAGCGGTCGATTACATCCTGGCGCCGGCCGGCCAGGCGCAAAAGCAGTGAAGCCGGCAACGATGTCGTGTGGCATGCATTATCCGTCGTTTCGTCCCCTTTAACGGTTTTCCGCTTCCCTCCGTTCTCGTGACGGAAACGGGAAGCGTACTTTTTTCCCGCTCATGAATTTCCTTCGCTCATTGCTGTTTACGCTGTTGCTCTCCGTGCTCACGATTCCCCCCAGCATCATCGTCATCGTCTGCATACCGTTGCCGCGCACTTGGCGCTGTGCCGTTATCAGCGCCTGGCGACGTGTCGTCATGTGGCTGATCGAACATCTGCTCGGAATCCGCGCCGAGATCCGTGGCCGCGACAATCTGCCCGCCGAACCCTCGATCATTTTGTCCAAACACCAGTCGGCGTGGGAAACGCTGGCCTTGCAGGATTTGCGACCGGCAACCGAAAACCCGGTGTTCGTCATGAAACGAGAACTGCTGCTGATTCCCTTTTTCGGCTGGGGACTGGCGGCGATGAAAACGATCTGGATCGACCGCTCCTCCGGGCGCGAAGCCCTGAAACGCATGGTCGAACAGGGCCGCGACCGTTTACGGCACGGGTTGTGGATCATCATCTTTCCCGAGGGCACGAGGATGGCGCCGGGCACGACGGGGCGTTACAAAATCGGAGGCGCGCATCTGGCGGTACAGACCGGTGCCAAGGTTGTTCCGATTGCGCACAATGCCGGAGAATGCTGGGCGAAAAACGCATTCGTCAAAAAGCCTGGAAAGATTGTCATGAGTATCGGTCCCGCGATCGACCCCAAGGGTATGACCGACCGGGAACTCAATGCCCGCGTCGAAGCCTGGATCGAAGGCGAAATGCGGCGGATTTCGCCGCAGCATTACCCCTCCGGCGACGCTGCCTCCGCTTCGGAAGCTCCTTCGCGCTGACCCTGCTGAATTCTTGTTTCTTTAATCACCGCCTTCGTATTCGTCATAGGATTGCTTCATGGACACACAATTGCAAAATTCGCCGCAAAACCCGCCGCAGAACGATATTCCCACCGTCAAACAGCCTCCCGTCCTGTTCAAGAAAACACAGGATGCCATCGCCAAACTCGATGCGCTCCTGGGAGGTCCTCTGATCGTCTACTGGAACAATGCGCGCGGTTCGGTTTGCCACAGCGACGTGCTGGTGCTTTACAGCCTGTTGGAAAAACTGGGGCCGCAGGAGACGGTGTATCTGTTTGTCAAATCCGATGGCGGTACCGGCGAAGCCGCGCTGCGCATCGTCAACCTGATTCGTCAGTTCGGAAAGCGCCTGGTCGCGCTGGTGCCGCTTGAATGTGCCTCGGCGGCAACGATGATCGCGCTGGGTGCCAACGAGATCCGGATGGGGCCGCTTGCCTATCTGACTGCCGTCGACACCTCGCTCACGCATGCGCTTTCGCCGCTCGACCGCGACAATGATCGTGTCAGCGTCAGCCTGGACGAACTGACCCGCGTCATCCGCCTGTGGCGTTCGGAACCGGCGGACAGCAAAATGAATGCCTACCAGGAATTATTCCAGCATGTGCATCCGCTCGTCGTCGGCGCCGTCGACCGTGCCGAGTCGCTGTCGATCATGATCTGCAAGGAACTGTTGTCGCATCACATGAAGGCAGAGGGCGCCGCCGACCGCATCGCGACCACGCTCAATTCCAAATATCCCTCGCACAGCTACCCGATCCTGTTCGACGAAGCGCAAAAACTCGGCCTCAACGTCACTCGCCTGGCGCCGGAAATCAATACCCTGCTGCTCGAACTCAATACGCTGTACAGCGAAATGGGGCAAAAGGCGACCACCGACTTCGACGAAATCCGTGCCCACAGCAACGAAATACTCAACATCTGGGAAGCACACGACCTGCAGGTTTACTTCCAGCAGGACAAGGACTGGTTCTACCGTTCCGAGGAGCGGCGCTGGATCACGATGAACGACAACAGCAGCTGGCGGCGCATCGAACGCAAGAACGGCAAGATACACAAGAGTTTCCTGCATATCTCGTGATGCCGTATGTGTTTTTCACCGGCGATTTTCGGCGGCGATTGATGCCGGACTGATGCCGGGAAATTGATGCTCGAACAGTTGCCGCTGCCGTTTGCCGACCTTCGCCCGCCGTCCGGGGAAGAAAGCCTGCGCTCGATTCTCCTTTCGGGACGCAAAATTCCTTACATTGTGCGCCGCGCGCGGCGGCGCACGATCGGTCTGTCCATCGACCATCGCGGTCTGCGTGTCGGCGCGCCATTGCGTGCGGGCATCGGCGAGATCGAAGCGTTGATTCGCCGCCACGGCGACTGGGTTCTGCAGAAAATCGACGAATGGCGTGACCGCTGTCCGCCGGCACCGCTCCCGGTCGAAGACGGAATGTCGCTGCCGTACCTGGGCGAAACGCTGCGGCTGACGCTGGCACATGGTTGCAAGGGCAGCCACGAAGGCCGGCGCGGGCGCGGCACCCATGCACTTTGGAACCCCGGCCCGCCGCCGGCGCTGACTCTGTTTCTGAAACCCGGCGCCGACCCGCGCGCGGCGCTGGAGCATGCGTTTCGCGCACATGCGCGTTCCTATTTCGCCGAGCGCCTGCATTGTCTTGCCGCAACGATGGACTGCGTGCCGCCTCCGCTCGCGCTGTCGGCGGCACGCACGCGCTGGGGCAGTTGCAGCAGGGCAAGCGGCATCCGCCTCAACTGGCGCCTGATTCATCTGCCGCCGCGCCTGATCGACTATGTTGTCGTCCACGAACTCGCCCACCTCCGGGAAATGAACCACAGCCCGCGTTTTTGGGCCGTCGTCGCGGCAGCGTGCCCGGATTACCGGGAATTGCGCGGCGAACTGCGCCAATTGGGCAACGGTTTGCCGTATTGGTGAGGAAGCGACGATGCCTGGTGCAATTCGGAGCGTGGGGAAGAAAAATTATTCCGAAAAACGGCTCTCGGTGAAGGGTTTTTTTCAAACCGTGCATAATGATCCTGAAAGGGAGTTGTGCGTCGCCGTTGCTTGGTGTAAAAAACACAAAAAAATACTACGACGCACTATGAGGTTATCGTTGCCTCGTGATGAGCGTTGCAAGAAAGATAAGTTTTCGCGGTTCTTTGCAGGTCGCGCTTTTTATCACCCAGGGGCTTGCGAGAGGAATTGGCGCTTGTCGTGGAGATGGCGCACTCGATGTGTTGTCGCATATTTATTATTAATTTTGGGGACAAATCGTGGATTTACGCATGCGGTACTTTCCATATCGTTTCCTAGGTCGTTTATCTGCTCCTATATCTGTCTTGATTTTTAGCGCCATGTTGTTTTTGCCCGCCGCCCAGGCGGCGCTGAATGATACCGGGCAGACATTATGCTCTGACGGTACTGCCAGTCTGACAGCTTGTTCTGCCGCCAATAGCGGCGATGGCGGCAGTTATCCGCGTCAGGATGCCCGGTTCGGCCGCGACATGGCGCAGGCGGCAGGGAAATTGTCTCCCACCAAAACTGGCGCGGGTTCCGCCGCTTTCGATTTCAGCAAGGTTTGTAACGATGGTAGCGATTGCAGTGGTCGGACGGTGCTTGGAAATGGTCCTGCCGACTGGGGGTGCACCAAGGATGAAGTCTCCGGGCTTCTCTGGGCAATGAAAAACGAAGGGACGATGCCTTGGGATGTCGCTGCTTCAACCGCCCCCGGATCTCCGACTGCTACTGCTAATACTGACCGGAACTGTGGAGTTACTGGCTGGCGCTTGCCAAGTCCGAAAGAGCTGTTTTCTATTGTGCATCTGGGTACGTCCGTGCCAGCGGCCGATGTGAATTTTTTGCCGGCCATTCAGGCAACAAATTACTGGAGCGATGCCGAAAGTGTGTCCGATGCGACTCGGGTCTGGACGATTAACTTTCAGATCGGGAATCTTTATCAACCGGTTTTGAAAACATCTTCGGCGTCGCTGATACTTGTCAGCGGCGTCCGGATTGAACCGGTATTTTCCGTTGACGCTGTCAATGGCCTTGTAACTGATACCGCTACAGGCCTGATGTGGGACCGTTGCGCTTGGGGAAAAAGCGGTGGTGACTGTAGCGGCGGGACAGCGTCGGTGATGATTTGGCGGAATGCGCTGCAAACCGTTGTTACCGCCAACGTGGCTGCTTATAAAGGTTATCGTGATTGGCGGTTGCCCAATATCAAGGAACTGAATTCGCTACTCGATTACAGACGGGCATCTGGCGGACTGATCGATAACACGCTGTTTCCCCTGAGCAGTCCGACATTCTGGAGCAGTTCCTCTTACTCGGTAGGGGGGCAGGCGGGTTTTGCTTGGTACGTCGGTCGGAGCGATGGCCTGACCAACCTTTACGAAAAAACTTATGGACACAGCGTTATTTTGGTCCGCAACGGAGCCACGAATTCAGATGCTTATGATGCACAGGCGTTGAATGTCGATGTGGCGATTGCGCCGAGTACAACGTCTGCACAAATTTCCTTCGACAATGCTACTGCTGATGGGACGCTCTATATGATCGTGCTTCCGGCCAATATTCCCGCCCCCGATTTTGCAACGGTGCTTGCCGGAGTATCCGGAGCTGTTCTCTCGGGCAGCAGTCAGAGCTATCAGCCCTCCTCGTTGAGCGCGGGGGGTTCTTATAGACTCTATCTCGTGACCCAAACCTCTTCCGGAACCTACGGCCCGCTCCAAGTTCATTCTTTCAATACTGTCGGTGCTCCTGTCCTTTTCTCCCAGGACATCACCGTGATCACGGCGTCAGGCGCCACGTTCAACGTTAGCAGCGATATTGCCGCCACCGGCTATTGGATCGCGCTTCCGGCAGCCGATCTCGATCCTTCGGCTGCTCGGATCGTCGCACAGGCCGGCGGCAACACGGGCAGCATGAGCGCCAATACCGCTTTTTCTCGAATGCTGTCCGGCCTTTCTCCAAGTACGGGTTATAAGCTTCATTTCGTTGCCGATAGTGGTGGTGGTACGTACAGCGCCGTCTGGAGCGTGCCCTTTTCCACTTCTGCACTTTCGGCACCGGTACTTTCCGCTCTTGCGGTCACATCGACGAGTAATGGCAGTGCTACTTTTAGCGTTTCCAGCAATATTGCCGCGAATGGCCACTGGGTAGTACTTACGGATACCTCGCTCACTCCTTCGGGCAACGATATACACACTCACGTAAATGCCGGCCACGGTGGCGTTACTGCAGGTAGCTCCACAAAATCCTTGAGCAGCTTGATGCCCGGAACGATATATCGGCTTCATTTTGTTGCCGAGAATGGGGGGGCGTACAGCAACGTTTTACGTGTGACGTTTACCACCGACACTGCTCCGACGAATCCAACAAATCCGACCAACCCGACCAATCCCGTGTCTCCGGTGAATCCATCCAATCCATCGAATCCTCTTCCTTCCGACGGCAAGAATTTCTCCGACGGCGGTGTTCTGGTATCGGGCAACACCTATACCGCCCCTTCGGGAAATCCCGGGTTTTGTCTGGGTGACGCTGCCGTCGGCTCCTCGACTCAGGTGCGAATCGACAACATTCCCTACACGCTCACCACCCGTGCAGCCAACACCTGTTTCCAGATTTTCACTACTGGCAGCGGCGACGAACGGGCGTTGATCATTTCCCGTGGCAGTGCTGATATTTCCACCGTCTCTCCCGGGAAGCCGCTATTGCTGGCGCGCAACGGCGATCTGGTCATGAATGACGCAAACGACTTGGGGAACACGAGTGCGACGATTCGCGCCACGGTCGATCCCGTCTGCACCAGTACTCGCATCAAGACGCTGGTCGGCAAGATTTCAGCGCCGGAATGGATTACCGCCGCGCCTCCGGCTTCGGGCTGCCCGGCCGACGCGTTGACGCCGCCGCGTAACCGCTACGCGATCAACGACGGCCTGTTGGCCTGCGATCAGGCGGCGTTGACGGTGAAAGGCACTTACTCTCGACTGATTGTCAAGCAAACCCAGGATCTCACCGTCGGCGAGCACTTTTACGTCGTCGCCTGGGTTCCGCTGGTCGGCTGGTTCCAGAACGGCGCACCGGAGGGCTGGCGCCCGCTCCAGGATCCTCTACCGCCGCTCGTTTCCGCTGCTACTTCCGGTCCGACGACCGTAACGCTGGTCGACGGGTGGGATATTCGCGGCATTAAGGGAACCGAACTGTACGTCGGGTACGGCAAGAATGTGGACGATCTGATGACGAACCGGCGCTACTGCGGAGTGTTCAAGATCGCACCTTGATTTCGAAGCCGCAGAAAAACGGCGCCCGAGCGGATTCCGCGTGGGCGCGGTTTTTCCATAGTCCGTTCGGGCTGTCGCTGGGCTGCGTTCTCGCGTTCTCGTAGCGCGGTGGTTTTTGCGATCTCCGCTTTCGGCAGTCAGATGAAATCTGTTTTATGGTTAAATTTAACTTCTCTTCTGTAGTTGTATTTTCGGTTAAATTATTTAACCGGAAATGTTGTGATGATGGTGCGCCAAGTGCTATCGCCGTTCGGCCACCCAGCGTACCAGCGCATCGAGCGCGGCCGCGCTTTTGGCCTGTTGGCTGTTGATCAGCCCGACGACGACCCAGCGCCGGCCGCCGCGATCCTGGACATACCCGGCAATCGCGCGCGCTCCGGCGATGTAGCCGGTTTTCAGGTGCGCGTTTCCGGCCGTCATTTCTGCTGCGCTGCCTGCACCGCCCGCGCCGAAACGTTGCCTGAGCGTGCCGTCGACGCCGGCGATCGGCAGCGAGGCGGTGAGTTCGGCCTGGAGCGGGGATTTCCACATCGCGAGCAGGAGACGCGCCAACGCTTCGGCGCTTGCCTTTTCTTCACGCGAGAGACCGGAACCGTTGTCGAGTTCGATGCCGGAAATGCCCTTGCCGGCCAGCCATGTCCGGACCCGGCCACGCGCTGCTTCCAGGGTCGCCGGCCGTGTCGGCGCCAGGGCCAGGAAAATTTGCCGTGCCATGACGTTGTTGCTCCATTTGTTGACGTCCCGGATCACGGCGGCGAGCGGCGGCGATTCGAACGAAAGAAGCGGTTGCGCCGTTGCCGGCGTCGGCGCGGAGCGCACGCGGCCAAGGAAGTGGCCGCCGAGTTCGTTCCAGAGGGCGCGGAACAGGCGCTCGGTATACCGCTCGCTCGTCCAGGGAGCGATTTCCAGGATTTTTTCGCCGCAGGAAGGCGCGTAGGCGCCGCTGATTTCAATCGTTCCCCCCGTTTCCCCGCGTACCTCGATGCGCAGCCGTTCGCGCCAGTCGCCGCAGGCGCCGGGCGTTGGAACGACCTTGTTGATCAACTCCAGGTCGGCGACCGGGGTGAAGCGTACAAGCTCGATTTTCTGCTTGTCGGCGCTCGGGCGCAGACGCAGCGACAGACTGTTCCAGTTGACCAGAAATGCCTCGGGGCCGGCGTTGTACGGGCGCAGCGGTTCGTTGTCGAAGGCCGCCGGATCCCAGTCGGGCAGACGGAACAGGCTGCGGTCGAGCACCAGGTCGCCGTCGATCGTCTCGACTCCGGCCAGCCGCAGTTCCTGGAGCAGGAGCCAGAACCGTTCGAGCGTCAGCGTCGGATCGCCGCCGCCGCGCATGTAGAGATTGCCGCTCAGCCGTCCGTTGACCGGGGGGCGGTCGACGAACAGATCGGTTTTCCAGGTGTGGGCCGGGCCGAGAAGGTCGAGCGCGGCGCTGGTCGTCACCAGTTTCATTACCGAGGCCGGGAGCATCGCCTGTTGCGGCTGATGCGTGATGAGCGGAGAAGATGCGTCGACCGCCTGTACCCAGAGCGACATCCGTTCCCGCGGCACTTTATCCACCGCCAGCGCCGCCGCTACCGGCGGCGGCAGTTCGGCGCGGATGGAGAGGGAAGCGCCGGTCAGGGACAGGGCAAGGATGAAAAACAGCGAGTGGAAGTGCAAGCGGCGATGGAGAATCGATTTCATTGAAATTTTCAGTGTCTCGTAAAGACGGTGCGGCAAGGCGACCGGGGCGGTCCAGGGTATTGATTGTCGGCGCAGGAGTCCAATGAGGCAAGGTTGCCGCCAACGGTCGAAAATCGACAAATGCCATTGTCGCGAAAAAATGGCGGATTGCCCTGTGAAATACACGGAAAATGTCCGAAACATCGAATCCTCCACTCCCGGAGCGCCGCCAATGTGGAATCCGAGGTAATATCGGGCACATTCAGCGCACGATATGGCGTAATGGTTTTTTTACAGACTTTTCATGATGAACAGTCGGTTTTCGTTCCCCTTGGACCAATTTCTTTCCGGCAGATGAGATGCGCATTCTCGGCATAGATCCCGGTTTGCGCGTGACCGGTTTCGGGCTGATCGAGCGCGAGGGCGCGACGCTGCGTTATATCGCCAGCGGCTGCATCCGCACCGACGGTGCGGCGGCGCTGCCGGTGCGGCTGGGAACGATTTTCGACGGCATCGCCGAATTGCTGGCGCGGCATGAACCGCAGCAGGCGGCGGTGGAGCAGGTGTTCGTCAACGTCAATCCGCAATCGACACTGCTGCTCGGGCAGGCGCGCGGCGCGGCGATCGCGGCGCTGGTCGCGGGGAAAGTGGCGGTGGTCGAATATACGGCCTTGCAGGTCAAACAGGCGGTGGTCGGCAACGGCCATGCCGGCAAGGAGCAGGTACAGCACATGGTGCGCCGCCTGCTGCATCTTTCCGGTGATCCAAGCGCGGACGCTGCCGACGCGCTCGCCTGCGCCATCGCCCATGCGCATGGCGGCCAGGGATTGGGAAGTTTGCCGACGGCGGGGTTCCGCGTGCGTCGTGGCCGCTTGTTGGCGGGCGGATAAAGGAAGACAGGGCAGACAGGACAGATAGGGCGGATGGGCGCCATCGGGAAAACAGGGAAAAATCGAAAAGGGGAGTTTTATTCATGATCGACCGTCTTACCGGAACGCTGCTCGAAAAAAATCCGCCGCAGGTCGTGCTCGATGTGCAAGGCGTCGGCTACGCGGTGGATGTTCCGATGAGCACTTTTTTCAACCTGCCCGCGACGGGGCAGCAACTGACGTTGCTGACGCATTTCGCGGTGCGGGAGGACGGGCACTTTTTGTACGGATTCGCCACGCCGGAAGAGCGTTTCGCGTTCCGGCTGCTGCTCAGGATTTCCGGAATCGGCGCGCGTACCGCGCTGGCGGTACTTTCCGGCCTCTCGGTGGCGGATCTGGCGCGGGCCGTGGCGGAACAGGAGGCCGGACGCCTGACGACGGTGCCGGGAATCGGCAAGAAGACCGCCGAACGCCTGCTGCTCGAATTGAAAGGCAAGCTCGCCGAGGCGCTGCCGGCCGCGGCGCCAGCGGAGAGCGCCGCGAACAGCCGCCGGGACATCCTCGGAGCGCTTCTGGCCCTTGGATACAATGAACGCGAAGCGCAAGCGGCGGTCAAGCCCTTACCCGAGGATATCGGAACCTCCGACGGTATCCGTCAGGCATTGAAACAGCTTTCGAAGGGATAATGCTTCGCGCAGTTCCTTTTCATTTTTTATGTTCATTTTTCCGGCGCCGCTGTTTTGCATACCTGGTGCCGGTCGGAAAGAAAAACGATGCCTGACACCACCTCCAAGCGTTTTGCGCAGATTTCTCTCGGGACCTTGCTGCTGCTGGGCTGCGCGGCGGTATTGTGGCCGTTCATCGGAGCAATCATGTTCGCGGCGGTACTGTGCGTGACGACATGGTCGTTGTTCCAGCAACTGCTCGCCCGCTGCTGCCGCGGCCGCGCGACACTGGCGGCGCTTCTGATGACGGGCCTGCTGGTCCTGATCGTGCTGATCCCGATGTTTTTTTTCGCGGTCGGCGTCGCCGACGGAGTCGAATTCCTGATACTCAGGGTCAAACCGATGCTGACGCTGGAAGCGTTGCAGCATCCGCCGCAGTTCCTGCTCGATTTGCCGTGGGTCGGAGAGCGGGTTGGAATGTATTGGGACCGTCTGACGGAAAACCGCGAGGAATTGAACAAGCTCGTGCAAATGCTGTTCGAGCCGACGCGCAAGGTGCTGGGCCTGACGGCGGCGATCGTTGGCGAGGGCATTCTGCAGTTGATCCTGGTGCTTTTCATCGCCTTTTTCCTGTACCGCGACGGCGCCGCCATCGCCAAGCAGCTCAACACCGGCGCGCAGCGCCTGGGCGGAGCGTTCGGCGTGCGCATGCTGTCGCTGGCGCGTTCGACGGTCACCGGCGTCATGGTCGGGATCGTCGGCACGGCGGTGGCGCAGGCGCTGGTGGCGCTGGTCGGCTTCCTGGTCGCCGGCGTGCCGCTGCCGCTCCTGCTCGCGTTCGCGACCTTCTTTCTGTCGATGATTCCGATCGGCCCGCCGCTGATCTGGGGCGGCGCGGCGATCTGGCTGTACAACCAGGGCGAAACCGGGTGGGCGGTATTCATGGTGTTGTGGGGCATCCTCGCCATCAGCAGCGTCGACAATTTCGTCAAGCCGCTGTTGATCTCGCGTTCCGCCAGCCTGCCGATCCTGCTGATCGCGCTTGGCGTCTTCGGCGGCGTGCTGGTGTTCGGTTTTATCGGGGTTTTCCTCGGACCGACGCTGCTTGCGCTCGGGCATGCGCTGATGCAGCACTGGACCGGCGACAGCATCGAAACGATGGATACCGCTGCGGCGCTGGCCGCATCTACGGAAGCGCCCGCTTTGGAATTGAATTCGGGATCGGATTCAGGAGCGGATAGGCCATGATCGAAACCGACGCGATTTCCTCCGCTTTTTCCCCGGATCGGCCGGAACGCCTGATCGCATCGGAAAAGAAATCGGCGCAGGAAGAGGCGTTCGAACGCGCGCTGCGTCCAAAACGACTGGCCGATTACGTTGGGCAGGCGAAAATCCGCGAACAGCTCGATATTTTCATCGGCGCCGCGAAAAAACGCGGCGAGGCGCTCGACCACGTGCTGCTGTTCGGGCCGCCGGGTTTGGGCAAGACGACGCTTTCGCACATCATCGCGCATGAAATGGGCGTCAATCTGCGCCAGACTTCCGGGCCGGTACTCGAACGCGCGGGCGATCTGGCGGCGATGCTGACCAACCTGGAGCCGCATGATGTGCTCTTCATCGACGAAATCCACCGCCTCTCGCCGGTCGTCGAGGAAATCCTGTATCCGGCGCTGGAAGACTTCCAGATCGACATCATGATCGGCGAGGGACCGGCGGCGCGCTCGGTGAAACTCGACCTGCCGCCGTTTACACTGGTCGGTGCGACGACCCGCGCCGGCATGCTGACCAATCCCCTGCGTGACCGCTTCGGCATCGTCGCGCGGCTGGAGTTTTACTCGCCCGAGGAATTGACGCATATCGTCGCGCGCTCGGCGCAGCTCCTGAATATCGGCATCGACGCCGACGGCGCGCTCGAAATCGCCCGCCGCTCGCGTGGCACGCCGCGCATTGTGAACCGTCTGCTGCGCCGCGTCCGCGACTATGCCGAAGTCAAGGCGTCCGGGTATATCACGCGCGCGGTGGCCGATACCGCGCTGTCGATGCTCGACGTCGACCACGCCGGGCTCGATCTGATGGACCGCAAGCTGCTCCATGCGGTGATCGAAAAATTCGGCGGCGGCCCGGTCGGTGTCGACAATCTCGCCGCCGCCATCGGCGAGGCGCGCGACACGATCGAGGATGTCTTCGAGCCATTCCTGATCCAGCAGGGCTTCGTTCAGCGCACGCCGCGCGGCCGTGTCGCGACGCCGGCGATTTATCGCCATTTCGGACTCGAACCGCCCGTCGGCGCCATTCCGGGGCGAACGCCCGATTTGTGGCCGGAAAACTGAAACGCCGCCAGGAAACGCCGCAATCGTGCCGGGAGGCGCGAGGGATAAGGGGTTGTTCCATATTTGAAAATTAATTTGCTTTGTTATGCGGCTACAGTAATCGAGTAAAATTTCATTGTTATTTGGAATTTATGACAAAAATCATTCCATCTCGTTGATTCTTTTACGTTCGGTTACACAGCAATCATTCGATGGTGCATACAATCGAGACCGTACATCATGAATCAAATCGAGGCACAGACGATTTCCCCCCCATTCTCGTTGCCGGTGCGGGTCTACTATGAAGACACCGATGCCGGCGGCGTTATTTATTACGCCAATTACCTTCGCTTCTTCGAGCGTTGCCGCGCCGAATGGCTGCGGCAGACGGGATTCGATCAAGGAACCCTGCTGCGCGAATACGGCGTTGCTTTCGTCGTCCGCGCGGTCGGCATCGAATATCTCGCACCCGGCAGGCTGGACGATCTGCTCGACATCGGGCTGGAAGTGGAAAAAATCGGCCGGGCGCAGATCGTGTTCCGCCATCGCGTGTGGCGCCGGGAAGAGAATGGCGAAACCAGCAGTGAAAAAAACGGAGGGACGCGCGAACTCGTCTCCGCCACCGTGCAGGTGGTCTGCGTGGCGCTCGAAGCGATGAAGTCCACGGCGTTGCCCGCCGCGCTGCGAAGCAAGCTGGAAGCGTTGCAGATGGCGGGGACGGGAGAGGACGTTGGTGATGGAAATGGAAAAAAATAAAGGAAGGGAAACGCCGCAATGAATGTCACCCAGGATTTATCGATTCTGACCCTGATTCTCCAGGCCAGCGCCGTCGTGCAGGGCGTGATGCTGCTCCTGGCGTGCGTTTCCTTCATGTCGTGGTATTACATCGCTTCCAAGTATTTCGCGGTGCGCGAGGCGCGCGGCAAGACCGAGCGTTTCGAACGCGATTTCTGGTCCGGCGGTGATCTGAGTTCGCTCTACAACAGCGCCGTCAATGACCGTCACCATTCCGGCGCGATGGAGCGCATTTTCGAATCCGGCTTCCGCGAATTCACCAAGCTGCGCAGCCAGCAGCATCTCGATGCCAAGGACGTGATCAATGGCGCCCGCCGAGCGATGCGCGCGACGTTCCAGCGTGAAATGGACCTGCTCGAAGCGCATCTGTCTTTTCTCGCCTCGGTCGGTTCGGTCAGCCCCTACGTCGGACTTTTCGGCACCGTGTGGGGAATCATGCACGCCTTCCGCGGGCTATCCAACGTCGGCCAGGCGACGCTGGCCTCGGTGGCGCCGGGCATCGCCGAGGCGCTGGTGGCGACCGCGATCGGTCTGTTCGCGGCGATTCCGGCGGTGCTCGCGTACAACCGCTTCGCGCACGACATCGACCGCCTGGGCACGCGCTTCGAGAGTTTCACGGAAGAATTCTCGAACATCCTGCAACGCCAGGTGCGCTGATCCTCCGGGCGTCATTTATCACGAACGAAGAGCCTCGACATGCGTTCCCGCCGCCTGAAAAACGAAATCAACGTCGTTCCCTACATCGACGTGATGCTGGTACTGCTGGTGATTTTCATGGTCGCCACGCCGATGATGACCACGGGGTCGGTCGACCTGCCCAGCGTCGGCAAAAACTCCCTGGCGCCGCAGGATCCGCTGCGCGTGCTGGTCAAGGCCGACGGTGAAATCGCGCTGCGCGACGAAAAAGGGCAGGAACGGCGGCTCGACAAAAAGGCGCTGCTCGAAGCGGTACGCGCCGAACAGACGAAGAATCCCGAACTGGCGGTGCTCGTCGCCGCCGACAAGAACGTGCGTTACGAAGCGGTGCTCGACGTGCTCGATACGCTGAAACAGCAGGAAATCAAGCGTGTCGGTCTGGAAACGATGCAGCGTCCGGCCCCGGCGCAGCAAGGGCGAGGCAGATGACACGGTTGCCGGACCGGAAGGAACCAGGCAAATGGCGGGCGTTGCTGTTTTCCATCGCAGTGCATGCCGGTCTGCTTGGAATCCTGATTTTCGGCATACATTGGAAGAACCGCGAACCGGAGGCCGTGGAAGTCGAACTGTGGTCGGCCGCCGCGCCGGCGGCGGTCCGAGTCGAGCCGAAACCCGAGCCGAAACCCGAACCGTTGCCTGAATCGAAACCCGAGCCCAAGCCGGAGCCGCCGAAGCTCGAACCCAAGCCCGTGGTGGAAGAACCGCCCAAGGTCAAGCCGGAAATCGAGGAAAAGGTGGAAAAGAAACCGGAGAAAAAACCGGAAAAGAAGCCCGAACCCAAACCCGAATCCAAGCCAGAGCCGAAGCCCAAGCCGAAACCGGAAGTCAAACCGGAGCCGAAACCGAAACCACAGGAACGCAAACCCGATTTCAGCGATCTCCTTGCGCGCGAGCAGGAACAACTGACGCAACGGCAGGATGCCGAACGCGAGGCGAGGATCCGCGACCAGGCGGGAAAGGAAGCCGCCTCGGCGGCACGCTTGCGCGGGCTGGCCGACTACCAGGCGAAAATCAAGGGCAAGGTCCGGGGCAACATCGTTTTGCCGCTCAATATCCAGGGCAATCCGGAAGCGGTATTCGAGATCGTGCAACTGCCCACCGGCGAAGTGGTTTCGGTCAAGCTGACGCGATCGAGCGGCAATCCCAGCCTGGACGCGGCGATCGAACGCGCCATCCTGAAATCGAGTCCCCTGCCCAAGCCCGACGACCCGGAACTGTTTTCCCGCATCATCAACCTCCATTACCGTCCGATAGACGAATGAGCGCAACCTCCTTTATCATTCCCCATTTGTATTACTTGGCATAGAGAAGCGAAATACGATGAAAATCGCGATGAAAAAGCATCCCCTTCCCCAAGTTGCCCGGTTTTTCCCCCAAATTCCCCGGACTTCCGGAACCGTTACCCGATTTCTGGCCGCGTGCGCCGTTTTTTCCGCGTGCACCGTGGCAAAGGCCGACCTCAATATCGATCTGACCGGCTCGGGAAACAACCAGATTCCCGTTGCCATCGCCGATTTCAGCGGTGATGCCGGCGCGGCGCGCACGGTCACGTCGGTGATCCGCAGCGACCTCGAGCGTTCCGGCATGTTTCGCCTGATCGAGCCGGGCATGTCGCTGGACGAGAATTCTCCCGTTGATTTCGGCGCCATCAAATCACGCGGCGCCGACGCAATCGTCGCCGGCAGCACCAATGTGGCGCCGGACCGGCGTTTCGAATCGCGTTTCCGGCTCTACGACACGAACAAACAGGCACAGCTCGCCGGCGCGGCGTTCATCACTCCGACGACGCAGTTGCGCGTGGCCGGCCACCGCATCGCCGACGCGGTCTATGAAAAGCTGACCGGCATTCCCGGCGTATTCGCCACGCGGATTGCCTACGTCGCCAAGCTTTCGTCCAGCCGCTACGAGTTGCAGATCGCCGATTCGGACGGGCAGAACGCCCAGACCGCGCTGGTTTCGAAGGAGCCGATCATTTCTCCGGCGTGGTCGCCGGACGGCTCGCGGATCGCCTACGTTTCCTTCGAGAACAAGAAACCGGTGATCTACGTTCATTCGCTGGCGACCGGAAAGCGCAGCGTCGCCGCCAATTTCAAGGGCTCCAATTCCGCGCCCGCCTGGTCGCCGGACGGGCGCCGGCTGGCGATGGTATTGACCAAGGAAGGCGGTTCGCAACTGTTCACGGTCAATGCCGACGGTTCCGGGTTGCAGCGTTTGATGCGCTCGCCGGGAATCGATACGGAACCGTACTACTCTCCGGACGGCCGTTTCATCTATTTCACTTCCGACCGTGGCGGCAGTCCCCAGATTTACCGTATTCCCTCCGGCGGCGGCAATGCCGAGCGGCTCACGTTCGAAGGCTCCTACAACGTGACGCCGCGGATTTCGCCCGATGGCCGCACGATGGCCTTCATCAGCCGCCGCGATGGCGGTTTCCGGCTGGCGGCGATGGATCTGGCGAGCCGGCAGGTACAGATTCTGACCGATTCGCAGAAGGACGAATCGCCCAGTTTCGCGCCGAACGGGCGCATGATTCTTCTGGCCACCGAAATGGGTGGGCGCGGAGTACTCTCGGCAGTCTCCGTCGATGGCCGGATCAAGCAGCGGCTTTCGGGTTCTGCCGGCGATGTGCGCGAACCGGCATGGGGGCCGTATATCAAATAGCGATGTTTTCGCCTTCCCTCCTCAACATCTCAACACAGCAATTCCGATCCGGATTCAACTTCCATAAATCCCAACCACCCCAACCACCACTGGAGAAAACCCATGAAAAGACTCTTCCTGGTTTCCCTGCTTTCCTTATTCGCCGTATTCTTCGCCGCCTGTTCTTCCACGCCTGAAACCGGCGACCAGCAAACCGGTGTCGGTGTTACGGAACGCGGTACCGGCGACGGCCAGGTGACGAGGGTCGACACGACCACGTCGACCGCCACTACCCTGGATCCCGTTCTGACCGATCCGAAAAGCGTTCTGTCGCGGCGCAGCATCTATTTCGATTTCGACAGCTACGAAATCCGTTCCGAATATAAGGACGTGGTCGCCGCGCACGCCAAATACCTGGTCGAGCACCGCAATTACCGGATGCTGATTCAGGGGAACACCGACGAACGCGGCAGCCGCGAATACAACCTGGCGCTGGGGCAGAAGCGTTCCGACGCGGTGAAGCGCGCGCTGTCGCTGCTCGGTGTCAGCGAGGAGCAGGTCGAATCGGTGAGCCTGGGCAAGGAAAAGCCGAAGAATGCGGGGCACGACGAAGAAGCCTGGGCGGAAAACCGCCGCGCCGACGTTCTCTACCGGGATAACGCGCTCAACAAAGGCGAGTTCTGACAAATGCGACCCCATGTACGGTATTCGCTGCTGGCGCTGCTGCTATGGCACGCCAGCGGCGCTGTTCAGGCTGGAGTGTTCGACGACGACGAGGCGCGCCGCCAGGTTTCCGATCTGAAGACACAGATGAACGAGCGGCTGGATACCGCCGCGCGCGCGCAGCTCGATCTCTCGAACCAGATTGCCGCGCTCAAGGATGAGATTGCCCGCCTGCGCGGCCAGGTGGAAACGCTGACCTACGAGCTCGACATGACCAAGAAGCGGCAGCAGGATTTCTATGT
Source organism: Rhodocyclaceae bacterium (assembly GCA_031556405.1). GTDB lineage: Bacteria > Pseudomonadota > Gammaproteobacteria > Burkholderiales > Rhodocyclaceae > WQZF01. The sequence continues at coordinate 21,179 of JAVBTC010000156.1, forward strand.
CGATCTCGATGGGCGCCTGCGCAAATTCGAGACGGGCGCGGCCACCGCCACCTCTTCCGGGGCGTTCGCGCCGCCCGGAGCGACGGGGGGTCCCGCCCAGAACAAGCCTTCCGATCCGGTGGCGGAGTCGCGGGCTTACGAGGCGGCGCTGAATCAGTTCAAGAACGGTAAATACAAGGAGGCCGAGGCCGCGTTCTCCGGATTCATCAAGGACTATCCGGACGGCGAGCTGGCACCTTCGGCGCAGTACTGGTTGGGGAATACCCACTACGCGTTGCGCGACTACAAGCGCGCTATCGAGGAAGAGCGCCAGGTACTCGCGAAATGGCCGAATCACGCCAAGGTGCCGGATGCGTTGTTCACGCTGGGCGCCGCGCAGCAGGATTCCGGCGACGCCAAGGGCGGACGCCAGACGCTGGAAGGGCTGGTTGCCAAGTACCCGGGAACCCCGGCGGCGGAAAACGCCGCGCGCCGTTTGAAGAAAAAGTGAGCGACGGCGGGACGCTGACGCTCAAGGTCAGCGAGATTTTTTTCTCCCTGCAGGGAGAAACTTCGCGCAGCGGCCTGCCGACGGTGTTTATCCGCCTGACCGGCTGCCCGCTGCGTTGCCGCTGGTGCGATACGGAGTATGCTTTTTCCGGTGGCGAGACGATGCCGGTGGCGGAAATTCTGGCGCGTGTCGCCGCCTTTGCGCCTCCGGGATTGGCCAGAAATGCGGAACGTGCGGGAAATCCGGCGCCGCGGCAGCCGCTCGTTTGCGTCAGCGGCGGCGAACCGTTGGCGCAGAAAAACTGTCTCTCTCTACTGCGCGCGCTGGCCGATGCCGGTTACGACGTTTCTCTGGAAACGTCGGGGGCGCTGGATATTTCCGGGGTCGATGCGCGGATCGTGAAAATCGTCGATCTGAAGGCGCCGTCTTCGGGCGAGGAAGACAAGAATCTCTGGAACAATCTGCCTTTGCTCAATCCCGGGGATGAGGTGAAAATAGTGCTTGCCGACCGCCGGGATTATGAGTGGGCGCGGGAAGTGGTGCGGAGAGAACGGCTGGCCGAACGTTGCGCGGTGCTTTTCTCCCCCGTGCAGGGAACGGGTATGGGAACGGCGGCGCAAGCGGAGGTACAAGCGGAGGCCGCCCAATCGACGCTGCGGGATCTGGCCGAATGGATTCTTGCCGACCGGTTGCCGGTGCGGTTTCAACTGCAACTGCATAAGTCGTTGTGGGGCGCCGAACGCGGAAAATGATGCGTTGCCGTGATCGTTGCCGAGTACCCGATCCGCAAACGCCGCAAAGGATGGTTTGACGGGGTCTGGGAGCAGGATTTTTCCGGGGATATTCATATGGACACTAATCGACGTCATTTTTCCCGTGTGACCTTCAAGGCGCCCGCCCGCCTGACGGTAGTAAACGCAGAAGGAGTCGGGGCGGAATATGCGGCCACAGTATTGGATCTGTCGCTCAAGGGAGTTCTGTTGCATCTCGATGCCGCTCCGCCGTTACGGATCGGCACCGCCGGGACGCTCGACATTCCGCTCGATGTCGCTGATACGTCCGGCGCCGACGAGAATGAGTTCATTCGCATGGAAGTGGCAGTCGTACATATAGAGCCGCCGCAGTGGGGCTTTGCCTGCCGCGACATCGACCTCGACAGCGCCACGCATCTGCGGCGTCTGGTAACGCTCAACCTGGGCGATGCTTCATTGCTCGAGCGCGAGCTTCCGGCGTTGCTGCAAGGGTTTTGAGGTGGTGCGAAAGATTGCGGGTAGATATGGCCGATTCTCATAAAAACAGGGCGAAAAAAGCGCTCGTTCTTCTTTCAGGGGGACTTGATTCGGCGACGACGCTGGCAATCGCGCGCGCGGAGGGGTTCGACTGCCATTGCATTTCGTTCGATTACGGGCAGCGTCATCGCGCCGAGCTCGCCGCCGCCCGGCGCGTCGCCGCGAGTCTCGGGGTGGCGGAGCTACGCGTCCTGCATTTCGATCTGGCGCAACTGGGCGGCTCGGCGCTGACCGACGCCGCCATCGAAGTTCCGACCGGCGGCGTGCAGCCGGGGATTCCCGTCACTTACGTGCCGGCGCGCAATACCATCATGCTCTCGCTGGCGCTGGCCTGGGCCGAGGTTCTGGACTGCCGCGACATTTTTATCGGCATCAATGCGCTCGATTATTCCGGCTATCCCGATTGCCGGCCCGAGTACATCGCCGCGTTCGAACGCATGGCGAACCTGGCGACCAAGGCCGCGGTGGAAGGCGCTCCGTTTTCGTTCCACGCGCCGCTGATCGACTGCACCAAGGCGCAGATCGTTCAGCGTGGCATTGCGCTCGGCGTCGACTACGGCATCACGGTTTCCTGTTATCAGGCCGACGAGGAAGGCCGCGCCTGCGGCGTGTGCGATGCCTGCCGTCTGCGCCGGGACGGTTTTGCCGCTGCGGAGATCGCGGACCCGACCCGTTATTTTTCGTGAGCGATTCGTCGGAAACGGGAAATAAAAACGGGAAGTATTTTCCAATTTCAATAAATAATTATTGATTGAAATTCCCTACGGTAGCCGACGTTTATTTAATATAAATTAGAAAAAAAGTGGTAATTGCCGACATGGACTGCTCATGTCGGGGATTGCGTATGCTGCAATTCAACGTTCAAGTGTCTGTAAAACCCTGCGGATTCGTTGTGCATCGGCTTTCTTCAGGCAACTGACGACGGACGCGGACTGCCCCCGGGTTTCGATCGAGATGCTGTCCCAGAAAATGCCCGAACGATGGGAAAAGCCGGCAATTTTTTCCCACGGAATTTCCTCGTCGTGCGAGGTCAGGCCGAGAAGCCCGTAAGAGGTGACCGTGATTTTGTCGGCGGTAAAGCTGACCTTTTGCGGCCAGAGGCTCCAATTCAAAACCAGCGTCGCCAGTTGGTCGGCCTGGACCTTGAAGGGACGAATGGTGTTCGGCTGCTGGAGATCCGTTTTGAACCGATGCTGGCAATGCCGGCACACCTTGGCGCCTTCCGGGCTGAACGCGAGGCAATCCGGGCAGAGAATGCCGGTGATCCGTTGCGCGCATGCCGGGCAGACGCGGGCCTCTTTCGGAATGACGGAACGGCACTCGGGACAGGCTTGGGTCATGTTCATCGCCCCTTATTTGAGTTTTTTCTGGTCTTTGTCGCGTATTTTTTCATCTTCGATCTGGTACGGCTTACAGTCCATCTTGTTCGAATTGCGATGCTGGATCAGATACAGATCCAGCCCCTCGCTGCGTACCTCGGTGTTGCCGTTGCCGAAACGCATGCTGCCCGAGGGCGTGGGCATGCTGTAAAGGTAAACCAGTTCTCCGTCCGGCATCAGAAGGCGCAATTCATCCTTGTCCTGGAAGCGCAGCAGCATGCGCTGGCCGTTGACGGCGCAGTCCAGGGTGTTTTTCTTCTTTGCTTCGTCTTCGTCCTTGGAGGCAAGGGATCCGCAAGCCGAAAGCAGGATTGCCGCAAGTGGCAGGCAGAGCAACGGCAGATGGCGGCGCGGAAAAAATCGTTGCATGGAAATCCTCTCCTGAAAAAACGAAATCGGTTGAAACGGAATAGGTTTAGCGGGAAAAGACGATTTTCCCGTTGATAAGGGTCATCTGCACCCTGCCACGCAGTTGGTGGCCGTTGAACGGCGTGTTTTTGCCCTGACTGCGCAGATTTTGCGCATCGGCGCACCAGGAGGCGTAGGGGTCAAAAATACACAGATCGGCGGACGCTCCGGGCGTGAGATGGCCGGCATCGAGGCCGAGAATCGCGGCGGCGTCGCAGGTGATGCGCGCCAGTGCCGCCGTCAGCGGAATATTTTCTTCCTTGGCCCAAAGCAGGGTCAGCGGCAGCAGGAGCTCCAGCCCGACCGCTCCGGCAATGGCTTCGCCGAAGGGGAAGTGCTTGCCGTCGGCGCTGACCGGTGTATGGTCGGAGCAGACGACGGCCAATCCCTCGGCCACGGCGGCGCGCAGCGCGGCGCGGTCGGTGGTGGAGCGCAGCGGCGGGTCGAACCGGGCATGGGAGTCGAAATAACCGATGTCGTTTTCGTCCAGATGCAAATGATGGATGCCGATGTCGCAGGTAATCGCCTGTCCTTCGTTCCTGGCGCGGCGGATGAGCGAGATTCCGGCCGCCGAGGAAATACGGGCGAAATGCAGCCGCGCGCCGGCATCCTGCGCCAACTGCAGCGCGGTGGCGATGGCGACCGTTTCGGCGCTGACGGGAATGCCGGGCAGCCCGAGACGTGCCGCCACTTCTCCGTCGTGCGCGACGCCCTCGTGGGCCAGACAGGCGTCCTGGGGACGCAGCCAGACGGCGAAACCGAACGTGGCGGCGTACTGCAACGCGCGCCAGAGCACCTGGGTGTCGGGCAATGGCGCGTTGGCCTGGGAGAAGGCGATGCAGCCAGCGTTGGCGAGCTTGACCATTTCCGTCAGTTTTTCGCCCGCAAGACCTTGGGTCAGGGCGCCGAGCGGCAGCACGCGGGCCAGGTCGGACTGTTCGATGCGATGCCGGAGGCGTTCGACCAGGCGGGCTTCGTCGAGCGGCGGGGTCGTGTCGGGCGGGCAGGCCAGCGCGGTGACGCCGCCGGCCGCCGCTGCCGCGAGTTCATTCTCGAGATCGGGGAGGCGCGCGCAGAGGTCGATCAGTCCGGGGCAGACAAAGAGATTGCTGGCATTGATCAGGCGGGCGTCGGCGAACCCTTCGGGGACGACTCCGACTTCGGTGACGGCAGCGATGTGCCCGTTGGCGAGATAGAGATTGCGCTGGGCGTCGAGCTGGTTGCGAGGGTCGATGACCCGGGCGTTCTTGATTGCGATTTTCATTTTCCGCTCCCCGCAACGATGCTCAGAACCGCCATCCGCACCGCGATGCCGAAAGAGACTTGCGGCAGGATCACCGCCTGATTTCCATCGGCGACGGCGGAATCGATTTCGATGCCGCGGTTCATCGGTCCAGGATGCATGACTATGGCGTCGGGCTTCGCGAGCGCCAGTTTTTCCGGCGTCAGGCCGTAGCAGCGGAAGTATTCGCGTGCCGAAGGCAACAAGGCGCCGGTCATCCGTTCGTTTTGCAGCCGCAGCATGATGATGACGTCGCAGCCGCGCAGTCCTTCGCTCATGTCGTTGAAAATGCGCAGGCGGGTATTGGAAGCGGCGCCGGAGTTCATTTTTTCCAGGTAGGGCGGCAGCAGGGTGCGCGGCCCGATGGCACGGATCTCTTCGACACCGAGGGTGGAGAGCGCGTCGATGTCGGAACGGGCGACGCGCGAATGCAGGATGTCGCCGACAACGGCCACGTTCAGGCCGGCGAAGTCCTTTTTGTAGTGGCGGATGGTGTACATGTCG
>JAVBTC010000062.1:0-10539 GCA_031556405.1 Rhodocyclaceae bacterium
ATTTCCTGTGACAGGATTTCTCCCCGCATTAATTCCCGGCAGGAAATTTGTCCTTTCAGAAGCGGGATCGCTAGGTAAACATCCGCTTCCGTCAGTGCATGGCCTTTCGCAAGGTCTTTTTTGGCGTATACACCGCGTACCAGAGCATCGAGGTAACGAATTTCCCGTTCCGGCGGAATCCGCTTTTGCGTTCCCGGCGCACCGCACATGGCAACCGCTTTTTTGAATGCTTTGAACCATTCGTCGGCTTGGCGGGGCAGAGTGCAGTATTTCGAGACTTCGATACCGTCGGCCTCGATGTCTATATGCCGTTCAAAAGTTCGCGCGCCCTTGGCATAAGCGATGGAGATCGAAGTGTGCCAGTCGTGGTATTCGTGCGTGGAAAAACCAATGACGTTGTTAGGGTAGCGTTCTTTTAGAAAATCGATCTGATTGAGTTCGAGTTCGTGGTCTTCGGATGGATAGAGTGAGACGCAATGATTGATCGCGAGCGGAATGTTGCGGTTGGCGAAGAACTTGACAAGATCGTCGACGTTTTTCAGCGAGGAACCGCCGGTCGATACGATGACGGGCTTACGCGTCGTGGCGATTTTTTCGATCAATACCCAGTCGTTGATGTCGGAACTGGCGATTTTGATGATTTCGATTCCTTGTTCCACGCATTGTTCGACCGACTGTTCATCGAAGGGAGTTGCCATTGGAATGCAGCCGCCTTTGCGGATGGCCTCGACCAGAACGGCGTAGTCTCTCCGAGACATGCGGGTATCCATTGTTTTTTTGATATAGCGGATGTCTTGGCGCTGGCGGTAATCCTTATGGATGAAGGCGTCAACATCCCGGAATTGCAGTTTGATTGCGGCTTTGACGTTATTGAAGCGCACGATGCGGGAGAAATCAGTGACGATTTTCAGTCCACGTTCCAGCCTTCCCCAATGATTATTGGCAAGTTCCAGGACAAAAAGATCTTCAAATACTCGTTTTGTGTTCATGGCTCATACCCCGTCAGGGAGGTTTTTCGGAATTATTACTGATTACTGGAAGAGGAGGATAAAGGAATAACAGGCGAAAGCATATTTTGCGCCAGTTCCTCCGATTCAAGAAAAGGAAACATATCTTCGAGCGCCGGTGAGACGATGCTGCCGTCCGGCAACTGCCGGGAAGCCATGCGCGGTTCGAAAGGCTGGGCACCGTCGAGAATGACTTCGACCAGTGCCGGACCTTCGATTTCAAGTATTTCGGCGGTGCTTGCGGAAAAATCTTTTTGATCGAACCGTTGCGAGGGAATACCGAAAGCGGCACCCAAAGTGACGAAATTCGGAAAGGAAAGTCCGGAATTCGGGCCTTCTCCGGTCAAGCGGCCAAAGAAGTTACTTTGCGAACTACGAATCGATAAATAGCCTTGATTGTTGAGAATGAAAATCTTGATGGGCAAACGATGGTGGGCGATGGTCTGCAGTTCTTGCAGGTTGAGCATCACGCTGCCGTCGCCGGCCAGGCAAATCACGCGCTGCTGTTTTCCGTGCATGACCAGCCCGCCGTAATAGGCGCCGATTGCCGCAGGCAGATCGTATCCCATTGAGGCGGATCCGGAGTTCGAAAACAGGCGCTGCCCACGCTTTATTTTTGCTGCCTGAAAGGGGACGATGCAGGCGGCGGCATTGGCGCATGCCACGATGTCATTCTCGTCGAGTTGTTCGAACAATACCTCGATGAAATGATAGGGGTTGATGGCGCCACGGTATTCGCGGTGACGCGGTAGCACCGCCGGATAGCGCTTTTCCCGTTCGCGGCACCATTGCAGCCAGGCAGCGTGTTCAGGGTGGCGCTCGAAAGCGCCGGGTAACAGGCAGTCCAGCATCTCCAGAAAAACACGCAAATCACATTGAACGGGAAGGTCCGGCTTCAGCATCGGCTTTTCCAATTCCGCAGCATCGATATCAACCTGGATTTTAAAAGCGTGACGGGCAAACGAAGCCCAGTTGTAGCTGGTCTGGCGGATGTTGAGACGACTGCCGAGCACCAGCAGCAGGTCGGCATTCTGTACAGTGAAATTTCCGGCACGGGTTCCGATCGTCCCGGGACGGCCGCAAAACAGAGGGTCGTCACTGGCGATGAGGTCGTGCGTCCAGGCGGTGACGACGGGGATGCCAAGTTTCCTGATGACGGATTCGAACGACGCCAGCGCGTTCGCTACGCGGACGCCGGTGCCTGCCATGACGACCGGCCGTTGCGCGCGGGAAAGGTGCGCCAGAATTTCCCGGCATTGCGCTTCGGTATCAGAAACCGTGGAAACCGGCAAGGAATTCTCTTCCGCGGTATATGCGTGCAGTTCGTCGGGATCGATCATTGCCGATTGAACGTCGATCGGGATGTCGAGCCAGCATGGGCCGGGGCGGCCGCTTGTCGCCAGATGGAGCGCTTTTTCCAGTTCAAAGCGGATGTCTTCCGGCCGGGCGACGAAAGAAGCATATTTCGTGATCGGTTGCGCCAAGGCCACGATGTCGGCTTCCTGGTCGCCGAGCTGACGCAGGCGCGTGGCGCCGGTATGGCGCATGCAGGTTTCGCGCTTGACCTGGCCGGAGAGCACCAGCATCGGCACCGAGTCGGTCCAGGCGCCGAATACGCCGTTCAGTGCGTTGATGCCGCCCGGGCCGGTCGTGACGTTGATGACGCCAATTTCGCCGCTGATCCTGGCATAGGCTTCGGCGGCCATGGCGCAGGCCTGTTCGTGATGATTGCAGACGATTTCGAGTCCCGGCTGATGGCCCAGCGCGTCGTTGAGAAACATTGCTCCTCCGCCGGTGAGGAGAAAAATATGGCGCACGCCCCATTCAGCGAGATGGCGGGCGATGAATTCGGAAACGCGAATTTGCATGGGAAAGCCGTCCGTAAAATTTTTATCTTATTGATTCGCCGGGAATGTTGGATGGAATGGCGTAGAGCACGAGTTCATAGGAATTGTGGGCATGGCCACGGATATGAAAGCGGTAGCCGAGTCCCCAGTCATGGAGCAACAAAGGGATTTGCCATAAATGTCCTGGCGTGTGGTAGAGGCTGATCGCCAGTCCCGGCCGATGCTCGGAGATTATGCGCCGTGCGCCGAGTAATGCTTCCAATTCCGCGCCCTCGATATCCATTTTGATTAGATTGGGGCGAAAATTGGGCAGTGCTTCATCGAGTGTTACACATTGAATGGTTTGATCGCCGGTACTGGAAATCTGGCTGGCCATGCTGGCGTCCGCGTTAAATCGAAGGCTTTCCGTTTGTGCGCCCAACGCGCAGGGAAAACAGATGGCTTCTCCGTGCCGCCTGACTGCTTCTGCAAGTTTGCGGAAGTTTCCTGGATCGGGTTCGAAGGCGGCGATAGCGTCGAAACTGTAACCGCCTTGTCTGAGATGTTCCAGTGTGTCGCCGTCGAAAGCGCCGCAATCGATGAAACGTAAGGATTGAGGCCACATCGGAAGATCTCCGGGGCGGTATTGGTCTCCGAGTTGGGTTTTTGGAAGCAGCGTGTAATTTCCTGATAAACGAAAGCGCACCACGGCTTCCAGCCATTCACGACTTTTTTCATCGGCGAGCACCCGGTGAAGGCGGTCCAGGGGATCGCCGAACGGTGTGTAACAAGCTTTTGCGGTTAGCCAGTAATGGTCAGGTAACGCTTTCGGAAACGCGTTATAGAACTCGACAATATTGAATACCTGTTTGAACCCCTGTGCCCGGATCGAATCCAGCAAGGGAGGCATCTCTACCGTGTAATTGTGAATTGCCACTACGATGGAATGACGTTCCGGTTCGTTGTCACGCAACCAGTCGTTCAGAGTGACGACGGGAATCCGTCCAATGTGTTGGCCGGGTTTTGCGTTTGTATCCAGAAAACCTGAAACGACGTATCCCCGTCCGGATAGAAACCGTGCGATTTCCCTGCCTTTGTTTCCTGCACCGTAAACCAGCACGGAATCGCCATTAAGGACGGGAGATGGGAGGGCGAGAGATTCCTGAATCAGGGTTTGGAATTTGTCGTTCATGGTCGGCGGGCTCGATTGACGGGAAGGAGATCGGCGGAAAGATTGACGGAAAGGTCAGGGAACGAAACAAGGCAGATCGGCATCGATCGCCGCGATCTCACCACGAATCGCTTCGGCATGAATGGCGGCTGCGATGATGACCAGGGTATCTGCGGGAAGTTGGTACAGCCCTTCTTCCGGAGTTTGCACGGTACAGCCGGCAAAAAATTTTCCCTGCTTGTTCGAATCTCGGTCGACGACGGCGACGATATGTGAATGTTTCAATACGGAATTTTCCAGCAGTCGCTGCGCTTGTGAACCAGCGCCCCAGAGGGCAACGGGGCGGTTTTTCACGGCATCGGCAAACAGCGCTTCGCTATCGCGCTGTTTGGCCTGGGATACGGCGATATAGCGGGAAATCTGTTCCGTCAGAGTATCGTCATATTGAGGTGAAGGTGGCCGATATTCCTTGTACTGCAGGAGAATGCCGACAGCGGGGTAATGACGGTTTCCGGGGAGGACGAGGTCCTTTTCGATATGGTCGAGCGTGGCAAACCCGTTTCTCGCACCAAGCGTGGTCAGGCTCGAACGGTCGAAATGGTTGATGTGTTCCGGGTCGAAGAAATAAAAAGGCGGGAATCCGTCGAGGTGATAGCGGGAAGCATCCGGCGTTTCGATATAAATCTTTCCGCCGGGACGAAGCAGCGAATACGCTGCGCGCAACGCTTCCGTCACATCGACCACATGTTCCAGAACGTGGGAAAGAATGACCAGATCGTAGACTCCGCAAGTACCGGGAAGATTGCCCAAATGGCCACGGTAAGCGGAAAATCCCGTCGAGTTGAGCCGCTCGACACAACGGGGTGCCGGATCGATGCCGGCAAGCGCGGAATAGCCGCGGCGGGACAGCGCCTGAAGCAGTCCTCCGTTGCCGCAACCAACATCGACGATGCTCATGTCCTTGTTGCCGATACGTTCCGCAAGCCAGGCAGCGGTATCTTCCAGACGTCGGGCATCCGCTTCGTTATCGGCGCCACCGCTCGCAGTCGCGGCATCTTCATAACGGGAAAATTCCGTGTAGTAGCGATCGTAATCGGCCTGGGTTCCCGGAGTATCGGCATAAACGGCGCCGCAATCGAGACAGCGGACGATTTCATAAGCGGCGGGTAACGGAAGCCCCGCCGCCAGATGGAAACGCATGGAATGCAATATTCCGACACGCTTACAGCAGCATATGGGGCAGCAGCGAAGAGCGTTCCGTTCAATGCTCATGGCTGGCGATCCATGAAGCGGTTCGGTTGATGGCTTCGTCGAGTCCGATTCTCACTTCCAGCCCCAATTCGCCGCGTGCCCGTTTGATTTCCGGGGCATAGCGCGCGGGCAGCCACGAGGATACCCGGTCCCGGATCTGGACGCTGCCTTCGGGGCAGAGGTTTTTTTTGATGCGGGAAGCGAGCTCGGCAACGGATAACGTAATGTCGGAGCCGACGTTGTACGGTCGGACCGGTTTGCTCCGCATCAGGATGTGCAAGAGCCAGATCATGAGATCGGCCATGTACAGATAGGAACGAACCGAACGTCCGTCGCTGGCTACATGGATGGTGCCGCCGGTCAGGGCATCGCGCAGGAAATTGCCGACGGCGAAATGTCCGTCGAGCGGTAGATGCGGACCGATAAATGCGAAGCAGCGCGCGATCTTGCATGCCAGTCCATGTTGTTGGTGAGCGATGGCGCAGAGCAGTTCCGCCATGCGTTTGCCTTCGCCATAAGCCGAAGCCGGATTGGCAGGATCGGGAGCATGCGGATGGTGTTCGGGCAGCAGAAGGAGTTCGGACGGCTGCACGCCGTAAACGGCACCGGAACTGGTCAGCAGCAGTCGCTTGCAGCCGGCACGGACGGCAAAATCGAGTACATGGCGCGTGCCGTCGACGATGGTACCGAGCATTTCACCGGGATGTTCCGTATTGAGTTTCGGGCTGGCGGCAGTGGCGGCATGGACGACGTGGCTGAATGTGCCTTCGGGAAAAACAAAGTTGCGTACGTCGCCCTCGAGCCAAGTAAACATTTTTGATGCAGCCAGATGAGGGGCTTTGTCGGCGAACGCTTGCGTATTGCGCGTCAGTACCGTGGCACGTAAATCGAGATGAAGGCGGCGCACGGCGAAAGCGAGCGTTTCAAGCAGCCAGATGCCGAAAAAACCGGTTCCGCCGGTGATGAAAAGACGCTCGCCGTTCAATTCCGACCATAGGCTTTCCGTATGCCGAAGGATATGTTCCAGGTCGGCTTCCGGTAGAGGGCGGACAGGAAATGGAAGTAGCGGCGGGAGCAGCGATGAAGACGAAGATGGCATTTCGAAACGAATTCCCCTGAATATATTTTCTAATTGAAAAATAATTTGACAATTAAACTCAATGTATGCATGAAATATAATTCAATGTTTAATTAGAAAAAATGATTGCAATACCTTCGTCATTCCCTAAAATCCCGCTCCGAAGAATTCACGGATCTTCCCTGCTGAATAATCGAGCATTTCATTCGTCAAACCTGGATAGAGACCGATCCAGAATGTATCGTTCATGATGGTGTCAGCCCCCGCAAGCGTGCCGGAAACACGAAAACCGCGTTCGAGCATGTACGGTTGGCGCGTCAGATTGCCGGCGAACAGAAGTCGTGTGCCGATCCGGTACTGGTCCAGATAGCGCAACAGGTCGACGCGGCTGCAGGCCGCTCCGGGTTTCAGCGTCAACGGAAAACCGAACCACGAGGGATCGCTACCGGGCGTGGCTTCGGGCAACAACAGAAATTCCTCCATATCGTCCAAGGTCTGCCGCAACCTCGCGAAATTGGTTTTACGCGCAGCGATGAATTCCTCCAGCCGGTCAAGCTGCGCCAACCCCACCGCGGCTTGCATGTCGGAGATTTTCAGGTTGTAGCCGAGGTGCGAATAAACGTACTTGTGGTCGTAACTGGCGGGCAGTTGGCCCAATTGCCAGTCGAAACGCCTGCCGCACGTATTGTCGCAACCGGGCGCACACCAGCAGTCACGTCCCCAGTCACGGAAGGATTCGATGGCGCGCTTGAGTGTCGGGTCGCGTGTCAGTACCGCGCCGCCTTCGCCCATCGTGATGTGATGCGCCGGATAAAAGGAAAGCGTGGCGATGTGTCCGAAGGTGCCGATCTTGCGCCCTTGGTAAGTCGAACCGAGCGCGTCGCAGCAGTCCTCCACCAGCCACAAGCCGTACCGTTCGGCGATCTCGGCGATCTCGGCGGCGGCGTAAGGATTGCCCAGCGTGTGTGCCAATACGATGGCACGGGTATTTGGCGTAATTGCCGCCTCGATTACTTCCGGAGTCGGGTTATAGGTCGGCAGATGCGAATCGGCGAATACCGGGATCAACTGGTTTTGCAAAACAGGATTAACCGTGGTCGGAAATCCCGCCGCGGCGGTGATGACTTCATCGCCCGGACGCAGCCGGCGTTCCCCGAGCAGTGGCGAGGTCAGACAGGAAACGGCGAGCAGATTGGCGGAGGATCCCGAATTGGTCGTCAGGACGAAATCGACATCGAGAAACGCGCCAAGTTTTTTCTCGAAAGCGGCGTTGAAACGACCGGTCGTCAGCCAGCCATCGAGAACGGCATCGACCGCGTATTCCAATTCCTTTGCGCCCAGCACCTTGCCCGAGGGCGGAACGGGTGTGGCGCCGGGCGTGAATTTCGCTGTCGGGGCGCCGTCGGCGTAAGTGCGGACCAGTTCCAGGATCCGGGTACGTTGTTGGCTGCGCTGCTGCTCGTCGGTCATGAACGCTCCTCTTTTACATACGACGCTATCTGTTCCAGCGTGAAATCGCGCATGTCGGCTCCGGAACGCCAGGCTTTGTACCAACGCACGCTTTCCGCTACGGCTCGTTCCAGATTCCAGCGCGGGTGCCAGCCCAGAAGCCGACGCGCCTTGTTCGCATCCAGGCGCAGCCAGCCGGCTTCGTGCGGGAAATGGTTATTTTCAACACAGTATTGTGCATTTCCCCCCCACGCCTCGGCGGCGATTGCCGCGACTTCCGCGACAGGGCGCGCATCGTCGGCTTCCGGGCCGAAATTCCATGCGCATGCGGTTTCCGGATACGTTTCGAGCAGACGGCGCGCCAACAGCAGATAACCCGAGAGCGGCTCGAGTACATGCTGCCAGGGACGGATTGCGTCAGGACGGCGCAGCAGTGCGGTCTCGCCCACGGCAAAAGCCTGGACGAGGTCGGGGAGCAGCCGGTCGGCGGCCCAATCGCCGCCGCCGATGACATTGCCGGCGCGTGCGCTGGCGATGCGCGCTCCATCCGGCTCGAAAAAAGAACGGCGATACGCCGCAGTGACGATTTCGGCGCATGCCTTGCTGCTGCTGTAAGGATCGAAGCCGCCCAGTGCTTCGTTTTCGCGGTAGCCCCAGACCCATTCGCGGTTTTCGTAACATTTGTCGCTGGTGACGATCACGACTGCTTTTACGCTGCCGGTTTCGCGCACGGCTTCGAGCAAATGCGCGGTGCCCATGACATTGCTGGCATAGGTGGCGAGCGGGTTTTTGTAGCCTTCTCCCACCAATGCTTGGGCGGCAAGATGAAAAACGACTTGCGGACGCAGGGCGCACAGTTTTTCCTTCAATGCCGCGTAATCGCGGATATCGGCGAAATGGCCTTCCATTCCACTGGCGACCCGCGCCACGTCGAACATTGCTGGATTCGTTTCCGGCGGCAAAGCCACGCCCGCTACGCGGGCGCCGAGGGTTTGCAGCCACAGCGACAGCCAACTCCCCTTGAAGCCGGTGTGTCCCGTGATCAATACCGGGCGTCCTTGCCAGAATCGGGCATCGGCGCCAGATAGCTCCTCGCCGCCTATACTGCTTGTCGCGCTCATTTCCAATGCTTCCATGGTGCTTCGTTCCTGCTCCACAGTTCCTCGAGGTATACCTTGTCGCGCAGGGTATCCATCGCCTGCCAGAATCCGGCATGCCGGTAGGCCATCAGGTCGCCGCAGCGCGCGAGCGTCTCCATCGGCTCTTTTTCCCACAGCACGGAATCGTCCTTGATCGTTTCGAGCGCTGCCGGATTCAGCACGAAAAAGCCACCGTTGATCCAGCCGCCGTCGCCACGCGGTTTTTCTTGGAACCCCTGCACCCGGTCGGCATCGATTTCCAGCAAACCGTAGCGCCCCGGCGGCTGTACCGCCGTCACGGTCGCAGGCCGACCATGTTCACGATGAAAGGCGATCAGCGCCCGGATATCGACATCGGCGACACCGTCACCGTATGTCATGCAAAAGTTCTCGGTGCCCAGATAGGAGGCGACCCGTTTCAACCGGCCTCCGGTCATCGTGTTTTCGCCGGTATCCACCAGCGTCACGCGCCAGGGCTCGGCGTGATTCTGATGTACCTCGATACGGTTGTTGGTCATGTCGAAGGTGACGTCGGAGGTATGCAGAAAATAATTGGCGAAATACTCTTTGATCATGTATCCCTTGTACCCTAGGCAAACGATGAATTCATGGATGCCGTGAGCGGAATAGATTTTCATGATATGCCAGAGCATCGGCTTGCCGCCGACTTCCACCATCGGCTTGGGCCGCACGATGGTTTCTTCTGAAAGTCGGGTGCCCAGGCCGCCGGCGAGGATGACTGCTTTCATGAACGTTTTTCCCTAAGTCAATCGATGTATCGATGATATATCACTGTATCGTATCTACCGTATCACCTCGGCCGGGAAGCATGACGGGCATTTTCAGCCAACTCTTGGTTCGTTCGCGGTTGATGCGAGCCACGTAATGCGGTGGTATTTTTTCCATGGCAATGGTCATCAGATCGGCATTTTGCATCGGCCAGCCGGGCCACAGGAAAGCGCGGGCCATTTCATGTGCGGGAGTGATTGCGCCTACGGCCAGGAGAAGGAGAACGGCAACGATTTTTGCCGTCAACCATCGCGGCCAAGCAGCAGACAGCATTTCAAAAGTTCTGAGACAGATCAGCATCAAGGCAGGGATGCTGCCGCGCATTGCCAAGTCGCTGCCGGGGCCAAACCAATAAAGCGGAAGAAACAATAGGGTTAATGCCGAAAGATTTAACCAGGAATCAGATTTGAATGTTGTCAGAAATGCGGTCAGTACAAGAAATTCCAGAAGCAGGAAACTTGCATAACAGATAGTAAATGCTATGCGGTTTCCCGGAAAGCCCGATACGTTCCAGGTCCAGTGGCTCGGGATTTCACTGCCGTCAAGCCCGAAATAGGCGATGACTGGTATTGCCAGCGGCAAAACCGTCAGTGACGTAAGACAGAATGATTTGAGCCGTGCGGTATCGAGTATGCCTTTACGCCATTGTTCCCAAAGAAGTAATCCAGCAAACGGAAGAAGGCCGATTCCTGTCAGGGGAGACCAGAATACTGTGGCGACCATGACAACAGGCATTAAGCGTACCGTCTCTGGATGTTCACGGTAGCGGTAAAAGAGAGTCAGACCGAGCCAGCCGGGTAGAGCGTGATTCGGGACCCAGGCAAGCAAG
>JAVBTC010000013.1:0-5901 GCA_031556405.1 Rhodocyclaceae bacterium
TTATAAATTTCTGTAATTACAGAAATTTTAGTATTTGCATAAATAACGTGTTTTATAACGTGTTTTGATTCGGAGGTACGTCATGGAACTCTACACATTGGTTCTCACGCTGTTGGTCGCGCAAGGAGTAATGGGCGCCTACGATACGATCTATCACCATGAGTTGCGCTGCGCGCTGCCGCAGCGGCATAACGGCGCCGCCGAACTGCGGCTGCATGCGGCACGCGCCGTGCTGTATGGCCTCGTTTTTTTCGGGTTTGCCTGGCTCGAATGGGGCGGATTGTGGCTGCTGCCGCTGTGGTTCGTCATCGGTATCGAAGTTCTTCTGACGTTGCGCGACTTCGTTGTCGAAGACCGGACACGCCTGTTGCCGGGAAGTGAACGGGTGCTGCACACGCTTTTGGCGATCAACGGCGGCGTGGTATTCGGTCTTTTCGCCTGGCATAGCCGGACGTGGTGGGCGTTGCCGGATGAATTGCGCTGGGTCGACCATGGCTGGCGGAGTGTGGCGCTGACATTCTTCGCCGTCGGCGTGGTGCTCTCCGGAATTCGCGATGCATTTGCCTGCCGCGTATCCGCGGCATGGGAGAAGGAAGCGCGGCGCTTCGACTTCGGTTCCGGGGGAAGTGAAAAAAGGGGTCGGGCGCAATCGTTCCTGGTTACCGGCGGCACCGGATTCATCGGCCAGCATCTGGTGCGCGCGCTGCTTGCCGATGGGCATCGGGTAACGCTATGGACGCGCGACCCACTCAGGGCTGCTGTACTGTTCCAGGGGCGCGCGCAGTGTGTCGCCTCGCTCGATGAACTGGATCGCGCCGTTCGTTTCGACGTTATCGTCAATCTTGCGGGTGCGCCGATTCTCGGGCCGCGCTGGAGTACGAAACGGCGTCTGCAATTGCTGCGGAGCAGGGTGGAAACGACGCGGGCTCTGCTCGAATGGCTCGCGAGAGCCTGTCATACGAATCATCGTCCACGCCTGATGATTTCCACTTCGGCAATCGGTTATTACGGTATTCAGGATGAGTGCGATACGCGGAGTCTCGACGAAAGCAGTCCGCCGCAGGCGATTTTCATGTCCCGTCTCTGCCTGGAGTGGGAAGAAACCGCGCGCCGCGCCGCCGGGCTGGGAATCCCCGTGGCGTTGACCCGGCTGGGCGTCGTATTCGGGCGGCAAAATGCTCTGCCGGCGCTGCTCCTGCCGGTCCGTCTCGGGCTGGGCGGCAGAATCGGCAGCGGTGGACAGACATTGAGCTGGATTCACATCGACGATGTGATCGGTGCGTTCGCCTGGCTGTGCGCGAATTCGCTGATGCGGCCGGGAAACCTGCGGGAACGGGGGGCAGGGACGGTGGAAACACTAGGGACAGCAGGGGGGACGGAAATGATGGAAGCGGTACAATCCGCGCGGCCCGATTGCCGCGTCGACGTCTACAATCTCGTGGCGCCGGAACCGGTAAGTCAGGCCGGGTTTGTGCGCCGGGCAGCGGCGTTGCTGCATCGTCCGGCATGGCTTCCGCTGCCCGCGCGTCCGTTGCGCTGGCTGCTGGGCGAACAGGCCGACCTGCTGCTCGCGGGGCAGCGCGTGTTGCCGCAGCGCCTGCTGGAGGAACGCTACCGTTTCCGCTTTCCCGGACTTTCGGCGGCATTGCGCGATCTGATATCCATTCCCGGGGAGACGACATGAAAATGGATTCGCTTTATCGGATTGTCCTGGGGACGGATTTCGATAGGCTGCCGCCCGTATTGCAGCGCGTCCACGACGGTGCGGGGTGCGCTTTGGAAGGCGGGCTGCGCGTGCGCTGGAGCAGCCGACGCTGGATGCGCGCGCTGCTGTGCTTTTCTCTTCTGCCGCGCCCGGCGGGAAACGCGCCGTGCCGGGCGAGTATCGCGCCGGATGAAAAAGGCGAGCTCTGGCACCGCCGCATCGGCAACCGTCTCTTTGCCAGCCGCATGGGCATGGGTTTCAGAATAGACAGTAAAGCATGCCGTAGAAGGCACAACGAGCATCTCATCGTCGAACGGATGGGGCCGCTTGCACTTTATCTCGATACCAACGCCATGCCGGATGGGACGATCGTCCAGCGCAGCCGCAAGGCGACGCTGTTCGGTCTTCCATTCCCGTGTGCCGTCGTCACTCGGGAACGTGCTGTCGACGAGCGGCGTTACCGTTGCGATGTGCGCATCTGGATTCATGGACTGGGGTACCTGCTGCGTTACGACGGCGTACTCGGGCTGGCGGGAGAGGAGGAAAGTCTTCCGGGAAATTTTTCCTCCAATGGCCGCCGCGATGAATGACGATTGCCGCAACCCCTGGATTCCCGCCTGCGAGGGAATGACGAAAGAAAATAATGGCGTGCGGCAGGCATCAATGGTTCCAGGTTCTACACAGCAGACGATCGGTACAGGCAAAGAACAGAAAATATCCCCGTCATTCCCGCGCAGGCGGAAATCCAGAGACGTTCCGACCCCTGTTATAATGCAAAACAGCAATAAATTACAGTTTGTACTGAATTAAGTATTCAGAATTGTAACTGGTTTAATTGTTAAATTATTTCATTATTGGAAAGGCGCCAAGACAAACGCCGCGCCCGTGGCGTTTGTCGCCACGGGCGCCCGGATAGTGCACGGGGAGTCATTGCGCTTTCGTTTCCGGTCCCTTTGCCTCTTTTTCTTCCCGCATGCGCGGGTCGACCACCGTGACCGGCGCGGCATCGGGGCCGAAGGCGCGGATTTCGGGACGGTACATGTCTTCCGCGTAGGTCGCGGGGACGGTGTAGACGCCCGGCGTGACGATGCGCAGCAGGTAGTAGAGGTGCAGTTTTCCGGAATCCAGTCGCGCGGCGGCGACGAAACGGTCGTCGCGGAATTCGTGGTGCTTGATCCTCGAATCGTTCATCGCCTGCGCGACGTTCTTCCCTTCGACGCTGAACGTGTCCGCCGCCTCGCCCTGTGAGAGATTGAGGTTTTCGATCTCCAGGCCGGCGGGAATCGGGTCGACGATCAGTCCTTCCTCGACGGTTCTGTTGCTCGACGCGATGACGCGCGCGATCAGCGTGTCGCCGACGCGGAGTGGAGTACCGCGCCAGGGAGTGCCGTCGGCATGGAACCAGGAGCGTTCGAGGATGATTTTGGTATCCGCCGTCGCTGGCGGATTGGCCGGTTTGAGCGGATAGCCGCCCGCTTCGGCTTCGAGCCAGAGTGTCTTGCCGCCCGTGTTTTCGATCTCGATGCCCCGGGGACCACGGGCGAGCAGGGCCGGGAGAAAGGCCGGATCCAGCATGCGGATTTCGGTGCCGCGCGCGGCGATCGTTTCTTTGCTTTCCTTGCCGCCGGATTTTCCTTCGTTCCTGCCCGGCAGATGCAGCACGGCACTCCATTCGCCTTCGCCGCTTTCCCCGGCGGCGCGCGCGGCGAGGAAGAGCGCGAGCCGTTCCTGGGTGGAGAACCAGCGGTGGTCGGCGAGCTGGCGGTTGAGATCGAGAAGCAGGTTTTCGCGCCGCGGGTGCGTCATCTTGTGCCGCACGAGCAATGCGTAGGACATCGCGAAGTCGCGCGCTTCGCTGCCGTAGTCGCCAAAATAAGCGTAACGGTTGCCGGTAATGCCGTAGGTCCGTTTCATCGCGTCGTCCAGCGCTTCCTGCGCGCGCTTGGCGTCGCCCGAGAGGGAGAGCGCCAGCGCGAGGTGGACGAGCGGCAGCGGTGAGTAGGCGCGGTTGCGATATTTGTCGTGCAGGAGACGCAGGCTGGCGAGCGGCGCTTTCTGTTCGCGCGCGAGGACGTACGAAAGATGGGCGAGCTCGGTGAAGCGGCGGTGCCCATCGCTCAGCGACCGGAGGTCGTTGGCGTTGTAGCGTCCCTTTTCGTCAGGTTTCAGGTTGGCCGGCAGCGAGGGGAAACTGCGTCCCGCGTCGAGCAGTTTTTTCAGCATCCAGTCTTCGGAGCGCTTGACGATGGCGTCGGGAACGTCGAAACCGGCATCGCGGGCATCCATGAAAAAGCCGGTGACGTATGGCGTCAGCCAGGCATCGTCGCTGCCGCCGCCCCACAGCGAATAGCCGCCGGCGGAACTTTGCATGCCGGCGATGCGGGCGATGGCGCCGGAAATGAAGCGGGCGCGCTCCTCGCGGCTGCGCGGCGTGATGCCCATGGCCTTGGCGCCTTCCTCGTCGATGTAGACGTGCGGATAGGCGGCGCTGGTGGTCTGTTCGACGCAGCCGTAGGGATAGTCGAGCAGCCCTTTGACGAAACTGGCGACGTTCAGCGGCGGCCGGTTCGAAAGCGCGAACGAGAGCGTGGCCGAGCCGCGGTGATAGGGCGCTACCCATTGCGGATCGAGCCGCACGCGCTCCCCGGCATCGATTTTCAGGCGGAAGCTCTGCTGTTCGCGCGGAACCGCCGGCTGCACCTGGAGGGCGCTCTGGCGCTTGATTTTGATCTTGCCGCCGTCGGCGTCGATGCCGAGCGTGATCGGCGCGAGGCCGAACGTACCGCTGCCGGTTCCTGTACCAATGGCTTCGGATTCGAACCGCAGCACCGTGCGTTCCTTGTCGTTCAGCGTGACGCTGCGCTTGCTCTTGGCGATTTTCAGCGGTTCGGCGGCGGCAAGGTCGATGTCGATCTTCTGCCTGGTGCCGGACAGATTGGTCACGTCGAGCGCCAGCGTCGCCTTGTCGCCGGGCGTGATGAAGCGCGGCGTCGACAGTTCGGCGACGATCGGTGCCGCCACCGTCATTTCCTGCTCGGTGCTGCCGTAATCGTCGGCGGTGGCGGCCACCGCCATCAGCCGCAGGGTGCCGTTGAAATCGGGCAGGTCGAGCGGGATTTTCGCTTCGCCGTTGGCGTCCAGCGTCACCGGGCCGCTGAAGAGGTCGACCAGCTTCACCTTCTTCGGCATGCTCGTCGAGTCGCGCATGCCGGCGTCGCCGCCCCATTTGAGCTTGCCGCGGATGCCGTCCATCTTTTCGATCAGCTTGCCGTAGAGATCGAGCAGTTCCGGACTGTAGTAATGCTTGCCGAAGTAGAAGTCGAACGGGTTCGGCGTCGCGAAACGGGTGATGTTGAGAATGCCGACGTCGACCGCGGACAGCGTGACCACGGTGCGCTTGTTGGCCATATTTCCAGCCACGTTCCCGTCGGGGCCGGCCGTCTTCATTTCCACCTTCACTTTCGCTTCGACGCGGCGTTCCGGGACCGCCTTGCGCGGCGCTTCCAGCTTGACTTCGAGCCTGCGCGCGCCCTGGTCGAGCGGCAGATGGATCAGCCCGACCGCCCGCGCCGGGGTGATGCGCTCGCCCTGGCTGCCGGGGCGGAAGACGATGGCGGAAATGTACATGTCGGGCCGGTCCCATTCCTTGTCGACCGGAATCGTCACCGTGGTGCCGCGGGCGGAAACGGGCAGCCGTTTCGACCACAGCAGCCGGTCGGCCTCGACCAGCACCAGCGCCTCGCCGTCGTGCGGCGGCGTCAGCGTCAGTTTCACCTCGCGATTTCCACTTTGGGCCGGCTTCAGCGGCACGCCTTCGAGCTGCATGCGCACATGGTCGGGCCGGTTGCCGATCTTTTCCGCTTCCTGTGCCGACCAGCCGGCGTAGAAACGGTAGCGCAGCGTCTGCCCCGTTTCCGGGTCCTCGACGTCGAGCCGGTAAGTGCCGTATTCGACCGGCAGCGACAGCCGGGCTTCCTTCTGCAGCGCGACCTTGCCCGAAGCGGCCAGCGTATCGGTTTCCGTGTAGCCGGAATGCCAGCCTTTCTGGTCGTCGTAGCGCCAGTAGTACTGGCGGCTTTCGATGAACAGCCGGTACCCGGCTTCGGGCAGGGGCGCGAAGGCGCCGTCCGGCTTGACGCGGATCAGCGCGAATTCGGCCATTTCCTTTTCCCGCGCGACGTCGCGGGCGCACATCG
>JAVBTC010000006.1:0-21207 GCA_031556405.1 Rhodocyclaceae bacterium
GCGCATTTCGTCGTCCGGCGCACAGAGCATCAGCGCGATCAATTCGGCATTCGCGGCATAACGCGAGGGATTCTGGCCGATATGCCGCAGCACGTAGCGATGCGCTTCCACGAGCGGCATGCGCGCCAACAGCAACAGCCAGGGCAATGCGTCTTCCGCCGTCGCCGCGCGGTCGATCCGCTCGCGCACCAGCCCGAAAGCAAAACGCTGCGTCGCGGGGTACGGGCTGCGCAACAACGCGCGGACGCTTTCCGCCGACAGCGTGGCGCAGAACGCCGCGTTCGCCGCCAGCGCCCGCGCCGCGAAGGCGTGCACGCCGGCACAGCGGCTGTGTTCGAGCAGGTGCAGGAGCGCTTGCGGCTGCCTGTCCCATAACTCGGGAAATGCTTCTTCGCGCGCATCCGGCGCTGCGTTCGATGTCGGGTTCAATGGATTGCCCGGCGCATCCTCTTTTCCGTTCCCACCCGGGCTTTCCTGCCACGGCCTGTCGGCGGAAAACCAGGAACGCGCGTCGCCCGAGGAAATCCGCCAGTCCGTGCCGCGCGAATGCAGCAGCCAGTAAAACGTCATCCACCCCGAATAGGGGCTGAGATATTTGCGGGTCGTGACGATGCGACGCTGCGTGTAATCCCAGCGCGGCTTCTCCACGCAACGAGCCTGGCCCGCGCCGCGGTCGTCGAAGGCAAGCAGAACTCCGAGCGCCACCCGCGCGAATTCCGGGTCGCCCGCCTTGGCCAGGCGGCGCAATACACGCCAGGTACGGCGGCGCAGATAATTCCGGGTGCGGTCGGTATAGGCGAGTTTCAGTTCCGGATCGCCGGCGACGTCGGAAAATTTCCGGTAGCGTCCTCCGTGATACACCCATTGGGGACGAAAACAGGTCTGCTTCGTGGTTTCGAAGCGGAAATTGAGCAGGCCGAACAACATCGTGTCGCCGCGAAATTCGGCGGCCTTGTATAAATGCCGCACTGCGCGAAAGGTGCCGTACTGCAGCGGCACATCGGCCAGCAGACGCAGCAGGAGCGGTCGCGCCAGCGACGCGTAAGCACCCGACTGCGACGCCAGATCGAGCTGTTCGAGCCAGTCGCCATAGGGAAAGCGTTTCCAGAGTCCCTTTTCGCCGGCGCGTTCCAGGCACATCGCCTCATCCCGCGCCATCCACGCCTCGCGCATGCGCGCCGGCCAATCGGCGATCAGGGAATCCACATATGCCTGCCGCGCCGGTTCATCGGCCAGCGACATCCATGCCGTTCGGGCCAGGCGCCGCAGCGCTTCGTAGGTGTGATTGGAGCCGATTTCCCACAGCCAGGACGCCATATTCGCCTGCTCACCCGCAGCAGCACCATTTGCGCAGCGCCCCACGGCCCAGATCAGGCAGTAATCCTGCATCGGGTTGCCGCTGCCCAGAAGCGGCGGCAACAGCGATAAGGCCCGCGTCAGGCGATGTTCGCCGACCCGCCAGAGCAGCCGGTTGCGCTGCATCTGCGACAGCACGCGCCAATAATCCGGATGCAGCCGTTGCAGCAAAGCCTGCTCGCGGCTTGCGGCCCGCGCCGCGGAGACGGAATCCATGGCGCCGAAATCGATATTCTCCGCCACCGGCGAAGCCATGGAGGCGCCGGTATCTTCCGCGACGAAACCCTCCGCCAACCGCGCCGCGACGATACGCCCGAACAGGGCTTCGGCGGCCTGCCGCGGCAATCCCTGCGGCGGCGTGCGCTCGCGCTCCCGTCCTCGGGGGCCGGCATGAACCCGGAAATTTTCCTTTTCCGGTTCCTTTTCCGTTCCCATGCCATCCGCCTCGAAATGCCGTTCGCCATCTTCGGAGCACGACGACAAAAAAACCTTATAACCCAACGGTTCGGGATATCGGGGCGACAGATGAGCGGCACGCAGCGAAACGGTACGCAATGAATGCGAGGGACGCACGAACGATTTCTCCCTTGGCTATTGTTTCTGTTCCATTCCGGAATCCGGCGTGGAATCTGGCGTTGTCGGTGTCGGTGCCGGTGTCGGTGCCGGTTCCGAATCCGCGGAATCTGCGGAATCCGTGGAAGCGGCAGAATCGGTGGAAGCGGCGGGACGGATGATGAATTGCGCAAAGATGATCCCCGCCTCGTACAGCAGACAAAGCGGGACCGCCATCATGAACTGGGAAATGATATCCGGCGGCGTGAAAATGGCGCCGATGACGAAAGACCCGACGATGACGTACGGACGTATTTCGCGCAGCTTGTCGATTCCGACGACGCCCGCCTTGACGCACATGATGACGATCACCGGCACCTGAAAGGTGACACCGAAAGCAATGAACATCGTCAGCACGAAAGAGAAATATTTTTCGATGTCGGTCATCCACGCCACGCCTTCGGGCGCGATTTTCGACATGAAGGCGAATACCATCGGAAAGAAGATGAAATACGCAAATGCCATTCCGACGGCGAAAAGGGCCACAGAGGAAAACACCAGCGGCAGCGCCAGCCGCTTTTCGTGCTTGTACAGACCCGGCGCGACGAACGCCCAGATTTGGTACAGCACGTACGGCAGAGAAAGGACAAACGCCAGTGCCAGGGAAATTTTCATCGGCACGAGGAAGACACCGACGATATCGGTGGCAATCATCTTCCCGCCGGAGGGCAATGCCGCCAGTAACGGTTTGGCCAGAATCGCGTACAACTCGCGCGAGAAGAAGGCCAGCGGGACGAAACAGATGATGAGCGCCAGGAACGCGCGGATCAGCCGCGTGCGCAGCTCGATCAGGTGCGAGAGAAAGGATTCTTCCTGCACGCCCTGCGGCGCGGGCTGTTGCTCCGTCATCGTGGATCGTTACCTTCCGTCGGTTTCGGCGCGGGATTGACTGCGAGCGGGGGATCGACGGAATCGGTGGAGAGCGTTGCTGGCGCATCTTCCGCTTCCATGACGGGAAGCGGTGCAGAAAATTGGGAGACGAACGGCGGCAATTCCACCATCTTCACGGTTTCCGCCATTTCCACTTTCTCCGTCTCCGCAGTGGCAGTGCTCATCGCCGGGATAGCCGCCTGCTCCGTACCACCCTGCGTCTCACCAATATTTCCGCCTTGCCGCTGCTCGCCTTCCGGCACAGCGTCATTTTTTTCTTCCCCCGGTTTTCCGTCCCGCACCTCATCCCGCAGCCCTCGCGCCTCTTGCGCCAGCGTTTGCTCGGCGGCGTGCAGTTCCCGGCTGATACGCTGTTCGAGATCGAATGCCGATTGTTCGACTTCAGAGCGCAGACGCTTCAATTCCTCGATTTGCATTTCGCGGCTGATATCCGCCTTGACGTCGTTGACATAGCGCTGCATGCGCCCCAACCACAGGCCGGCGGTCCGCGCGACACGCGGCAGCCGTTCCGGGCCGATGACGACCAGCGCCACGACGGCAATCACCAGAAGCTTGAAAATACCGATGTCGAACATGGGAAACCCGGATCAGCAAACGCGGGAAAACAGTACCGATTTACCGCGCGCAGCCACGGTATCGCTTCGATGCGCCACCCGATAACCGCGCGGCGCCCCACATGGCGATGAAGGACTGCAACGATCGCTCGATGAACGCCATTACCGCCGCATCGCCTACGATTTGGTTTTTTCCTTGACCTCGCCCTCGATCGTCTGACCGGAAGACGGAGACTGCGCAATCTGATTCTGGACGGCGTCGGAAGGTTTTTCTTCGCCTTCTTTCAACCCCTGCTTGAACCCCTTCACCGCGCCCCCGAGGTCTTCGCCGATGTTGCGCAATTTTTTTGTGCCGAATACCAGCAAAATGATGACCAGAACGATCAGCCAATGCCAAATGCTAAAGCTGCCCATAAAACGCTCCTAAACTCCGTTACTACCCTGTTCCGCTTGAATCCCGCTCGAATTCCGTCTGAACTCTGCCTGAATCATCCCGGTAACCGCCCGCAAACGGATTGAAAAAAATCAAAGCTTCCGCGAATCATCCGAAGAATGCCGGAAAACGGCGCCGACTCCCGCACTTCATGCCTCCACCATGCGCTTCAGCATTGGACCGACCGGTTCAGGCCCACCGACGATATGAATATGCAGATGCGGCACTTCCTGCTGCCCTATCCGACCGGTATTCACGATCAGCCGGAACCCATCCGGGCTGCCCGCCTCGGCCGCAAGCCGGTTTGCGACGGCCATCATGTTGCCGAGCAACGGCGCGTCTTCCGGCGCGGCATGCGCCAGCGAGGCAATATGCTTTTTGGGGATCAGCAGAAAATGCACCGGGCGCAACGGACGGATATCGTGAAACGCGAGCATCTCGTCATTTTCAAAGAGTTTTTTCGCGGGAATCTCATTGCGCGCAATCTTGCAGAAGAGGCAATCTTCACTCATCGCTCCGCTCACTTCGCCGCTCTGGCCTGTTTTTCATCGATCCCCGAAATGCCCTCGCGGCGGCGCATTTCCTGGAATACGTCCTCGATCGTCAATCCATAGAAAGCCAGCAGTACCATCGTGTGATAAATCACATCGGTGGATTCCCACACGACGTGCAGGCGGTTCCCTTCCTTGCCGGCCATGATCAGTTCGGCGCATTCTTCGCCGATCTTTTTCAGTATCGAATCCGGTCCCTGCGCGAACAACTGCGCCGTATAGGATTTGCTCGGATCGGCGTTGCGCCGCGACAGCAGGGTTTCCGACAGGCGCAGCAGAATGTCGTTCGTGGTTGATGGCTTCATCATTTATAAATCTCCTCCGGACTTTTGACCACCGGATCGACCGGCTCCCAGCGCTCATTGCGCAATTCGTGGAAAAAGCAGCTCTCGCGCCCGGTATGGCAGGCAATTCCGCCTTCCTGAATGATTTCGAGCAGGATCACATCGCCATCGCAGTCGGTGCGCAGCGACCGGACTTTCTGGTAATGGCCGGATTCCTCACCCTTGCGCCACAACCGCTTGCGGGAACGCGACCAGTATACCGCGTTACCGCTTTTCACCGTCTCCGCCAGCGCATCCCGGTTCATCCAGGCGAACATCATGACGCGCCCTGAACCGGTCTCCTGAGCGATCGCCGGAATCAGTCCGTCGGCATCCCAGCGCAGGGCATCGAGCCAGGGTTGGGCGGGATCGAGATCACTCATGACAAATCCTCAATAAACCGCATTTACGCGTACACACGAAAAAACACCGCGAGAATCACAACCGCACTTCGATGCCGCGCGCGCGCATGTATTCCTTCGCTTCCCGTACAGTATAGGTTCCGAAATGAAAGATCGATGCCACCAGCACCGCGTCGGCACCCCCTTCGGTAACTCCGTCGGCCAGATGCTGCAGGTTGCCGACGCCACCGCTGGCAATCACCGGAATCGAAACGGCATCGGAAACGGCGCGCGTCAAGGCAAGATCGAATCCGTTCTGCGTACCGTCGCGGTCCATGCTCGTCAGCAGTATCTCGCCCGCGCCCAGACGCTCGACTTCACGCGCCCATTCCAGCACGTCCTTGTTCGTATCGTTGCGCCCGCCATGCGTATAGACCGTCCACTGGCCCTCGTCTTTCTGCTTGGCGTCGATGGCAACGACGATGCATTGATTGCCGACCCTGGACGAGGCTTCCGCAATCAATTCGGGATTCTGTACCGCTGCGGTATTGATGCTCACCTTGTCGGCGCCGGCATTGAGCAGGCGGCGTACGTCAGCGACCGAGCGCACGCCGCCGCCGACGGTCAGAGGAATGAACACCTGGGCGGCGCAATCCTCGACGATATGCAGAATGATATCGCGCTGATCGCTGGAAGCCGTGATATCGAGAAAAGTCAGTTCGTCGGCGCCCTGTTCATCGTAGCGGCGCGCGATTTCCACAGGATCGCCGGCATCGCGCAGGCCGACGAAATTGGTACCCTTCACCACCCGCCCGGCGGTGACATCAAGGCAAGGGATGATACGTTTGGCAAGTGTCATGGTCGACGGTCCGTAAAAGCATCCGGTAAAAAACTGGTGAAAAATCAGTCCAATGAATCAGGCTGAATGCTGCGCCGCATGCGAAAGCGCCGTGGCGAAATCGAGTGAACCGTCGTAAATCGCACGTCCGGCAATCGCCCCAATTACGCCGTCACTGGCAATACGGCACAATTCCTCCACATCCTTGAGCGAGGACAGGCCTCCCGAAGCGATGACGGGAATGCGCAATGCCTGCGCCAGCCGCGCCGTAGCCTCGATATTGATTCCCGTCAGCATGCCGTCGCGGCCGATGTCGGTATAGATAATCGCCTCGACGCCATACTGTTCCGATTTCTGCGCCAGATCGATGACGTCGTGGCCGGTCAGTTTCGACCAGCCGTCGACCGCCACCTTGCCGTCTTTCGCGTCGAGTCCGACGATGACATGGCCGGGGAATGCGGTACAGGCGTCGTGCAGAAAACCGGGGTTTTTGACTGCGGCCGTACCGATAATGACATAGGAAATTCCATCGTCGATACAACGCTCGATCGTATCGAGATCGCGAATGCCGCCGCCGAGCTGGACGGGTATTTCGTCGCCAACCTCATCGAGAATCGCCTTGATCGCGTGTTCGTTTTTCGGTTTTCCGGCAAAGGCACCATCAAGATCGACCAGGTGCAGGCGGCGCGCGCCCTGTTCGATCCAGTGGCGCGCCTGCGCCGCCGGATCTTCGGAAAAGACGGTGCTTTCCTCCATCAACCCCTGTTTGAGACGAACACACTGTCCATTTTTCAGATCGATTGCGGGAATGATCAGCATAATGAGTAATAAAAACGTTTCGAAAAAAGAGAAAATCGGAAAAATGACGCTGAAAAAGGCAGGAAAATCGCTTTGAAATCTACCGATCGATTGCGGATTTTCTGGATTTTCAGGGACGCCAGGAAACGAAATTGGCAAGCAGGGCAAGCCCGATACGGGCGCTTTTCTCCGGATGGAACTGAACCGCGAAGATATTATCCTTGGCGCAGGCACTGGTAAAGGGCAAACCATAATCGGTACGGCCCACCGTATGCGCGCCCGCCTTGGAGACGTCACATTGTGCATAAAAGCTATGCACGAAATAAAAGCGCGCCTGATCGGGAATGCCGTGCCATAGGGGATGCGCCGAGGTTTGGGATACCGTGTTCCAACCCATGTGCGGCACTTTCAACCGCGCGCCACCGGGAGCGATCATCCGTTCCGCGGGAAAACGGCGCACCGTACCGGGAAAAATCCCCAGGCCGGGGGTATCGCCTTCTTCCGAATGTTCGAACAGCATCTGCTGCCCGATGCAGATACCGAGGAAGGGTTTTTCCCGCGCCGCTGCAAGTACCGCTTCGCGCAGACCGTGGGATTCCAGCGCGGCCATGCAATCCGGCATCGCTCCCTGCCCGGGAACGACCACCCGTTCCGCACGCATCACGGCTTCCGGGTCCGCCGTCACCACGACATCGCAGTCCGGGGCGACATGCTCCAGTGCCTTGGCGACGGAACGCAGATTGCCCATGCCGTAATCGACGACCGCAATCGCTGCCCCGCCCATCAAAGCACACCCTTGGTGGAAGGCACGCCGCCGGCGCGAGGATCGACCTCCAACGCCATGCGCAGCGCCCGCCCAAAGGCCTTGAATATCGTTTCCGCCTGGTGGTGCGCGTTAACGCCGCGCAGATTGTCGATATGCACGGTGATCCGTGCGTGATTGACCAACCCCTGAAAAAATTCCCGCACCAGATCGACATCGAACTGCCCGATCCACGCGCGCGCGAAATCGACATGGAATTCGAGTCCCGGCCGCCCGGAGAGATCGACCACTACGCGCGATAATGCTTCATCCAGCGGCACGTAGGCATGGCCGTAGCGGCGCAGGCCCTTTTTTTCATCGAGCGCCTCGGCAAGCGCCTGCCCGAGGGTGATACCGATATCTTCCGCCGTATGATGCGCATCGATATGCAGATCGCCCTGCGCCTCGATGTCGAGATCAATCAGGCCATGCCGGCCAACCTGGTCGAGCATGTGGTCGAGAAAAGGGATTCCGGTATCGAACCGTCCAGTGCCTTCGCCATCGAGATCGATCCTGACCCGGACCTTCGTTTCCAGGGTGTTACGAGTAATTTCCGCTTGACGCATATTTTCCGGATATTTCTAAAAAATCGGTTTGAAATACGTGGATTCAGTGAACGGACGATAACCGGCAACCGCCGGTCTTCGTTCGGCCGCAGGCCATCTCGCTGTACTGCCACCGTTGCGCGCGGCAGTGTAATTCCATAGTACGGACAATACCAGTGCCCACGGATTCCCACCAGCGCCCGTGGGAAGAAGTATGAAAAAACCTTGCCGTCTGTATTTTTATGCTTTTCGAGTCTGCCATCGGCAAAAAGGATCTTTATTCGATACTTTCAGTTACAAACATCGCGATCAATTCTGTCAAAGTATCTCCAAAAACCATCCTCCGTCACACTGCATTCACAGTTCTACAAGGAGGCTCATCATGAAAAACGCCCTGCAACGTTCCCTGCCCTGGCTGCCGACATTCCTGGTTCTCTTCGCTGCCGGCGCGCTCGTCTGGTACGGTCCGATCACGCAACTTCCGCACTACCACGATTTCGCCGACCGCCGTTCCCTGTTCGATCTGCCCAACGGACTCGACGTGCTTTCCAATCTCGGTTTCGCGCTGGTGGCTTTGTGGGGGCTGATCCGCCTGACGCCGCAGCGGCGACATTCCGCGCTCAACAACGGCTGGCCGGGCTATCTGCTCTTTCTCCTTGCGCTTCTGCTGACGGCCTGCGGTTCTTCTTTCTATCATCTGGCACCGGACAACACGCGGCTGATCTGGGACCGCATTCCCATCGCGCTCGCCTGCGTCGGCCTGCTCGTGGCGGTCTGGTCGGAACTGCGTCCCGGAATCGATGCCCGCGGCCTGACGGCACAGCTCGGCGTGCTGGCAGTCATCAGCGTTTTCTGGTGGTATTTCTCCGGTGAAGCCGGAGAAGGCGGCGACCTGCGTCCCTACCTCTTCTTCCAATGTGCCCCGTTGCTGCTGATTCCGTTGTGGCAATGGATTTACCGCGCACCGCGCCGCGACCGCTTCGTTTTCGGAATGGCGATTCTGTGTTATGCGGCGGCGAAGGCGGCCGAACTGAACGACCAGTTGCTTTTTTCCGAACTCGGCACGATCAGCGGTCATTCGCTGAAACACATTCTCGCCACGCTTGCCGCCGCGCTGATCGTCCTGCGCTTGCGCGAACGCGTCGGAACGGAGAAAAAGACGAAAAAAACGGAAAAAGGCCTCTACGGTACTCTTTCCCCTCTCTCATAAACACATAAAAGAGCAGCCCGGATTTTCCCCGCCGAACGGAATGAATGAATTCCGGACGGCGGGGAAATATCCATTTGAATAGCCGCTGCTCAATGGATGCTCGATGACCATTTTCAATGGCTGAACATAAATATCGAAGGTTCTCAATCCGCAAAGAAGTTCGACTGTCAGGCTCTCCGTGATTTTTCTTCCCTTGTGGAACGCTATCATTGCCGTCCCGATAGCGACCTCCATTGCCTGGGCATTCGTTGCCCTTTTGAAGCCAACTTCGGGAAATCAAAATAGTTAGATAGTTTTCAAGTATAAAAACCATCTCGTTTTCTCCGTATGGCTCATATTCTTTCCTCCCTCCCACGCTCCCTTTTGTTTTCATTTCTGGCCGCGCTCGCCGCCTTTTTTTCCGTCTTCCCTGCCTCCGCCGCCGAAAGCGCGCCGCCGCTGCTTCTGGCCAATGTTTACCGTCCCGGCATCGTACTTTCCGATTACTGGGTCAGCGAGAAATTCGACGGCATCCGCGCCTTCTGGGACGGTACCCACTTATATACGCGGCAGGGCGCGATCATCGCCGCACCCGCCTGGTTTACCGCCGACTGGCCGAAAACCGCGATGGACGGAGAACTCTGGGCCGGACGCGGACGCTTCGCGCAGACCGTCGCCACGGTGCGCCGCGAAACGCCGGACGATGATGCCTGGCGCGAAATCCGTTACATGGTTTTCGACCTGCCGCGGTATCCCGGCGCGTTTGACGAACGCCTGCCCGCGCTGCGCAACCTGACCGAGGAGTTGAAACGACCCTGGGTACGGACGGTGGAACAGACGAAGGTCGCCAACCGCGCCGCGTTGCAGGCCCTGTTGACGCAAACCGTCGCCGGCGGTGGTGAGGGCCTGATGCTGCATCGCGGTGCTTCGTTCTACCGCGGCGGCCGCAGCGACGACCTGCTCAAACTCAAACCGCACGACGATGCCGAGGCGAAAGTTCTCGCCCATCTGCCGGGCAAGGGTAAATACCAGGGACAACTAGGCGCCCTATGGGTGGAAACCGAAACCGGAATCCGTTTCCGCCTCGGCAGCGGCCTGTCCGACGCCGAGCGACGCCAGCCGCCTCTCATCGGAAGCTGGGTCACTTTCCGCCACAACGGATTCACCGAACATGGCGTTCCCCGTTTCCCCCGCTTTCTGCGCATACGCGAGGACTGGCCACCGGCGCAATGATTCCTGCCGCGGCGGGAAATTATCTCCGCAGCGTTTTTGATTGTTTTTCCCCCGGCATTTCGCTTCGCCGCGCCGATGCTATCCTTCGTTCTTTCACCCCGGAAAAACGATGAAACCCGCGCGCAACCTCGCCCGACGCAACCGTGGCGGTACGGCCAAGCATGGACGAGGACAGGAACGAGGGCAGGACAATAAACTCGTCGTGCCCGACCATTGGCCGCATACCGGCAGGATTTTCTGCGAGGAAATTTCGCCCTGCGTCAAAACTGCCCGTGCCATCGGTGCGCGGACAGTGACATTTCTCATCCAGCGCGTCCGGCCCGGCTGGTTTTACCCATGTACTGTCGACGATATCTGTGCCGTGCTCAGCCATTTGCCGCCGGACGATGTCGGAAAAATCCACTTCATCGTCCTGCGCCAGCCGACGCGCAAACAGCGGATTCTGTCGCCGGTATGGGGGCGCACCGTGTTCTCGTTTGCGCCGGATTTCGAGGCAGACAGGAGCGGACATGATGACCACAGCGGTCCCGCCGTGGTGCTCGAAGCACAGTGCCTGCAACCGTTCAAATGGGACAAATCGATGACACCCGACCGACAGCGCGAGTTCGAGCGCCTGCAACAGGACGGGCATCGCATCGTCGACAGCAATCATCATTTTTTCATCATGCAGCCGGATGAAACTTCGCTGCGCCGAACCCAGCTCTATCGGACCCTGCTGCACGAGATCGGCCATCACATCGATTATTTCGCCCACGGCAAAACCGCATGGAAAACGCGCACCCCGTTGCAAAGAGAGGATTTCGCGCACCGCTACGCGGCGGAAACATACGCCGCGCTGGAAAAAACCGGAGCGGTGCCGTTTTTTCCGCTTTTCGACGCCGCCGCGATGGTCCGCGACGGCCTGTCTCCCGACGATTTTCTTCCCCCTACGCGTGACCCTGCCGAATTTCCGGAATTTGCCACGCTCGCCCCCTCCGCACTTCCCGCTTCGTCTACGCCATCCACCGGCGGTTCCACGCCGACATGACGCCATGCGCTTTTCGGGACGCTTCAAGCGATAAAAACGACAAAACCCGGGGAAGCCTGCGCCGCCGCGCAGCGCTGAAGGACAAAAAAGCCGGGGCGTGAAACAAAACGCCGGAGTTTGAAAAACACTCCGGCGCTCCTGGATTTCATGCCATATTTTTAAAGACGGGCGGCGAACTCCGCCACGCGCCTGCCCAGCAAGCGTGCCGTTTCCAGATCGCCGGCGCGGGGCGCTTCGTCGGGCGATGCATCCGCCGGTGAAATCGCCAGCGCGCCGGCAAAGCCCGCCGTCCAGTTCACATCCGCCGGGCCGTTGGTCTTGGTGTTGGCCGGCAGCAGGCCCGTGCCGATCCAGAGCTGGCCGTGTTGTTGCGACAACGTCCAGAAATATTGAAGCGTTGAATATTTATCGCCATTGACCGAAGCGGAATTGGTAAACCCCGCGGCAAGCTTGTTCTTCCAGGCCTGACCGAACCAATGCTTGGAAGAGGCATCGGCAAATTTCTTGAACTGCCAGGCGGGACCGCCCATGTAGGTCGGGCTGCCGTAAATGATGGCCTTGGCTTTGCCGATTTCCTCCCAGGCGGTTTCCGGCAGATCGCCGTTGGCATCGATCTGGCACAGCTTTGCCTCGGCGCCGGAAAACGACGCAACACCTTCCCGGACGGCCTCGGCCAGCTTGGCGGTATGGCCGTAGCCGCTGAAAAACACGATGGCGATTGTTGTCATGAATAATGCTCCTTTCCAAGAATGATATTTGCAACAGTGGTCGGCACGAAAAACACGACGAAAATACCCCAGCCTGGGGAATGGCTTCCAAAGACTCCGGCAAATCCGGATCAACCCGCGCGGAACGTCAGTGCGGCACCATTCATGCAATAGCGCAGGCCTGTCGGTTTGGGACCATCATCGAACACATGC
Organism: Rhodocyclaceae bacterium; assembly: GCA_031556405.1. Taxonomy (GTDB): domain Bacteria; phylum Pseudomonadota; class Gammaproteobacteria; order Burkholderiales; family Rhodocyclaceae; genus WQZF01. The sequence goes on from JAVBTC010000006.1 coordinate 12,414, forward strand.
CCCAGATGTCCACCGCAGCGGCGGCAATACACCTCGGTGCGCACCATGCCGAAACCGGTATCGCGCCTTTCGCCGACCGAACCTTCCAGAGGCCGGTAAAAACTCGGCCATCCCGTGCCGCTGTCGAATTTGGTTTCCGACGAAAACAGATTCTGTCCGCACCCCGCGCAGGAGAATATTCCCTTGCGATGCTCATCGTTCAAAGGGCTGGAATAAGGACGTTCGGTACCCATCTGCCGCAACACGCGGTATTGCTCCGGCGCCAGCAAACGGCGCCATTCAGTATCGCTGCGCATCACCGGAAAGGAAGCGCCGGAATCGCTCCCGGCCCTGGCCGTCGCCGGCCCCAGCGTTATTCCTTCCATCCCTTCCGCTTCTTCCGACCAGCGTATCCGCAAACCGAAAAGCCCGGCCGCCAGAACGGCACCGATACCGGCGCTGATACTCATGCGAAAAAAGGCTCTGCGTGTGATTCTGCATCTATATGGCACGACGTACGCTCCGAAACATCCCGCATGGCCGCGGTGCGTCTACGGTCACAAACTTTCCGATTGAACGCCCATAATGCAGGACACCGCGCCGCCGGCAAAGTTCGCGAATTCCGGGCCGCTGCAAACGAACCTGCCAGGATAAAAAAATGACAAAACAGAACAAGATGCCGCAACGCGCCATGGCGTTGTTCAATGGGAAAATTCCATCGTATTTCCGCACGAAAAGGAGAAATCGAATGCCACGATGAAAAAATCGCAGAGGGATATCGACGCATGAGAAAAACTTTTACCCAAAGGTAATGCATTGCAACGCACCACAACTTTCTATTTAAAAAATAATAACCTATTGAAACCATCTACACAAATCAACATTCAATTCACTAATAATTAGAATTCAAATAATACGCAGTTTACGGACTTCTTCTTCGTTCCAAAGCCTCCGAGCGTTTGGGCATCCGTCGCCCGTCGGCAAAAAAGCCCGCAGGTTCGCGAACGCAACCCTCTTCCAAAATACCCGGACACGAAGGCAAGTCGCGGACAGTTCCAATAGTACGGCAAGACGAAATCGCCAAAATATGGGGAATTCGGAACGGCTATATAACTCATTTGTGGCGAAACAAAAGCACGAATGGGAATATTTTTACAATTTATAAAATAAATATCACCAATCGTAAATTTATTGTGCAAGAATGCTTGCCGGCGCCGTTTTGCTTGTCTCAATATGAAGGCGCTCACGCACATCCGAATTGCCTCGCCCCCCCCACCCCACCACTTGTGCGGCTTTGTTTCCCGAGTGTATGTGTATTGATTTTTGCGTTCTCTTGGGAAGAAAACCGGGAAAGGAAATGGTGCCACGCCTATCGAACAACGCCGTTTGAATAAAAAATGGCGAACTGGATTACAAAAAAAGTTTTTTCTCAAAACACAAGAACGCTCTCACAGGAGATATCCATGTTCAATAAATTTAAGGTTGGAACACGACTGTTCCTCCTCGTTGCCGTTACCACGGTCATCACCACGGCCATTGCCCTCTCCGGCTTTTTCGGCATGCTGACGATGAAAGAGCGCATGCAGAAGATCAACGACAGCGCCACCGTTCCCCTGGTACAGCTCGGCACCATTTCCCGTCTGATCGGCGCCAATGCCGCCCATGTTTACCGTGCCTTGCAGCACGATCCGATTGGCGACGACCTTCAATATCACCTTGACCATCCGGCTTCGGAACATCTGGATCGGGCCGAAGCGAACATGAAGAAAATCGACGAACTTTGGCAGGCGTACAGCGCGACATCTCTCACGCCGGAAGAAAAACAGCTCGTGGATCAATTCACCCAAAGCTATGGCCAATTCGTCAAGGAAGTATTGCAGCCGACCATTGACGCGGCACGCGCCGATGATTTCTCCTATGAAGTGCGAAAGCGCTTCGGCCGCGGCTACCGCGATCAAGGAGCGATAATGGGACAAACCATTGACGAACTGGTCGCACTGCAGGAAAAAGTCGCGGCAGAGCAAAATACGCTTGCGCTCCAGGCTTACGAAAAATCTTCCACCACGATGTCACTGGTATTCGCCGCCGGCCTGCTGCTCAGCATTACCCTCGCCTGGGGCATCATCCGCTCGATCGTCCGGCCGCTCACCGCGTTGCAGGCTACGATGACGGAAGTCGAACAAACGGGCGATTTCACCCGGAGCGTGATCGTCTCCAGCGCGGACGAGGTAGGACAGACCGCCGCATCGTTCAACCAGTTGCTGGGCGCGCTACGAAAAGCACTGAGCGAAATTCTGCAACACACGGGCAGGCTCGACGAGGCGGCGACAGAACTGTCCACCACCGCACAACAGGCCGCGCAAGGCTCCGCAATGACCAGCGAATCCTCTTCGGCAATGGCCGCCTCCGTCGAGGAAATGACCGTCAGCATCAGTCATGTCAGCGAAAACGCCCGGGAAACCTCCGGGATCACACAGCATACCGACGGCCTTTCGAAGCGGGGAGGCGAAGTCATCCACCAGGCTGTGCGGGAAATGCAGGCGATGGCCGACGCAGTGCGCGAATCCTCCGACATCATCAACGAACTGGGCAAGCAGTCCGAGCATATTTCCGGCATTGTGAAGGTAATCAAGGAAGTTGCCGACCAGACCAACCTGCTGGCCTTGAACGCGGCGATAGAAGCGGCGCGTGCCGGCGATCAGGGACGCGGCTTCTCGGTCGTCGCCGACGAAGTGAGAAAGCTGGCCGAACGCACCACCAACGCCACCGGCGAAATCAGTTCGATGATCGGCGCCATCCAAAGCAGTTCCCAGGCAGCGGTAACCGCCATGGGCCTTGCCGCCCAGCGCGTCGAATCCGGTGTCTCCCTGGCCGACCAGGCCGGCCGGGCGATCACCGACATCCAGCATGGCGCCGGACAGGTGCAAACACACGTCAGCGACATCACCTCGGCACTGGCCGAGCAGAACGTCGCCAGCCAGACCATCTCACAGCAGGTCGAGCGCGTTGCGCAGGCAGCGGAACAGAACAGCGCCGCAGCACGCAGTTCGTCCGACGCGGCAGTCAGCATCGAACAACTGGCACGGCAAATGCGCCAGGCGGTAGCCGGATTCAGAGTCTGAGCGGGGTCTGAAGTCTGAACGAAGTTTCAACGTTATACGTGGCAACTTCGATATTGCGGGCTTATGCCGGTTCATGCCCCGGCGACCGCCTTGAATGGCGGCCGCCGGGGTATCGGTCAAATAATCTGTTGCAACATTCCGGTCTTATCGGCCGCCTCCGCAGAATTCGTCATCCCGGCGCTACGCCGCAAAGCGGAAATTTCTTCATTTCGGTTCCAGGGTAACGGCCGTGCTGCCCAGGGATTTGTCGATTTTCGCCAATAGCGCCTCCCTGTTCAGAGGCTTGACGATGAAATCCGTTGCTCCCGCTTTCAGGCTTTCGAGTACCGTGTCCTTGTCTCTCTGACTCGTGACCATCAGAATCCGGACATCGGCGAATGCATCGATCGATTTGATCCGGCGCGTGACCTCCACACCATCGATATCGGGCAAGTGAATATCCATCAGGATCAATGCGGGATGGTATTTGCCCAGAACGGCAAGCGCTTCGTTGCCGGAAGACGCGAAAACCAGATCGAACCCCGTATCTTCCAGAATTCCCTTCAAAAGCTCGCGCTGAAAATTGTCGTCGTCGACCACGAGCAATAACGGCGGCACCGACTCGGCCAGAGTGCACAAGGTACGCAAGGGGGTCAATTGCGGTTCGAGGTTGTTCTTGAAATCGTCGACCCATTGCTGCAGGGATTGAAGCGCGGCGGCGGACGAATGCACGAGGCGCACGATTTCCCGGCATCCCCAATGGCCAAAAGACCCTTTCGGCATTCCGTGTGCCGCCCCTTCGAACGTCTCACCGAATATTTTCCGCGTCTCAGCTTCCATCCGCCGCAAAGACCGGCCGGCGATTTTGAGCCGTTGCCTGCCCCATTCCGTCTGCCGGTCGATCGCCCCCTCCAGTCCGCTCAGCAGCCGCCCCTGAGTGGAAAAACGGGAAACCATGGCGGCATCCTTCCCGGCGTCGTATCGTTCCCGCAGCGCGCGCAACACCGTCATCGGCAGGCGCTGCGCATCGAAATTCAACGGCCAGTAAACAACGTAGTCATCGAAATAGCCCCGCTTACAGAATTCATAAGCCCGCCGCATCTCATCCCTGTTGCACAGGACCACCGTGCGGTGTTGCAGCGTAGACGCCAGAGTGCTCAGGCGATACAGCCCGAGATAATAACGTTCCGATTTTTCGAGCGAATCGAACGCCAGTACCAGGACCGAGGGACGATGTTTTTCGAAATCGGCAACCGCCTGTTCCTGATCGGTCGAGGTGAAGACACTCCCGAATTCCTCATTCAATTTATCGGCAATCACATACGCATCGGCAACGACATCGGTCGCCACCAGAACGGGGGAATCCTTCAGGGATACACCCGCGTCCTTCCGGGATATTTTTACGCTGCTCATGGTATAGGTCGGTCGGACGGCAATCGTGAAACGGAAGAAATCCGTTCAGCATCACTCCAGAATCACTGTCATGAATGCCGCGCCAGCAAATCGACGACGAACGCTTGCGTCATCTTCAGCGTATCTTCGAATTCCGGCATTTCGCGCGCGAGAATTTGCCATTCCCCCGCTTTTCCCGCTTTCTCCAATTCCGCGCAGAGATTGCCCAGCGCCCGCGCTCCCACCGAATAGGAAGAAGATTTGAGCTGATGCGCGACGGCACCCAGCGCCTGGACTTCCCCTTCGGCGTAATGGGTGCGCAACTCATCCCCCTGTTGCTGCAACGAATCCAGATAAAGAGAGAGGAATCTCCGGATCTTGTTCGCATCGCTCCCTACCAGCCCCTGCAATGCCGACAGGTCGACCAGTAAATGGGAACCATCGCGTTCCACGCTATTTGTCATTTTTCCACCCTACCCCTGGCATATTTTTAGCTATGCCTTCCATTTTGTCTCCTCAATAGTATTTTTCGCATGAGTCTCCGCCCTTGTTTTCCATTCCAGACCCAAGACACATCCTTGGCGTGCCCCTGGAAAAAGAAAGGTCAAAAAAAACAAACACATGCGAAAGTACTTCTTTTTTAATTATAGCTCCTATTTCTACTCCTGCACCGACTTGGTGCAGGCTGCGGCATTTTGTTCGGGGATATCCGCCAGCGTGATCTCGAAGAAAACGCGCCGATATACCTCTTGCGGCGTAAAGCTCAAACGCAGGCAGTTTTCGTCCCAAACGAAGGGCGCTTCGGTATAAGGATTGCGGGTTTCCTCACCGGCCTGGGCAAGAAATTCAGGAACCGCCTGTGGGTTCTTTTCCGCATCGATTCCGGCTAGTCGGAGTTCCAGTTGCGCACGGACCAGTTGCAGCGCGGCGGCAAGATCGTAGCGGTATGAAACATAATCCCCAACGGATAATGTGGGAGAAGCGATATCCGCCAAAATACGCCCCGTGAAATTGTATGGATTCAGCCATTCCCATAAATTTTCTTCACTCTCTCCTTTTTGACCGTTCATCCCGGACGATGATCGTTGGATGAATTCCTTTGGTGTGAGTTGCAGCAGCCCTCGTACCCGGACAATATGTAGTGCGTAACGGTTCAGCGTAGCCTGCGGCTGATAGGTCCATCTCGTAAAGAAATCCGTTCCGAAAGGATGGCAATCGATTTTCTCCTCCATGAAGGAAGAAGCATATTCGCATGTCTTTCTATTTTCTTCTTCCATATTCATATAAAACAAAGCCTGACCATGCCATTCATTCTCGTATACGCGGCCCAGGCTCCGCTCGGCGGGAGACAGCGGTGTGAGCAGCGCGCGCAGCCGTTCTACGGTTTCAGGATTGGAGATATCGATCTGCGGCAAGAGCGCCCGCAACAGTCGAATGTCGTCCATCAATGGAGATTGCACCACGAATGCCGTAATCAGCACGGTGTCACTTCGCATCGCCCGCCGCCAAAACCGCATATCCTGTTCGAGGAAGTCAAGCAGCGGACGAACATCGCCTTCAAGCGCGGCAAGCGAGGTTTCGGCGAATAATAGATTCCGCACCTTGCGCGTCTCCGAAGCGAAATTGGGAAAATGAGGCATGAAAATCGAAGCGCTCCGGGGTTCCCGGAAAGCCGGCAAGGCGAGCATCGACTTGTAACGTTCGACAAGTTCAGCGTTGTCTTTCAGAAGACTTTCGATTTTTTCGGCCTGCTGCGGCAGTTCCCGCAACGAAGCCTGCAATTCGGCATCGCTGAAATTTCTGCTCAGTTTCAACAGCGAATCCTTGTCATTTCCGCCGACAAATTCCAATTTTTCCTCTGCTGCTCCGGAATTTTTTTCCTCGTGCCATCCTCGCTCCAGCGCCTCGTTAGGGCGTCTGAGCTGCTCGGCACCCGCTTTCTTCCAGTCGCTGCCCGCCGGCGCGGTGAATCCGGTCAGCGCCACATAACCGTTTTCCATGTCGAGTGCTTCTTCCGCACGATAGGAAAGCAGGGCCTGTGCCTCGGGCGTCAACGGTTCGTCGTTGCGGTTGACGAACATCACCCAGGCCAAAAATAGCGCAGCCAAAAGAAAAAGACCGAGAAAAATCTTGATGGTGGTTTTCAACACGGAACGGAACGTCATTTCTTTCCTCCTTCATTTTCCGAGGATGCGGCAGCGCGGGACTCTGCGTTCGTCGTGCCAGGTTCATTGTGTATCGGCGAGGCGGCCGCCGACGCGGCGCAGGCCGCGGCATTTTGTTCGGGAATGTCTGCCAGCGTGATCTCGGAGAAAATGCGCCGTTTCCCATCCTGCGGCGTAAAGCTCAAGCGCCGACAGTTTTCGTTCCAGTCGAAGGTCATGCCGGTATAAGGATTGCGGGTTTCCTCGCCGGCCTTGGCGAGAAATTCCGGGACCGCCTGCGGATTTTTTCCCACATCGATCCCGGCCAGGCGGAGTTCCAACTGCGCGCGGGTCAGTTGCAGCATTGCAGCATGATCGTGACGGCGACCGATATAGTCGCCGACGTCCACCTCCGCAAACTCCGCCATAGTGCGCCCGATAAAATTGTAAGGAGGCCAGGGAACAACCCGTATTTCAGTCTCGTTTTTTCTTCTCTGCTCGTTCAATTCGGCATAGCGGGCGACAAACTCCGGCGGAGGCAGACGCGCCAGGTCGCTCCAGAACCGCAGCTTTTCCACATGCAGGTTGAGCGTGGCCTGCGGTTGAAAAAACCACTTCATAAGAAAATTCTGTACGGGCGTACAGGAAACACCTTCACCGGAATCGGGGAAATAAGCGCATGTTTCATGATTCGCATTGAATTCCCGGAGATGCAGCACACCTTCCGCAATGTAATTCCATTCGATCTTCAACGCCCGCAGAAGACTCCGCTCCTCGGCGGAAAACGGTGCGAGCAGGCGGCGCCAGCGTTCGGCCGTGGAAACGGACAGGTCGATTCGCGGCAAAAGCGCTTGCAGCAAACGCAGATCTTCCCCAACCTGCGCCTGGGCAATCATCGCCGTGAGAAGCGTGGTATCGCTTCTCATCACCAGACGCCAGAAACGCAAGTCACGTTCGAGAAAATCGAGCACCGGTTCCTGATCGCCGGAAAGTGCCGAAAGCGCCGCCTTGGAAAGCAACAACCGCCGCACCCGGATGATGTCTATATAGTCAGAGAACTGCGGCATCATCGTCCATGAAAGCAGCGCCGTTTCGCTGAATGCCGGCGCGGCCTGCATCGTTTCGTAACGGAGGATCAATTCGACATTGGCCGAAAGAAGACGATCAAGCCGTTCCCGTTGCTGCGGTAATGAACTCAATGAAGCGCTCAGCGCAGTTGCATCGGTTTTCCAGGAAAGCTTGAGAAATTGTTCACAGCAGTTGTCTTCGGAAAATTTTAATTTCCGCTCCTCTTCCGTAAGCGAAACGTGTGTTGCATTCCCGGTCATTCCGCGCCCCGAGGCACGGCTCCGCTCGTTGTGACGCTCGATCCAATCGATACCGGCCTTTTTCCAGTCACTTCCCGCCGGCGCAGTGAATCCGGCCATCGCCACGTAACCGTTCCCGGCATCGGGCACCGCCTCCGCGCGGTAGGAGAGAATGGCCTGTGCCTCGGGCGTCAGTGGCTCGTCGTGGCGGTTGACGAACATCGCCCAGGCCAGCAACAGCGCTGCCAAAAGAAAAAACCCGAGAAAAACCTTGGCGGCGATTTTCAACACAGCTCTAAATGTCATTGTTCTTTTTCCTGTAAAAAGGACTGCGCGGACCTGTATTCCCTATTTGCCCTATTTGCCCCGTTCCCGGCAGCGGCCCCACTTCCCTTGAATCGAATCGCCGTCGCTCAAACTACCGTGGCAATACCTGGATGAATATGAGCTACCGGGCGAACAGACAAATTATGTCAGATATTGACAAATTATGTCGAAAAGCGATGCCAAAATCAATGGGGTTTCTGGAAACGATATTTCTTCCCGGGCAAGGGTTCTCAATGGCGGAGAAATTCCAATTAATTTTAAATTAGATTCTATACATGTAGATGGTTTTGAGTAATAATTAAAATACAATTTCAGGCAATTCCGATCAATGTCTTAAGAATTACATGCACGCGACGCTCCGCATTCCATCCGGGAAAAATCCCCCCCGAACCGGAATCGAGATAAAAATTCCCTGGCCTGCATTCGTTCCACCTTTTGGGCGCACGCTCCAATGCCGAACGAAACGGGGAAATAGAACGGAGAAACGGAACGGAGAAACAGAATGGAAAAGCGGATCGCAATAATGGATCGCGATTACGGAAAC
>JAVBTC010000073.1:0-8985 GCA_031556405.1 Rhodocyclaceae bacterium
ACTGCCGCGGAACGACAGCGGTCCGATGTCCGTGACAATGATCTTGGCAACAGGCCAGTTGATGCCCCAGCCCAATGTGACGAGAAAAAGCAGCAGAAGACCGCCGCGGTCGAAATTCTGGGCCGGTTGCATGAAGATATAGGGATAAACGGGAATGAAAAACGAATAGTAGGAACAGACAGCGGAATCTGCCGGGAAGTTTCCTGCGGCCGGGCTTACGGGAGGAGCAGATTATCCGGCAGTATATCCGCCGGACGAAGCGGCGGGAGAGTGGAACAGAATAGCGGCATGACGCCGAAATCGATGTTCCCGTGTTTTTATCGTTCTACGATTCCTGGAACTTGATGGACTGTATCGTTAGCGCGAGCCTGCGCTTGTCGTCTCCCAATCCGGACTCGGCCGGAACGAAGGAGCGGCTGGCGCACAGTTCGATGTCCGCGAATCTGGCGGAACCCAATGCCGCGGATACGGCAGACCAGGGCACCTGCAGGGTGAACGCTTCGTCGGTTTCGAATTCCCGTGCGGCGACTTCTTTTCCGTTGACCAGAACACTCAATCTCGTTTTCCGGTCGAATTTCAAGGCATTCGAGATCATGGTTGCGGGCATCCAGCCTTTTACGGTCAGTGTCCTGTTCCGCTTATCCGGTCCGACGGCCAGCGTGAGGCGGGATTGCGGGCCGATCCACGAGAAACGCCGGTTTGCATCGCCTTCCAGTGGGAATGATCTCCGGAATATGTCAGTCGGCGAAAACGGAGTTTTCGCCCAGTCCGAATTGGCGTCGAATCCGCCGGGATCGGGGAGTTGAGGGAAATCGACCGTTGCCAGTCCGATCTGGCCGTTCAGATTCTGCGTGGGTTCCGGCTTGTCGCCGCCACCGAACCATACCCGCCATTTTCCCGGTGTTTCTTCCAGCAGCGTCGAGTCGCAGACTACCTGCGAAGTCCATGGCGGCAATTGATGCGCGGGCAGCAGTCTGTGGAAGGATATTTTTTTCCAGTGAGTGCCGTCGGTCGATACGGCATAACCGAGATTGCGGGTTTCGGTCCTGCTTCTCCCGGTGTAGATCATGTAGAAATAGGGAGGAACGTAGGCGACGCTGGGTTCACCAAGACCGTTTTCGTCGAAGGCATCGTATGCGCCGACATCGGGAATGGGGTTGGCGGGGCTGCGCTGCCATGAGATGCCGTCTGGGGAGCGGGCGACGCCCAGCCGTTGCGTGCCCATTTCATCTTGGCCCAGATAGTAGAGATAGAGGTAACCGTCCTTCTCGATCACATAAGGATCGCCAACGGCGTGGCTTTTCCATGTGTCCGGTGCCCCTGGGGTAAATACCGGGTGGGATTCCTTGGTGAAACGGATGCCGCCGCTGGAGCTGGCCAGACCGATCTAGGTGCGTCCCGCTTTATCGACGCCTTGATAAAAGTACAGGACTTTTTCTTTCCATTCGATCGCCGAACCGTTGGCGGAAATATAGGAAACGTCCCAGTCTTCCGGGGTGGGCGACAGAATGGGGTTTGCCTCGTGTTTTTCCCAGGCGATTCCGTCGGATGAAATGGCCAATCCCGTGCGCCAGATACTTCCGTCGTATCCGGAGTAATAGTTGTACAACTTTTCTCCACGGCGGATAACCGACGGATTGAGAACGTCGACGCTGTCCCATTGCCCGTGCGCTCCGCGTGTCAGGACCGGTTTATCCCCGACGATTTTCAATGCAATGGCGGTGGTTCGCGGAGGCGTTGCCGTCGGAGCGAGCGAAAATGGAGCGGATGTGAGCTCCACGCACGACACGCAGATAAAAGACAATAAACCGAGAAGTACAGGCGACAGAACACCGGTTTTGTTCATCAAGCCTCCTGTCCCCGAGCGTTCTGGACGCTCCGGGAGAGTGGTGGAACCGGGCGCCGGAGCGGGAGATGCGTTATGCGTCACAGCCCCAGGTAGGCTTCAAGTACGCGCGGATCGTGCAGCAGTTCCCGGCCGCCGCCGGAAAGAACGATTTTCCCGGTTTCGAGCACATCGCCGTAGTGCGCGATTTTCAGCGCCTGGCGCACGTTCTGTTCGACGAGAAAGATGGTCAGCCCCTCGCGGTTGATCGTGCGCAGGATGCGGAAGATTTCCTGCACGATGATCGGCGCCAGGCCCATGCTCGGTTCGTCGAGCAGCAGAAGGCGGGGCTTGGCCATCAGCGCGCGGCCGATCGCCAGCATCTGCTGTTCGCCGCCGGAGAGATTGCCCGCCAATGCGTCGAGGCGTTCTTCGAGACGCGGAAAAAGGTGAAAGGTGTGTTCCAGGTCGTCGGCGAGGCTGGTCTTGTCTTTGCGGCTGGATTTACGACTATAGGCGCCGAGTTCGAGGTTCTCGCGCACCGTCAGCGTGGTGAGGATAGCGCGGCCCTCGGCGACCTGCACGATGCCGTGGCCGACGATTTTGTGCGGCGGCAGGCGGGTGATGTCGTGGCCGTCGAAAATCACCTTGCCGGCGCTTTTTTTGACGAGGCCGGAAAGCGCGAGCAGCGTCGTCGATTTGCCGGCGCCGTTGGCGCCGACCAGCGTGGTGATCTCGCCTTCCTTCAGTTCGAAGTCGATGCCGCGCACGGCCTGGATATGGCCATAGTCGATCCGCAGTCCCTCGACCCGCAGCAGGGCGCTCATGCGGCCACCTCTTCGTCTTCGTCGTCGTCCTTGCCGAGGTAGGCTTCGATCACCTGCGGATTGCTCTTGATCGCTTCCGGCGGACCTTCGGCGATGACGCGTCCGAAGTTGAGGACGGCGATGCGCTCGCACAGTCCCATGACGAAGCGCATGTCGTGCTCGATCATGAAGATGGTGTAGCCGCGCGCGCGGATGTTTTCGATTTCGTTCATCAGTTCGGTTTTTTCGCCGCCGTTCATTCCCGCCACCGGTTCGTCGAGCAGCAGCAGTTTTGCCTCGGTCGCCAGCGCGCGCGCCAGTTCGAGCTTGCGCTGGTCGCCGTAGGAAAGATTGTCGGCGATGTCGTCGGCCTTGTGCGTCAGGCGCACCCAGGAAAGCAGCTCGCGCGCCCGCTCGCGGGCGCGGCGTTCCTCGGCGCGGAATCCGGGCAGGTTGAAGATCAGGCCGGCGGTGCCGTATTTCATGTGCTCGTGCATGCCGACCATGACATTTTCGAGCAGTGTCATTTCCTTGAAAATGCGGATGTTCTGAAAGGTGCGCGCGATCCCCAGGTGCGCGATTTCGTGCGGTTTCCTTCCGATCAGGCTTCTGTCCTCGAAGGCGATTTTGCCGCCGCTGGGCGCCAGAAGCCCCGTAATGAGGTTGAAAACGGTGGTCTTGCCGGCGCCGTTGGGGCCGATCAAGCCGTAGATGCCGCCGCGCGGCACGGTGAGGGTGACGTCTTCGAGCACGGAAAGACCGCCGAAGCGTTTCGAGAGCGAGGTGAGTTTCAGCATCCTTGTGTCCTTACGCCTCCCGCGTCTTTCCGAACCAGCGCAGCAGTCTCCGGATGCGCATCGGGTCCCAGATGCCCTTGGGCAGAAAGAGGACGATCAGCACCAGGATCAGTCCGTTGACGATGAGGCGGAAATTGCCGAGCGAGCGCAGCACTTCGGGCAGGAGCGTCAGGATGAAGCTGCCGACGATCGGTCCGATCAGGTTGCTGACGCCGCCGAGCACCGCCATCGTCAGAATTTCGACGCCGCGGTCGAAACCGTATTCGTTCGGGCCGATGAAATACGTCAGGTGCGCGTTCAGCGCTCCGGCCAGCCCCGCGATCATCGCGCCGAGCACGAAAGCGAACATCTTGTGGGTGCCGACGTTGATTCCCATCAGCCCGGCGGCGATTTCGTCTTCCTTGATCGCTTCGAAGGCGCGGCCCACCCTGGAACGGCGCAGGCGGTACAGCAATGCCACGACCAGCAGGACGGCGAACAGCACGTGCCACCATTGCGTCAGTTGCGGGATGTCGGAGAGTCCCAGCGCGCCGCCCGACCATTTGGTGTTGAGCAGCACGACCCGCACCACTTCGCCGAAGCCCAGCGTCGCCATCGCCAGATAAACGCCGGAAAGGCGCAGCGTCGGCTTGCCGATGAGGAAGGCGACGACCGCCGGGGCCGCCATGCCGGCGAGCAGCACGAGCGGAAACGCGAGTTCGTAATGAATGCTCAGGAGCGCCGAAGTGTAGGCGCCGATACCCATGAAGGCGGCGTTGGCGAGCGTCAGCATGCCGCAGGCCAATGTGAGGTAGATCGACAGCGCAAGCAGCGCGCCGATGCCCAGGTTGAGCACCAGGTTGCTGTAGACCGACCAGAATTCGTTGAACCATTCCATCGTTTTTGATTTCCCCGTTTTTTCCTGTTTCTTTCCCGCCTTCGGGTTTTACTTCAGGCCTTGCGTTCCAGCACCTTGCCGAACAGGCCCTGCGGACGCACGAGCAGGATCAGGAACAGCAGTCCAAACGCGATTGCGTCGCGCGTGGAGGACCCGATATAGGCAACCGACAGCACTTCGGCGAAACCGAGGAAGATGCCGCCGATCAATGCGCCACGGATGTCGCCCATGCCGCCGAGAATGATGACGGCGATGCCCCTATGCAAGATCGGCTGCCCCATCAGCGGATACACCGCGTTCGAGGAAAGGCCGATCAGCACGCCGGCGATGCCGCCCAGCCCGGCGGCGGCGAAGGAGGTGAGCAGGAACAGCCCTTCGACATTGATGCCGAGCAGGTAGGCGGCTTTGGGCGATTCGGCAATGGCGCGCAGCGCGCGGCCCAGTTGCGTTTTCTTGATCACCAGGATCAGCACGGCCATCAGCGCCAGCGAAAAGAAAATGATGAACAGTTCCAGTGCCGTGACGTGCAGGCCGGCAAAGGTCAAGGTTTCCAATGGCAGCGTGCCGTCGGGGAAGGAAAGGTTGTCGGCCCCGAAAATACCCTGCGCGGCACTGTTGAGCATGATCGCGACGCCGATCGTGGCGATCAGCGGAATCAGGTGCGGCGCGTCGCGTTTGCGCAGGGGTTTCAGCACCAGCGTGTCGATCAGCATGCCGAGCACGCCGCTGATCACGAAAGAGCACAGCAGCGCCAGCGGCAGCGGCAATCCGAAATGCGTCACCAGTTGCAGCGCGGCGTAGGCGCCGACCATGAACACGGCGCCGTGCGAGAGATTGATGACTCCGAGGATGCCGAAGATGAGCGTGAAGCCGAGTGCGAACAGGGCGTAAACACAGCCGAGCGACAGGGCATTGAAAAGTTGTTGTTCGAGCATGGGGCGTGGAGCGATGAAATTCCGGGGTGGATCGGGAGAACGAAGCGACCGGCAAATAAGCGGCGGCGCTGTTTCCGGCGGGGCGCCGGATTCGCTCCCTCTTCCGCATGCGGAAGAGGGAGCAAAGGGAGCGATATGGGATTGCCTATGAGGTTACAGGTTATTTTTCGATGACGTATTTACCGTTCTTCGTCACGCTGACCACCGGCGTCTGCTGCGCATCGTAGCCGCCGGGCGCGCCGCGCTTGCCTTGCACCTGGCGGAAGGCAAAGGGGCCGGTGACGCCGTTCCATTTCACCGCCGGCAGCGCATTGCGCAGCGCGGTGCGGTCGGCGGCCAGGTCGCCGGTCAGTTTCACCTGTTTCAGCGCCTGGGCGACGATGTGGAGCGCGTCGTAGGTCTGGGCGGCGAACTGGTCGGGCGCGACGTTGTATTTCGCCTTAAACGAGTTGACGAAAGCGATGTTTTCCTTGCTCTGGTTTTCCAGCGACCACGGGCTGCCGACCCAGAGATTGTCCGACTTGTCCTTGGCCAGATCGAAGATCTTCACCGAGTTCATGCCGTTGCCGCCGATGAACGGCAGGTCGATGCCGAGCTGGCGCGCCTGCACCATGATCGGCGCGCCTTCGGCGATCAGCGCGGAAAGCACGATCGCATCGGGCTTGGAGGATTTGATCTTGGTCAGTTGCGCCTTGAAGTCCACATCGCCCTTGGCGTAGGTTTCGGTCGTCGTGACCGGGATCTTCAGTGTTTCGAGGGCTTTCTTGAAGTTGTCGTAGCCGCTCTTGGTGAATACGTCATCATTGCCGTAGAGCACCGCGACTTTCTTCAGGCCGGTATGCCTGGCGGCGATCCGGAGCGTTTCAGGCAGCACGTCGGCTTCGGCGATGGCGTTGCGGAAGGTGGAGTCGCCGATCGCGGTGATGCCGTCGGCGGTATTCGAGGTGCCGAAGACGACCGTTTTTCCCTGCTGCGCGATCGGGTTCGACGCCTGCGCGCTGTTGGAGAGCGTGGGGCCGAAGATCATCAGCACTTTGTCCTGGAAAATCAGTTTCTTGAAGACGTTGATGGCTTCTTCCTTCTTGCCCTGTTCGTCTTCGATGACGAGCACGATCCTGTTGCCGTTGATGCCGCCGGCGGCATTGATTTCGTCGGCGGCCAGTTGAAACCCGTTCTTGATCATCGCGCCGTATTGCGCCGCCGGGCCGGAGAGGGCGGCGGCGACGCCGAGCTTGATGTCGGCGGCGGCAGCCGGCGCGGTCAGGGACAATGCGGCAACGCCAGCGGCGGCAGTGAGTTTCAGGCGCAGTTTCAGTGATGCTGCAAGTCGTGTCGTTCGTACCATTCGTTTCTCCTAGGGTTACGTTGGTATGCGCGGGTGTCGATGATTCGAGGCCGGGAAACAAAACCGGCGGAACCGGAAAAGACGGCGAAGCAATCCGGGCAAAAACTTTCGAAACCCACAATTATCGCTTAGGAAACGCAAAAAGACGAAGAGCGAAGAGGACGAAAAAATTGTGGATGTGCCGGGAGCAGCAGCGTTTTCGGCAATTTTCGGCGATTTCCGGGACGAAAAAAATCGAGGGGAATTTTTTCTGCTGCGGCACGGTGGATAGATATTCCAATTTTGTATATTAATTTTAGTATAAAACTGAATACAGTAGCTTATATAAATTTAACTTATATTTAGAAAAAACACAATTTCACTTTCCACACATTCACTTCACCATCGACTCATCGTCGCTTCATCGGTTGCTTCTATCGTTGTTCTCATCATCAACGACGGAGAATCGATCATGACCCGACACGGCGCGGCGCAAGCAACTCCCTGGCGCGTACTGCTGATCAACGTGCCGCATACCGCCATCGGCAGCCGCATGGCGGATGGGGATCATCTGCCGCCGCTCGGCCTTCTGGCCGTCGGCGGGCCGCTCATCGACGACGGGCATCATGTCCGCCTGCTGGATGCGGAACTCGGCCCGCTGCCGTTGGCCACCATCGTCGACGAAGCGCGGGCATTCGCGCCGGATGCGATTCTGTTCGGTCACAGCGGTTCGACCACGGCGCATCCGACCGTCGTCGAATTGAGCCGGCAACTGCGCGCCGTGCTGCCGCGGACATGGCTGATCTACGGCGGCGTGTTTCCCACCTACCACTGGCGCGAAGTGCTCGAAGAAGCGCCGCAGATCGACGTGATCGTGCGCGGAGAAGGCGAGGAAACAGCGCGGCGGCTTCTGGCGGCGCTCGGCTCGGGCCTGCCGCTCGTCGGCATCGACGGTATCGCCTACCGCTGGCAAGGCAAGCCCGTTTCCGCTCCCGCCGCGGCGCCGATCGCCGATCTCGACGCCTGTCGCGTCGGCTGGGAACTCGTCGATCTGTCCCGCTACACCTATTGCGGAGGCCGTCGCGCGGCGGTGGTGCAGTTTTCCCGCGGCTGTCCGCATCAATGCAATTACTGCGGCCAGCGCGGCTTCTGGACCCGCTGGCGGCATCGCGACCCGCGCCGTCTTGCCGCCGAGATCGCCTGGCTGCACCGCGTCCACGGTGTCGAGGTAATCAATTTCGCCGACGAATTCCCCAATGCCTCGCCGACGGCCTGGCGCGAATTCCTGATGGCGCTGATCGCCGAGAAAGTGCCGCTCACGCTGATCGGTTCGACGCGCAGCGACAGCATCGTGCGCGACGCGGCCTGGCTGCACCTGTACAAACGCGCGGGATTCGAGCGTTTTCTGCTCGGCATGGAAAACCCCGATCCGGAAACGCTGGCGCTGATCAAAAAGGGCGGTTCGCTGTCGCAGGATCAGGAAGCGGTGCGGCTCCTGCGCCGGCACGGGATTTTTTCGCTGGCGACCTGGGTGGTCGGTTTCGAGGAGGAAAGCGACCGCGACCTCTGGCATGGGCTGCGGCAATTGCTGCGCTGCGACCCGGACCAGGTTCAACTGATTTACGTCACGCCGCACCGCTGGACGCCGTTCTACCGTCTTGCCGCCGAGCGCCGCGTCGTACAGCCCGATCGGCGTTTATGGGACTACAAACATCAGGTGCTGGAAACCCGTCACATGGCGCCATGGCGCCTGCTGCTGTGGGTCAAGGCGATAGAAGCCGCGATGCAGTTGCGGCCCCGCGTGCTGTGGCGGTTGCTGACGCTGAAGGATGCAAGCGTGCGCCACGGCGCGCTCTGGTATTACCGCGTCGGGCGCAAGGTGTGGCCTTACGAAGTGTGGCAATTCCTTTTCCGCGAACGGCGGCTGAAGGATGGACCGACGCTGGAGGCATTCTGGGGGCCGCCGCAGGATGCGGAAGAATATGCGTTGCAAAGGAAATCGGCCCACATCCGGCGCGGTTCCGGCGAATCGGCGGACGAATCGTCGTATGGCAGGATTGAAGAGGAGGGAACACAACGGATCGAATATCACCCTTGCGCCTCATGTCGCTCGGACGATGCGTCTGTGATGGTTGAACCCGTTGCCGGGAACGTTACCTGATGTCCTTGCATAAGAGCGCAGGGAAAATTTCCTGGATTCCCGCCTGTGCGGGAATGACGGAGAAACAACGGGCCGGGGTGAATGGCAATGCCCCGGTGGTCTGAACAATTGGTTCCGGCCTAGGGTCTGTTGACACTAATTGCCGAGTACGAAGGATATGTAGCAAACTGAACGCTATGCAATTAACTCCCAAGCAATTCGAGCAAATCGCGGATTTGCTGCCATGGCAGCGAGGCAACGTACGGCTGGACAATCTGCGC
>JAVBTC010000147.1:0-3494 GCA_031556405.1 Rhodocyclaceae bacterium
ATCATCCGGCCGCTGGCGCCTTTGTCGACGACGACGTCGTTGAGGACGATATTCACCGTTTCCGGCGCGGCGCCGTCATTCGCGCCGCCGTTCTGGCTACCTCTCTGGCCGCCGTTTCCGGAGGCGCGCCGGATTTCGGCGTCGAGCATGACGCGGTATTCGGCGGTGAACTTCCCTTCAAGCAGATCGCTCATGCAGGAAAGCATGTCCTTGCGGGAGATATCGGTCATGAACCCGAGCCGTCCCTGATTGACGCCGACCAGCGGCACCTGGTAGCGCGCCAGCCGGCGCGCCGCGCCCAGCATGGTGCCGTCGCCGCCGAGCACGATCGCCACCTCGGCGCGCCGTCCGATTTCGTCGAACGTGGCGCGGGTGCAGTATTTCAGGTCGGGATCGGCATCGCAGTTCCCGATGTTCATCGCCGTTTCTTCTTCCAGAAGCACGGCGACGCCGCGGTTGCACAGATGGTTGGCCAGGAGCCGCAGGGACTCGGCAACATCGGGGCTATGGTATTTGCCGACCAGCGCGATGGTGCGCAAGGGGTAATGAAGCGGTGCCGAAGAGGGGGTCATGACGGGATTTAAGCACAAAACAGGTCGGGAGCGACAGCGGGGAGTGGGAGTGCGATTTTATGACTATATGCTTTCCCGTCAGGCCGGCGCTTGCGGCGGGCGCACGAAAACTCGCGTGCCTATTGAGATACCGGGTATCGCCAATTTGATCTGCATGCAAGGATACCGTACAATGGCCGCTCCGGCAATGTTGATGTCATGTGCATGGCGTGCGCGGGTTCCTTTTACCTTCGTGTCGAGCCGCATGCGAAATTCCCGGCATGCTTCCTTCTCTTTTCCGATTGGACGATGCGACCGCAGAGGCCGTGATAGGGCTGGTCATAAGGCCGGAGCTGCTTTTAACTTGAAATGGAGAAAAACCCATGAAAAAAATCACTACTCGACTGCTTGTTCTTTCCCTTCTTTCCGCTACCGCGAGCATTGCCATCGCGCAGCAGCAATTGAAGCCGGAGGAAATGATCAAGTACCGCAAGGCCGGTTACGAGTTCATGGCCTGGAATATGGGCAAGATCAAGGCCCAGGTGGTCGAGGCGCCAAAGACCTACAACAAGGATCAGGTTCTGGCCGCTGCCCGCGCGATTGCGGGTATCGCCAATTCCGGTATGGGCGCGTTGTACGGGCCGGGTACGGATAAGGATGCGGGAAGCGAAAAAACCCGCGTGAAGCCGGAGTTCTTCCAGCCGCAGCATCAGGAAGACGTGAAGAAGGTCGCCGTCGCGTTCAACCAGGCCGCCAACGAATTGCTCAAGGCCGCGGAAACGGGCGACGCCGAGGCGATCAAGACGCAGTTCGGCAAGACCGGCGAGACCTGTAAAGGCTGTCACGACAAGTTCCGCAAGGACAAGTAAGACGGAAGGCGGCTCGACGCCGCGTTTCCGGTGAAAAAAAGCGGCGGCCCGGATTTTTCCGGGCCGCCGTTTTTTATGTTGTCGCCGATTTACTCGCGGTTACTCGCTCTCGCCGCCGTCCGCCGGGCGGTGCTCGTAATCGGCGAAGGCAGGGTCGGCCTGCAGTTTGTAAAGAATGTCCGACACTTCGTGATAGAGGGTCGAGCGTTTGTGCCCCTGTTTTTTGTCCACCTCATTCTTGAAGTTGTCGTAGTTCAGGGTGTCGAGGATGCGGGAGAAAGCGGAAGAGATATCGGTCCGCGACGCGGTGGCGTGGAAGCGATAGTCGGTATTGTGACTTTCCTGGATTTCGCCGAGCGAGGGCAGGTAGTGCTGTCTGAGCGCTATCAGGTCATTGTGCACCCGGGCGCGCACCGTCAGGGTGCCGGAAAATTCGTCGCCGGATTTTTGCGCGATGCTGAAAAAGCCGATGGGCGTGACTAGCCACATGGAACCTTACTCCTTTTCTAATTAATAAATAATTATCGTGTATATATGGCTACAGTAGCCAATATACAATTAATATAAATCTGGAATTCGACTCTGGATTCCCCCTGCGCCAGGAATGCCGGCGGGTGGAAATTTATTCAGTCCGGTTTTTAGTTTCCCGCCAGCCGCGCAAACGCCTCGGCCACTTCCGGCGGCGCCTGCACCAGTTCGATCAGCACGCCTTCGCCGCCGATCGGGAATTCCTCGTTGCCCTTCGGGTGCAGGAACGTGATGTCGTAACCCGCCGCGCCTTTCCGGATCCCGCCCGGCGCGAAGCGCACGCCCTGCGCGGACAGCCATTCGACGGCGCGCGGCAGGTCGTCGATCCAGAGGCCGACGTGGTTGAGCGGCGTTGCATGCACCGCTGGTTTTTTTTCCGGATCGAGCGGCTGCATCAGGTCGACTTCGACCTTGAACGGGCCGCTGCCCATCGCGCAGATGTCTTCGTCGACGTTTTCGCGCTCGCTGACGAAATTGCCCGTCACCGCGAGGCCGAACATGTCGACCCAGAGTTTGGAGAGGCGCTCTTTCGAAGGGCCGCCGATGGCGATCTGCTGGATGCCGAGGACTTTGAACGGGCGTTTCATGAAGACTCCTTGTTTACATTGAATTTTGGCGTTGATGACGATAGGCGAAGAATACGATGACAATTCCGGCGATGAACATCGGCAATGACAGCCATTGTCCCATGCTCACGGTGTAAGAGAAACCGAAGATCCCGGCATCCGGGGTGCGGAAGTATTCGGCGCAGAAACGGAAAAAACCGTAGCCGATCAGAAAGGCGCCCGAAACGGCCGCCAGCGGGCGCGGCCGAAGCGCGTAGATCCAGAGCAGCAAAAACAGCAGCACGCCTTCGCCGAGCGCCTGGTAGAGCTGCGAGGGATGGCGCGGCAGCGCATCGACATGGGGGACGACCATCGCCCACGGCAGCGACGGATCGGCGGCGCGGCCCCACAGTTCGCCGTTGATGAAATTGCCGAGCCGCCCGAACGCGAGACCGAGCGGCACGAGCGGCGCGATGAAATCGGTCGTTTCCCACCAGCCCTTGCCATGCTTGCGCGCGCACCAGATCATCGCCAGCAGCACGCCGATCAGCCCGCCGTGGAAACTCATGCCGCCTTTCCATACCGCCAGGATTTCCGCCGGTTGCGAGAAGTAGTAACCGGGTTCGTAGAACAGCACCTGCCCGAGCCGCGCGCCGACGATGACGCCGAGGGCGCCGAAGAAGAGCAGGTCGTCCAGCGCTTCCACCGTCCAGCCGGGCGCGTGACCATGGTTGATGCGCCAGCGTCCGAGAAACCAGAACTGCGTGAACGCGGCCAGATACATCAGCCCGTACCAATGCACGGAAAGGGTGCCGAGCGGCGTCGGGATGGAGAGGGCAATCGGGTCGAACTGGGGATAGACGAGCATTGGAAGAGTCTGCGGCGGGTGATTGGGGAAGGGGGAAGGGGACCGGGGAAAGGGGAAAGGGGACAGGGGTAAGGGGACAGGGGATAGCGGACAGGAAGCTTCAGCGACCTCCGCAAGTACGGAGGGCGGCAGA
>JAVBTC010000158.1:0-6372 GCA_031556405.1 Rhodocyclaceae bacterium
GATACGGCAGCGAAAAAGGGAGCGACTGCAACTGCCCCATCACATACAACAACGTCACTGGCGACGATGGAACCCGCACTTCGCTCATCCGAAGCCGACACCTCCCTCTCCGATCCAATACTGATCCGCGCTTACGAGGCGCTACGACAAGGACGGACGGAACGCGCGGAACAGGCTTACCGCCGGATCCTGCAGCAAAACCCGGAAGATACCGATGCCACGCTCGGTCTTGCCGTGTCGGCGCTGCGGCGGGGCGCAAGTGAGGAAGCAGCAACTTATTTTCGGCAAACGCTCACAGCGGACCCAAGGAATGCCGTGGCGCTCGCCGGCATGGTCGCGCTGACGAAAAGCGGCGATCCCGTCGCCGTGGAAAGCGAAATGAAAACCCTGCTTGCCGACCAGCCCGATGCCGGAGCGCTGCATTTCGTTCTCGGCAACACGCTGGCACGCCAGGAGCGTTGGGCGGAAGCCCAGGAAGCCTACTTCCGCGCCCATCGCGCCGACCCCGGGAATCCGGACTACACCTTCAACCTGGCCGTGGGGCTCGATCATCTGCACCACCCCCGGCTGGCGCGACGCTATTACGAGCTCGCCCTGCATCAGGTGCAGACGGAAGGCCGGGCGGCTTTCGCCGTGGAACGGGTCAAGCATCGGCTTGATGAACTGCAATCCGAGACGCCGGACGATTGATCCTCTGCCATTCATTCCGTCGTTTCGGACTTTTTCATGAACGCCCCGCTTCTCCGGCCACGTCCGCTGGGACAAACCCTGATCGAAAAGGGCCTGATTTCCCCGGACCAGTTGCGCATTGCTCTGCTCGAACAGCAAAGGCATCCGCAACCTTTGGGCCGCCTGCTGACCCTGCTGGGGTTCGTGCCGGAGGCGGTACTGCGCGAGGCGCTGTCCGAAACCCTGGGACAGCGGAGCATCGATCCGGTCCGGGCGCTGGTCGACGGCACCGCGCTTTCCCTGGTGCCGCGTGAACTGGCCAGACGGCACCGCCTGCTGCCGCTCCGTTATCGTCCCGCCCCGGCGGATGGACAACCGTCGCTGCTTACCGTGGCAATGGCCGACAGCGGGGATATCGTCGCACAGGACAAGATCCGCGCCCACGTCGCGGCACAAACGGGAATACCCGTCATCCTGGAAGTCTTGCTGGCCGGCGACACCGAAATCGATGAAGCGATCGACCGGCATTACGGACATGAATTGTCGATCGACGGCATTCTGCGCGAAATCGAAACCGGAACGGCCCGGGAACGACATGCCCAGGCCATGCCGGAAGAGTACGACCATCCCGTCGTACGCCTGGTCGACGCATTACTGACCGATGCGGTAAAACGCGAAGCCTCCGATATCCATTTCGAACCCGAAGCCGGTTTTCTGCGCATCCGCTATCGTATCGACGGCATGTTGCGGCTGGTGCGCACGCTGCATCACTCCCATTGGCCGGCGCTGGCGGTACGGATCAAAGTCATGAGCGGAATGGATATCGCCGAAACGCGCACCGCCCAGGACGGGCATATTTCGCTTTCGGTCAATGGCCGTCCCATCGATTTCCGCGTTTCCGCGCTGCCGACGATTCACGGCGAGAACATGGCGCTACGCATCCTCGACCGGCAAAAAGGCATCGTGCCGCTTACCGGACTCGGCCTGCCCGAGGGCGAACTGCGCGAATTGCAGCGCCTCGTCACCCGGCCCGAAGGATTGATTCTGGTCACCGGTCCCACCGGCAGCGGCAAAACGACGACGCTGTATTCCCTGCTCGGCCACATCGCCAGCGAATGCATCAACATCATGACGCTCGAGGACCCGGTCGAATACCCGATGCCGTGGATACGCCAGACTTCGGTCGGCGACGTCAAATTCGGTTTTGCCGAGGGCGTGCGCGCCATCCTGCGACAGGATCCCGATGTGATCCTGATCGGCGAAATCCGCGATCCCGAAACCGCCGAAATGGCGTTTCGCGCCGCGATGACCGGGCATCAGGTATACGCCACCCTGCATACCAATTCGGCACTCGGCGCCATTCCCCGCCTGCTCGATCTCGGCATTCCTCCCGACATTCTCACCGGAAATATCGTCGGTATCGTCGCGCAGCGGCTGCTGCGCCGGCTCTGCCCTCACTGCCGAAAAGCATATCCTCCCGGCGAGGAAGAATCGCTCCCGATGCAACGCCTCGGCCACGCTTCCATGCCGACTCACCTTTACCGTGCCGGTACCGGGTGCGAACACTGCGATTTTCAGGGTTATCGCGGCCGTGTGGCAGTGATGGAACTGCTCCGCATCGACGACGAAATCAATGCCTTGTTCGCCCGCCGCGCCACCCCGCACGACATCCTGAGGACAGCACGCGCACGGGACTTTCGCTCACTGGCCGAAAATGGAATGGCACACGTATATGAAGGGACAACATCGCTGGAGGAGTTGGGGCGGGTAGTGGACTTGAGTGGGTACTGCTGAAATTCCAATTTATAGAAAAATGAACTTTGTTTATTGTATTGAGTTTTACGCACAAATTATTATTAATTAGAAAAACAGTTTTCAGTCGGATAACGCGAGGCATTCCATGGTTCCGGTATTGCGCACCGTTTCCGGCGGGGGAGAGGAGATAGGATGGAACATTATCGTTATAAAGCGATCGATGCCGACGGACGCCATTGCTCCGGACTATTGGAAGCGCTCGATCCAGCCGACCTCGAAATACGCCTGAAACGGACCGGGTTCGATCTCGTCTCCGCCGCCCCGGTCTCCCGTCACGCTTTTGCTTTCTCCCCGAAACGGCATTTTCCGTCGATACGGATGCCACGGCGCGAACGGATCGATTTCTGCTTTCATCTCGAACAATTGCTCCGTGCCGGCGTGCCGATTCGCGAAGCATTGGTCGACCTGCGCGATTCGACGGATCATCCCGGCTTCCGCGATGTCATCGGCCATCTGATCGAAGCGCTCGAGGCCGGACAGACACTGTCGCAAGCGCTGCAACGGCGCGGGGCGGCGTTCGATCCCGTGTTCGTCAATCTGATCCATGCCGGGGAAGTGAGCGGACGCCTGCCGGAAGTACTGGAAAATCTCGGCGCGGCGCTGAAACGGGAAGACGAACTCGCCGCGCAAACGAAAAAGGGCCTTCTCTACCCGGTTTTCAGCGGCATCCTGGTCCTCGGCGCGACGCTTTTTCTGTTGTTTTATCTGGTGCCGCAGCTCCAGGTCTTTCTGAAAAACATGGGCCAGACGCTGCCCTTGTCCGCGCGGGTGCTGTTCTTCGTTTCCGACCTGTTGCGGCGCTATTGGCCGTTCCTGTTCGGTGTTCCGCTGCTTGCATGCTTCTGCGTCGCGGCGGCGCTGCGCCTCGATGCAGGCGCGCGGCGGATGTTCGACCGCATGACACTGCGCGTCCCGCTGCTCGGCGCCGTTAAAAAGAAAATCATTTTTTCCCGCTTTGCCGGCGTTTTCGCCCTGCTCTACGCTTCCGGCATCCCGGTTCTGGAAGCGGTACGCGTGACGCAAAACATCGTCGGCAGCCTCACGATCCGTAGCGCGCTCGAGGAGGTCGAAACGATGATCGCCGACGGATGCGGCATCGCTGCCGCGTTTCAGCATACGAACCTGTTTCCGCCGCTGGTGATCCGGATGCTGAAGGTTGGCGAGAACACCGGCGCGCTCGACGAGGCCCTGCGCAATGTCCGCTATTTCTACGACCGCGACGCCAGCGACGCGATGGAAAAAATGCAGACGATGGCGGGACCGGTACTGATCGTGGCACTTGGCCTGATCCTCGGCTGGATCATGCTTTCCGTCATCGGCCCCGTCTATGACGCAATTGCCGGAATCCGCTTCTGACGATGCGCCACTACTTTCTGTCTCTGAGCGCACGGTCGCTTCGCGTCCTCGTCCGGCGCCGCCATGTCTTCCGCGGCTGGTTTCGGGGCGTGCTCGAAGATGCAGGAGAATTCCCCCATTCCCCCGAAGGCCTGGCCGCTTTCTCCGCCTGTCTCGACC
The DNA here is from genome assembly GCA_031556405.1 of Rhodocyclaceae bacterium. Taxonomy (GTDB): domain Bacteria; phylum Pseudomonadota; class Gammaproteobacteria; order Burkholderiales; family Rhodocyclaceae; genus WQZF01. The sequence continues at coordinate 4,000 of JAVBTC010000158.1, forward strand.
GTAACCGCGACAGCGCCTTCCATCTTCTGGTCGATCTGAGCGACGAACACTTTCAATCCGAAACGATCCCCTTCCTGCGGGGACGCGAGCGTCGCACGGTGCTCGAACGCAAATGCGCGCGGATGTTCGACGCGGCAGCGCTGGCCCTCGCAATTCCGGTCGGCTATGAAAAAGGGCGGCGCATGGACGAACGCCTGCTTTTCGCCGCGCTTTTGCCTTCCGCGGCACTGACCCCATGGCTCAACCTCCTCCGCAGCGCCGGAGCCTGCCTGGCGGGCATCTATTCTCCCCCGCTACTGGCACCGGACTTATTGTCGGCATTCGCCATCACGACCGGCGCCGAACATTGCCTGTTGCTCAGCCTCCAGGATGAAAGCCTGCGCCAGACCTATTGTGAAAACGGCCGCCTGCGATTTTCCCGTCTTACCCCTTTAACGGAAAGCAGCGAGAAAAACCCGGAAATGCCGTCCACCACGCCGCCATTCCGGCTTTCGCCCGTCCTGGCACAGCGTCTGGCGGACGAAACGCTGACGCTGCGACACTACCTGACGAGCCAACGGCTGCTGCCTCGGGAAAAAACGCTGGAAATCTTCATCCTTGCGCATCCCGGCGATTTCACCGCCCTGACCGGAGTCATGCGTGACGGTGACGGCATCCGTCATCATTTTCTCGACATCACGGAATGCGCCGCGCATTACCGGATTCCAGCACCGCATTCCTCGCGCGCCGACGATTTCCATTTGCGGCTCCTGGCGCACAAGCCGCCGCGCGCCCGGTTTTCCGATACGACACTGTCGCAATTCCGGCGTCTGCGCCGCGAACGACGCCTGCTGAACGCGTGTGTCGCGGTCTGGGTCGCTTGCTGCCTGGCATTCGCGGCAGTGCAGTACTACACCGCTTCCGCCATTGACCGGAAGACCGAGGCGATCGCACGGGAAGCCGCGCAAGCGGCGCAACGCTACGAGGAAATCAGCGCCGCTTTCATGCCGTTGCCCATCGCCGCAGAAAGCCTGTTCCCGCTGACCGCCCGCTACCGCGAACTGGCCCGCGCGCCGCTGACGCCGGAGGATTTTCTTGACGATCTGGTGCAGGTATTGAATGACGAAACCGCCGTCGAGATCGATGCCATCGAGTGGGAAAACAGCACTCCCGCCGACGGCGGCATGGAATCCGCGCAGCAGGCAACTATCTCCGGCCATATCCGCCCGAGCGAAGTACTTTCGGAAACGGCAACACGAACGAGGACACAAACGGTGTCCCAGTCGCTGACGCACTTCACCAACCGTCTCAGGGCGCTGCCCGGAATGCGCGTCCAGATACTCGCGACGCCGGCAGCGGAGCACTATTTCCGCCTGCGCCTGACCCGTACCGTGGAAGGCACATCGTGATCCGCTCCACGTCGTCCCCACACAAGAGCGTCCTCACGCCATCGCGCGCCCGGTTGCTCGCGGCGGTTTTGATGGCGCTCACCGGTGCCCTGGCCGGCGGCGCTCAGTACCTGCACAACCAGGCCGAACAGCGACTGCATGGCGCTCTGACCGCAAGGAGCCAGAACATGGCCCGGCTCGAACACGCTCCCGCGGAAGAAAAAGAGCAGAACGAACGCGTTCTGCTTTTCGACGAATTATCGCGGCGCGGAATGATTGACGGGGAAAGTCGGGGGGCGAGCGAGTTTCTGGACACCCTCTTTTCCGGCGCCACCGTTCTCGACGCCCAATACGAGCTTCTGCCTCCGAATGCCATCTCTCCGGTAGAAGCAACAATGACGCGGGAAAAAGTCCCCGGCTACACGGAAAACCGAAGCCGATTGAAGTTCAAACTCCATCTGCTGCACGACGGCGAAATCCCTCATCTGCTCGCGGCCATACGGCAACAGGCACCGGCATTGGCACGCGCGCGCAGTTGCTCCCTGCGCCGCAGCGCCGTATCTCCGCTCGTGGAGAAAACGGCCGGAGAAGAAACTGGCGGTAACCGCGAAGACAATGAAAATGCCACCTCCTCCGTCACCCTCTCCGCCGCCAATCCTGTCGCCGAGTGCGTCTTCGACTGGACCGTTTTCGTACCGGAACCGTGACATGCCGACATTCCTTCACTCCTTCACCCCTTTCTTTCTCGTCTGCTGGTTTTCATACCCCGCCACGGCCATCTCGCAAACGGAAGCCCGACGGAGCGAAGCGACGGCCCCGCGGCATGCCGGATCGGGCCGCCTTTTTTTCAGTCCGGCACAGCGCCAGGAGATCGAACGGCAGCATGCGCGGCAAGAAGGCGGCAACCATGAAATCCCATCGTCTCCGGAAAGTTATACCGTCAATGGCATTGCCGTCAGCAGTTCCGGCAGGCGTACCGTCTGGATCAACGGAACGGCACGAGAAG
>JAVBTC010000056.1:0-6097 GCA_031556405.1 Rhodocyclaceae bacterium
GATGGTGTTGACCGCATTCGTGACGCGGTCGCAGGTTTCCGTCAATACGCCTGCCAGCACGGCATCGGCCGCGATCTTTTCTTTCGCTGCCTTTTCTTGTGCTTCCTTTTGCGTTTCTTTTTGTGCCTCCTCCTGGCGGCGCAGGTAATTTTCCATTTCTTCGGCGAATTTCCGCTCGGTCGGGCGCAGGTCATCGACGCGCGGCATCGCTCCGCCGCGCACGCCGTCGGCGAGCGCGGAAAGCGCGTTGCCGGCTTCCGCGGCGAAGAGGCGGAAATTCCCCGCGCACGGAATACCGCGCGCGTTCTCGTTCTGCAACGCCGCTTCGAGCAGCATCGCGGAACGCACGAGGCGGTTGGCGTTGGCGAGAATGCCTTCGGCCAGCAGCGGCAACCGTGCATCGCGCGATGGTTCGTTGCGCAGGCGGTCGAGCGAGGCCTGTGCGTTGGTGCGCGCGGTGCGGGCGGCGACGCGCGCCTCGTGCCGCGCGGAAATGTCGCTCTCCGCCAGCGTGACGAAATAATCGCGATAGGCTTCGAGCAGTTTCGCCAGGAATTCGCGCACCCGCGTGTGTTCCCAACTCGGCCACGCGGCATAGATGCCAAGCCCCAGCAGGCTGCCGAGCAGCGTGGACAGGGCGCGCTCGCCGATCACCGCGCCCGGGGCGATGCCGTAGAACGAAAGCAGGATAACGACGGCGCCGGTCAGGCAGAGAACGCCAATGCCGTAATGGCGCGTGGTCAGGATGCGGAAGGCGAAAACGAGCATCGCGAGCAGGAAAAGGTGTCCTGCCAGCCCATCGAAAAAATAGTGCGTCAGGAAGGTCACGAACACGAGGCCGGCCAGGGTGCCGCCGATGCGCCAGAGGCTGAAATTGATCGTGGCGCCGAAATCCGGCTTCAACACGATGGCGGCGGTCATCGGGATCCAGTAGGCGTGTTCGAGGCCGCTCAGGCGTTCGCACGCCACCGCCAGCGTCAGGCAGAACGCGCAGCGCAGCGCATGGCGGCAGGCGACCGAGGAGAGGGTGAGATTGGCGCGCAGGATCGGCCAGGCGCCGCCGGACTGGAGGCTCTGCGGCAGGCTTTCCTCGTGTTCGGCGCGGCGCAGCACGCCACGGCTGCCGATGGCCTCGACGTGGCGCAGCAATGCGCGCAGTTGTCCGCCGAGGTCGGTGGCGCGCGCCAGCGCGATGACGCGACGGCGCGCCACGTCCGCATCCATATCGGGTTTCATGCCCGTTTCCGTTTTTCCTTCAGCCACCAGCGCCGCCAGTGCCGCATGCGTGCCGTCGAACAGCCGCAGCGCCTGTTGCGCCGATTCCGTGCCGCCGTCGTTCGCCACGGCCTCGCCGACTCGGCGCAGTACCCGCGCCGTGCTGTGCGCCAGCGCGCGCACCAGCGCCCGGTCACGCGAGCGCGGCGGCAGCAGCGAATGCAGGTCCGCCAGCGCCATGAGTTCGATGCGCACCCGTTCAAGCTCTTCGGCCAACACGCGAAAGGATTCGATCACGGCGCCGCGCGCCGAATGCTCGCCGTAGAGCAGCAGTTGCACATCCACCAGCGCCTGCGTGGCCGGCGGCGCCAGCGAGGCGTCCTCTTCATGCCGCCGCCGCATCGATTGCCGGGCGTATTGCGCCAGTTGCCGGCAGACATCGGCCAATCCCCGGCGTTCGGGGTAATAGCGCTGCAACGGCCAGGCGGCGACGGCAAACAGCATCTGCAACAGGCCGCCGGCGAAAATCAGCGCCGCCGCCGCGCCCGCCTCGGCCCAGGATACCGGGTGCCCAGCACTGGTGCCCGCCGTGAGCACCAGCAGAATCATGCTCGTCATTCCCGCCCTCGCCCCTTCGGGGCCGAGGGCGACGAGCATGCCGCCGGCGAAGCTGAAGACGAGGGTGGCGATCAGCAGCCCGCCTTCGTTGTCGGCGAGCAGGAAACCGGAAAAGGTGGCGAGGCTGGCGGCAAGCGCGATGAGCGACATCCGCTTCATGCGCAGCCGGTAGGGGCCCGGCTGGTCGGCGAACATCGTGTTCAGTGCGCCGGTGGCGATGCCCAATCCGATATCGAGTCGTCCGAACCAGGCGCCGACGATGAGCGGCAGCAGCATCGCCACCGTGTTGCGCGCGGCCACGCGCAGCGGAACGTCGCGCGGCTTGATCGTGAACAATTGCCGGTGCAACGGCGTATGGGTCATACGGCGCTCACCATGGGCGGGGTTTCAGACGAAGCCGGGATCATGGAAAAATTCCAATTATAAAAAACAATTCATTCGTATATACCACTACAGTAGGAACATATTATTCATATATAAAATGGAATTATTTCAATTTAACCCGGATCGCCTTTTCTTTGCGTCTACCTCCATGCAAGCAATGGCGGCGCTGAAAAATCGCATGCAAACCCGTTTCCGAACCGCCGTTGCCTTTCTACTCATCGACCTGGAGGATTTCATGAATATCCCGCATCGTACGCCCGGCACGGTTTTTTTGTCGTTCCGTTCCGCGCTGTCCGCCTTTTTCTCGCTGCTGCTGGCGCTGTTTATGTCCCTGAGCGGATGCAGCACGCCGTCCTCGGACTCTCCCTCGTCTTCCGCCGCGCAGGACACTCGCGCCAGCGCCCAGCGCCAGCAGGAACAAACTTCCGTCGCCGAAGAAAAAATGAAAGAAAAGGAAATCATGGTGGGCGCCTCGTCCCCTCTCCCGGCGAAACCTGAGACGCGGGCGGTTCTACCGCATCCGCAACAGGAATACGCGCGGGACCAAATAAAAATGGCGCCTGTCGCAAGCATGAGAATCGCGCCCGAACCCAGCCCGCCGACGTATTACCAGGATGTGCCGCGCGAACAGTACGAAACGCTGCCGGAGAGCGAAATCAAGCTCGTCGCCAGCGATCCCGTGTCGACGTTCAGCATTGACGTGGACACCGGCGCCTACGCCAACGTCCGGCGTTTTCTCAACCGCGGGCAATTGCCGCCGCACGGCGCGGTGCGCGTCGAGGAACTGATCAACTATTTCCCGTATCAGTACACGCTGCCGACGCCGGTCAACGGTACGCTGCCGCCGTTCGGCGTCACCACCGAAATCGCGCCGAGCCCGTGGAACGCGCATACCAGGCTGATCCGCATCGGCATCAAGGCTTCCGATACCGCCGTGGAAAGCCTGCCGCCGGCCAACCTGGTGTTCCTGGTCGACGTTTCCGGTTCGATGAACCGCCCCGAAGGGCTGCCGCTGGTCAAGAGCACGCTGAAACTGCTCGTCGATCAACTGCGCCCGCAGGACAAGGTATCGCTCGTCACCTACGCCAGCGGCACCCAGGTCGTGCTGGACCCGACCTCCGGCAGCGAAAAGGCGAAAATCACCGCGGCAATCGAGCAGTTGCGGGCAGGCGGCAGCACCGCCGGCGCCTCGGGTATCGTCCTGGCCTACCAGATGGCACAGCAGGGATTCATCTCCAACGGCATCAACCGCATCCTGCTTTCCACCGACGGCGATTTCAACGTCGGCATCACCAACTTCGAACAGTTGAAGGAGATAGTCGCCGAGAAACGGAAAGGCGGCGTGTCGCTGACGACGCTCGGCTTCGGCGTCGACAACTACAACGAACGCCTGATGGAACAACTGGCCGACGCCGGCGACGGCAACTATTCCTACATCGACACGCTGCGCGAAGCGCGCAAGGTGCTGGTCGAGCAGTTGAGTTCGACGCTTTCGGTCGTCGCCCGCGATGTCAAGCTGCAAGTCGAGTTCAACCCGGAAAAAGTCAGCGAATACCGCCTGATCGGTTATGAAAACCGCGCGCTGAAACGCGAGGATTTCTCCAACGACAAGGTCGACGCCGGTGAAATCGGTTCCGGCCACACCGTCACGGCGCTTTACGAGATCGTTCCGAAGGGCGAAAAAGGCTGGCTCGAACCCCTGCGCTATCAATCGGCGCACGCCGCCAGGGATACGCGTTCCGACGAACTGGCGCTGCTGCGCATCCGCTACAAGGATCCGGGCGCGGAACGGAGTAAGCTGATGGAATTCCCGCTCAAGGCAAGCCAGGTCAAGCCTTCGGTCAAAGCAGCCAGCGACGATTTCCGCTTCGCCGCCGCCGTGGCCGCCTACGGGCAGATTCTGAAGAACGGCAAGTACACCGGCAAATTCAGCCTCGCCGATGTCGCCGAACTGGCCCAGGATGCCAAGGGCACGGACCGCTTCGGCCTGCGCGCGGAATTCGTGCAACTGGTCGATCTGGCGAAGAGCCTGCAGACGAAGGCGCCGGAACGGAACTAAGCAGAGCAATGCCATGAAAAACGCGGGACAGGCAAGGCGCGGCGGATTTTCCCGGAATGCGCGCTTTCCTTCCCGCGAAACCGTTCGCATTTTCTTGGTACATGATTTTTTATATGGAGCGTTCCATCTCCATTTGGCGGTAAAACGCCTCGTCATTACCGCGCAGGCGGGGATCCAGAAGGCGTCTTTTGCTATCGAAGGCAATTTTTAGTGGATGGGACGTTTTCTGGATTCCCGCCTGCGCGGGAATGACGGAGAACCCGGATCCGCAAAAACAATCTCCGCCGCTTTTCCAATTTTTTCAATTCCTGCCGTTTGTCCATTTCCAGGCGAAGGTCCCGACAAAGAACATCCATGGGCCGCCCTGTCGCCGGCTACGGTAGAATGTGGCGATGTCATTCAGCGCCGACGCCTCCGCCACATCCTCCCCCGCCGCCGAGAGCACCGAGAGCGACGAGGCGCTGCTCGCGCGCTACCGCGAAGGCGACGAAGAGGCGTTCGCGGAACTCTACCGGCGCCACCGCACCGGGCTTTACCGCTTCATCCACGGCCTGTGTTCCAGCGCGGCGCAGACCGACGAGATTTTCCAGGAAACCTGGCTCGCGCTGATCCGCAGCGATGCCATGCCCGACGGCCGCGCCCGCTTCAGAACCTGGCTGTACCAGATCGCCCGCCACCGCCTGATCGACCAGTGGCGCCGGCATGAAAGCGCCGCAATGAAAAACGAAGCGTTCGACGAAACCGAGCATACGCCGCTCGACGAGCATGGAAGCGGTGCAGCCGAAACGCCCGAAACGCTGGCGCTGCGTTCCGAGCAACTGCAACAGATCGCCGCCGCGCTGGAAACGCTGCCGCTGCCTCAGCGCGAAGTATTCCTGCTGCGCGCGCACGCCGGCATGGAACTCGTCGAAATCGCCGCGCTGACCGAGACTCCGCTCGAAGCGATCAAGAGCCGCTACCGCTATGCGCTCGCCAAGCTGCGGCAGCGCCTTGTCTCCCTGGCGCCGACAAAAACACCGGAATTCGTGGAACTGGAATTGAAAGCGCCGTCATGAAACCGCCCGTCCATTCCTCCCCGTCCCTCGCCGCAGACGACGCGGCGGATACCGGGCAGCCGCTGTTGCAGGCCGCCCGCGAACTGCAACAGCCGGAACCCGGCCCGGCGCTGGATACCGCCATCCTGCGCGCCGCCGCCGAGCGCGCGGCGGAAGTCCGCAAGGCGCGCGCCGAGGCCGTGACTGACGCCATTACCGTTGCCGATCTTCCGAAAACGCAAAAAACCGTGGCGGCTTCGGAAAGCGTGAGAAAACATTCCATTCTCGAACGTTTCTCGCGCTGGCTTCTCGGCGACGGCGAGACGCGCGGCCATCTCGGGCAGGCGGTCGCCGCCAGCGTCTTCATGGGGATCGCGGTTGGAGTCGTACTGCAGGCGCCCCGGGAAAACACGCTGTCTCCGGCACTGTCCGAACGCGACATCGTCATCATGAAGCCGGAGGAAACGCCGACGCCTGCCGCGGAGCCTCCTGCCACGGCAGCAGAAAAAATGCAGGAAAAAGCGGCTGCGCTCGAAAGGGAAAGCATTGCGGAAATGGCGGCACAACCCTCCGCATACCCCGAGGCTCGTTCCGCCGCGCCTTCCGGTGGCGAAAGTCCTGAAAGCCCTGGAACCCCCTCTCGCGCCGCCATCACGGGCAGTCTGGGCGTACCGCCCGCCGCGAAACCCGCATCGCCTCCCGCTCCCGGAATGGAAGCAGTCGTGCGGCAAGAACCCTCTCCCGCGCCCTCCCCCGTGCCCCCCACGCCTTTTCTCACGCCACACCT
>JAVBTC010000003.1:0-6391 GCA_031556405.1 Rhodocyclaceae bacterium
GGATCATGCTCGATGCAACTCCGTTGTGCAGCAACTTCTGGGACGAAAACTGCCACAACATCGACTGCAATCAGGAAGCAGTCAATCTTTTCGAACTCACGAACAAACAGGAATATCTGGACCGCTTCTTCGAACTTTCGCCGCAGTATCAACCCGATGGCAGACTGTCGAGCGAAAAGGCCCAGGAAAAAATCAATGAAGCGTTTTCGACCGGCCGCGCCCGTTTTGAATGGATGCACCAGAAACTGAACGGTGAGCCGGTTCCTGCCGAAATCACCCTCGTCCGCGTCAAACGCGGCGACAAATACATCGTCGCCGGCTACACGCGCGATTTACGCGAACTGAAACACACGGTCACCCTGCTCAATAAACTGGAAAAACTCGCTTTTACCGACGAACTGACCGGAGCCTACAACCGCCACTACTTTACAGAGCATGCCGGAAAGGAGTTTGCGCAGCCCAGCGACAACCCGAAACCGAAATGCATCATCATGTTCGATCTGGACTATTTCAAATCGGTCAACGACACCTACGGCCACAGTGCCGGAGACGTCATTCTCAAAGAGGTGGTCAAAAAAGTGCAAGACGTCGTGCGTCCCTACGATCTTCTTGCCCGCTACGGAGGAGAGGAATTCGTCATCTTCGTCGCCCACTCGCCGCTCCTTTCCTCGGCACGCCTTGCCGAGCGCATCCGAAAGGAAATCGCCGAATCCGAATTTTCGTATCTGGGCCAAACGATCAAAATCACGATCAGCCTGGGAGTGGCCGCCCAGTCCGAAACCGCGGGCACTCTGGAACAGGTTATCGACAACGCCGACAAGGCCCTGTATCGGGCGAAAAACAAGGGCAGAAACCGGGTCGAATACTGACCTCCGACCCGGAATCCCGTTTAAAGTCGAACAACCGACGGCGAAAAATCAGGCAAAAGTCAGGCACATCTCCCGAAAACACTCTGCCACAGCCGCTCCACGGCAGCGATGTGCGCGGCAACACCAGCGCGAGCAATAGGCGCCTTTGGTTGAGCGTTCAACTGGTTGCGGTGTTGCAAGCGGCGGTACTCACGGTACGCCTCCCGCGCCGGCCCGCTCTCTTCCTCGGCAATCAAACCGAGTTCGGCCGCGATGCGCAACAGCGCGATATTGCCGAGATTTCCGCATAGTTCGGGATGAGCGTGCGCATGCGCGAGCACAAGATACTGAACGATGAATTCGACATCGATAATGCCCCCGGTGTCCTGCTTCAGATCGAAAGACTCCGGCGTCCTGGCGGAAACCTCCGACGCATGGGTATCGAGCATTTTGCGCCGCATTTCCAGAATCTTGTCCTTCAATTCTTCGGGATCGCGCACGGCGCACAGAATCTCCCGGCGAATCGCTTCGAAGCGCTCGCCAATGGCGGCATCGCCAACACAAAAGCGCGCCCTCGTCAGCGCCTGATGCTCCCAGACCCAGGCGTGATGCAGTTCGTATTCGCGGAACGCGGCGACGGAAACGGCAAGCAACCCCGCCTCGCCGTTCGGCCGCAGGCGCAGATCGGTTTCGAACAGAATTCCGGAAGCCGTCTGGCTGGAAAGCCAGGTATTGACGCGTCGCGCCAGCTTGGCATAGTTTTCCTCGGCCTCCGGAGCATCGTCGTCGTATAGAAAAACCAGATCGAGGTCCGAGGCATAGCCCAACTCCTTGCCGCCGAGCTTGCCATAACCGATCGCGGCGAATCGTGGCGCTTCCCGGTGACGCCCGGCAATCCGCTTCCACGCCAGGCGGATCGCCGCTGCCAGCATCACATCGGCCAACTCGGTGAGATGATCCGAAATCCGCTCGACCGTATGCAGACCGGCAAGGTCCTGCGCCAGCAGCCGGAACACCTGGGCATGGTGCGCCTCGCGCAGGATATCCATTTCCCGCTCGACGTCGCCGTTCCCTTCGGCCAACTGCCGCTCGAGGTCGGAACGGAACGCCTGCCAGAATGCCTGCCAACCGGTCGCCGTATCGAGCAGTCCCGGATCGAGGATTTCATCGAGTAAAAGCGGATAGCGCTTCAAGTATTCGGCGGCCCACGACGATGAACCGATCAGTTGCGCCACCTTCGCAAGCGCCTGTGGATATTGCTGCAAAAACGCCAGGTAGGCGCCGCGCCGGCTGATCGTTTCGAGAAAATCGAGACCGCGGGAAAAAGCGGCGTCCGCTTCCGGCAAACCGGCCGCTGCCGCGATCAACTGCGGACCGACCGCGTCGAGCCGTTCACGGTTGCTCGCCGGCAACTGCCGGTAGCGTCCCGATGTCCGCAAACGCTCGAGCTGCCCCCACGCATCCGCGGGCCGCGCATAGCCAAGCCGGGAAAAACACGCCATTCCTTCTTCCGCATCGCATTCCTGTCCCCACAACGCATCCAGCTCGTGCCCGCCCTCGCCGGGATCGGAAAAAACCGCTTCGAAATGATGAGAGACGCGCTGCCGATGCGCTTCCAGTACCGTAAAAAAGTCGTCCCAATCGGAAAATCCCATCGTCGCCGCCACCGACGCGCGCGCTTCCCCGTCTTCCGGCAATTCATGCGTCTGCGCGTCTTCCGCGTATTGCAGCCGGTGTTCGAGACGGCGCAGAAAATCGTAAGCCTCGCGCAACTCACGGGCGCCCTCTTCCGAAATAAGGCGCCGCTCGACCAGCACCGCAAGCACTTCCAGTGTCGGACGGATCTGCAAGGCGCTGTCGCGGCCGCCGCGGATCAACTGAAACACCTGGGCAATGAATTCGATTTCGCGGATACCGCCCGGACCGAGCTTGATATGTCCCGCCCGGTCGCGCCGCGCCACCTCGCGCCGGATCTGCGCATGCAGGTCGCGCATCGCGTTGATCGCGCCGAAATCGAGATATTTGCGGAAGACGAAAGGCCGTTCGATCCCGCGTAACGCCGTCAATGCCTCCGGATTCAGATTGACACCGGCATTCATTGCCCGTGCCTTGATCCACGCGTAACGCTCCCACTCTCGCCCTTGCGTGATGAAATAATTTTCAAGCGCATCCAACGAACAAACCAGCGGGCCGGAATCGCCGTTCGGACGCAGCCGCATGTCGACACGGAAGACCCGCCCATCCGCGGTCACCTCGTCGAGCGCCGCAATCAGGCGCTTGCCCAGGCGATTGAAAAAATCGTAATTGTCGATCTTTCTGCCGCCGGTTCCGGAACCTCCGGAACCTCCGGAATCTCCGGAACCTCCGGAACCTCCAGCACCCCCGGCACCTCCATCGCCTGCCGTTTCGCCATCTTCCGGATAAACGAAGATGTAATCGACATCGGAAGAAACATTCAACTCGCCGCCGCCGAGCTTGCCCATGCCGATCACCAGAAGACGCTGCGCTCTGCCCTGCTCGTCGAGCGGCTCGCCGTATTGCGCGGCAAGCTGCCGGTGCAGGAAATCGAGCGCGGCGTTGGTCGCGATATCGGCGAGCGCGGTCATCGTCGCCGTCACCTCCGAAAGCGGCGCCAGTCCCGCGATATCGCGCACGATCAACAACGCCATCACGCGCTGGCGCAGGAGACGCAGAACGTGTTTCAACTCTGTTTCGTTCTGAAAAGCCTTTTCGCGCAGGAATTCCTCCATCCGCTCCGCCGTCAGCGGCGCCTTCCAATGCGCGACAAGCCACTCGCCAAGCTCGTGCCGGGCAGATAACGACTGGCGCAAAAAATTGCTGTGCGTCAGCGCACACCGCCATTCGCCGGGAAAATCCAATCCTTCAAACACGGCCGGTTTCGTTCTCGAATCGATCATTCCGTTTTCACTCATCTCCGCTTTCCCACTTTCCGTTCGCCTCCGGTTTCACATCGGACTCATTCTAGCGCCCTCGCCAAAGCCCTCCGAAAAGAGAATACCGGTCCGCGTCGGATGAATCACGGGACGCTCGGGCAAAAAATCGCTTTTCCGAAGCCACCCCTCATGCGATGAAACAGTCCGAACACGCAATCCCGAAGTCATCCTGTGCTTTTTTGCACACAAGCTTTTCGTTTGCTTACCGTTCATCCCGGAAAATCGACCGTTCGTCGGTTCTCAGGCCGGGAAAACATTTTCAATAAGAATAAAAAAACTCGTTTTTTTAAGAAAATTTATTTAAAAACATATTGATATATAACAACCCATGCGTTTCCTAAGTAATTCTTAGTGCATTGACTGCCATGACGCCGAGTTTTCTAATCGACTCAGAAAAGTGTTTTCCGAATCGATTTTTCCCGTTTTTCTCACTTATGCCCGCATAGCCACGGACGCAGAAAGCAAACGCAAGAGGAGAGGCACTCATGTCACATACCGTCCAACCCCGCCGACAAAACGGGGAGAAGTATCGCAATCATCCGGCGAGTCGATTCGCATCGGGATTCACGCTGATCGAAGTGCTGATCGTCGTCGCCATCATCGGCATCCTCTCCGCCATTGCACTGCCGGCTTACAACGACTATGTCGTGCGCAGCAAGCTTACCGACGCGTTCGCTGCCCTTTCTTCCACACGGGTAAAAATGGAACAGTTCTACCAGGATAATCACACCTACGAAGATTCCGACGATTCGAGCGGTTGCCCTAGTAGCGTGCTAAATGATGCCGTCAGTAAATATTTCACGCTGAAATTCGACCCCGATACTGACTGCAACAAAGATGGCTTCAAAATCTTAGCCGAAGGTAATACAGGAAGTACTCTCGCAAAATTCAAATACAGCATCACAAACAAGGACGTCAGAGCCACCGAAGAACTTCCCGACGAGTGGGGTAGCGAACTTACGTGTGCCAATGGCAATTCTGGTTGGATCAATAAAAAGGATCGGTCATGTTACTGAGCATTCGCTCCTCTCTCTTGTCCGCTAAGTACCGTCATCGGAAATGCGCTTCCGAATCCCGGGCGCAGAGCAGCTCCCTGGCCTCGAATAGTGGTAAAGACCACCCGTGTCTCAAAGGCTTTACGCTGATCGAATTGATGATTGCGCTGGCAATAATGGCCATCCTCCTCACAATGGCGGTGTCCGGGTGGCGTGTCTGGATTATCAATGGGCATATCCGTACCGTCAGCGGCAATATCGCCGACAACCTTCGCGCCACCCGCGCTACTGCTCTACAGCGCAACCGACGCGTCACTTTCCAGCTTTGTGATAAAGATAATGACACCAGCGAAGGCACCGTTCCGGTCACCGCCATCATCACCTTGAATCCTATCGATGCCTGTGAGCAGACAATTCCCTCTGCCGAAGACGCCGGCCTGGGCCAAGCTGGCGGTTCCGGCGATTCCAGCACTGCTGCACTTGCGCACCGGGAAATCATCACTGGCGGTTCCGCCCGGATAAAAGCATGGAGCAGCGACTCCGACGGAAAGTGGTCCGTCACGTTCAACCCTCTCGGCCGCGCGGTCAGTTACCCCAGCAGCGATGCACCGGACCCGGGCAATGAACCGCTTACCTTCGAAATCGACAGCACCGTCAGCGACGCCAACGGCATACGCCCGATGCGCGTTCTTGTTTATGAATCCGGACGAATCCTGGTCTGCGACACAAAGGTTAGCAACAGTGCCGACCCACGCGCCTGTCCGGCATAAAGGTACCGAATTCTAGGAAAGGAGCACCGTTACCATGACTCCCAAGCACCTGATCTTCCTGTATGAAAAACAGCGCGGCGTTTCCCAACGCGGCGCAATGATGCTGGAAGTTCTTATCTCGATTTTGCTGCTTTGTTTCGGCATTCTCGGCATCGTCGCTTTGCAAGCGGTAATGACAGGCAATCTCTCTGATGCCAAATACCGCGCCGAAGCCGCATTACTCAGTGAACAACTGATCGGCATGCTGTGGAGCGATATCCCGGAACTGGACTCATATAAATACAACGATAGTAAAAATGATTGCAAAGACTTGGGAACGGACGACAACACTGCCCTGGAAAACTGGCTCGGCAGCGATGGCACCGCCGGCACGGTTTACGGCCTTCCCAATGGACGGGCAAAAATCGATATTAATACCGATCATATCGTCGACATCAAAATTTGCTGGAGAGGGCCAAAAGAAAGTACAGATACGTGGCATTACTACACCACCGTCACCCAGATCCGGAACTGAAATTCGGGGCCAAATCATGAATAAAGAAATCCGTAACCTTCACGCCCGGTCCCACGCCCGGTTTCTTACCGCATACATCATCCGGTCGGGAACATCGCGGTTCCTCCATGCAAAAAAAGGAAGCGCCGATGCCATGCAGAAGACGAAATCCAGGGCAGGATTCAGCATCATCGAATTGATGATCTCCATATTGATCGGAATGATCGTCGTCTTGATCCTGATGCAGCTTTTCGCGCAAACCGAGCAATGGAACCGCAACACCACCAGTGGAGGCGACGCGCAGAATACCGCCCAGATCACTGCCTACATG
>JAVBTC010000151.1:0-4569 GCA_031556405.1 Rhodocyclaceae bacterium
ATCCAGCGCGAAATCCGACTCGAAAGCGGGCGCAAAGTAACCCCCAACCCAAGGAATCTTCATGATCAAACTGCATACCAACCACGGTGTCATCACTCTCGAACTCGACGCCGAAAAAGCCCCGAAGACCGTTGAAAACTTCCTCGCCTACGTGGAAAACGGGCATTACGACAACACGATTTTTCACCGCGTCATCGACGGCTTCATGATCCAGGGCGGCGGCTTCACGCCGGACATGGAACAGAAGCCGACGCAGGCCGAGATCGAGAACGAAGCCGCCAACGGTCTCAAGAACAAGCGCGGCAGCATCGCCATGGCGCGTACCAACGATCCACACTCGGCCACCGCGCAGTTCTTCATCAATGTCGTCGACAACGCTTTTCTCGATTTCACCGCGCCCTCGGGCAATGGCTGGGGTTATTGTGTCTTTGGCCTGGTGGTCGACGGCCTTGATATCGTCGATGCCATCAAGGGCGTCAAAACCGGCAATAAAGGCTTTCACCAGAACGTGCCGCTCGAAGCGGTCATCATCGAACGCGCCGAAGTCGTCTGAAGGCTGGAAAGCCCAATCACGAAGCGGGAATAGAAGCAGGAACAGAAACGGGAATGGAAACGGCGACGCCAATGACAACAGCCCCGACGCTTTTCGTCTCCGACCTGCATCTGAGCCCCGCGACACCGGGGCTCAATAACCTTTTCTTCGATTTTCTGGGCCGCGACGCTCGCGGCGCCGCGGCGCTCTACATCCTCGGCGACCTGTTCGACGCCTGGATCGGCGACGATCTGCTGGCCGACGAGGAAGGCCACGGCGCACGCATTGCCACCGCGCTGAACGCGCTTGCCGCCGCCGGTACGGAAATTTTCCTCCTGCACGGCAACCGCGATTTCCTGCTCGGCGAAGCGTTTGCCGCCGCCGCCGGCGCGCATCTTCTTCCCGATCCGCACGTACTATCGCTTCCGGCCTGGCAGTTCGTGCTTTCCCACGGCGACGCGCTGTGCATCGACGACCGCGGGTACCAGGCATTCCGCGCCCAGGTGCGCGATCCGCGCTGGCAGCAGGAATTTCTCGCCCGCCCGCGTGTCGAACGTCTGGCGCTTGCCGCTCAGGTGCGGCAGATGAGCGAATCCGGGAAACAGGAAAAAAACGCCGCAATCATGGACGTCAATCCCGGCGCCACCGAAGACTTCCTGCGCGCGCACGGCTACGCCACATTCATCCATGGTCACACGCACCGGCCGGCACGGCACGACCACATCGTCGACGGCATTCATGTCGAACGCTGGGTGCTCGCCGACTGGAAAGAAGAAAGCGATGCGGACACGCCCCGCGCCCATGGGGAATACCTGCTATGGAATGGTGAAACACTGGAACGCCGGTCGATCCGATAACGTGCTTTCCGTGTTTTCCGTGTTTTCCGCGCCTTCCACATTTCCCGCGTTTTCCACCGCATTTTCCACCACGTCTTTCATTTTGCTGCCGGAGAAAAGATTTCCCCGCGCAAAATCGAGAAATCCCCGATGACCTCCGCTGCGGTCCCCGAAGACGCCCTCCCTCCGGCGATCCTGCTGCTCGGCCCCACCGCCAGTGGTAAAACCGCCGTGGCGCTGCATCTGGCCGACCGTTTTCCGTTCGACCTCATCAGTGTCGATTCCGCGCTGGTTTACCGCGACATGAACATCGGCACCGCCAAACCCGATACGGCAACGCTGGCGCGCTATCCACATGCGCTGGTCGATCTGATTTCGCCGGAAGAACACTACTCGGCGGCCCGTTTCCGCGCCGACGCACTGACTGCGATGGCAGAAAGCCGCGCGCGCGGACGTATCCCCCTTCTCGTCGGCGGCACCATGCTTTACGTCAAGGCCCTGCTGCATGGCCTGTCGGACCTGCCGCAGGCGAACCCGGCACTGCGCGCGGAACTCGACGCGCGCGCGGCATCGGCCGGCTGGCCGGCTCTGCACGCGGAACTGGCGCGGCACGACCCCGAAACCGCCGCGCGGCTGGCGCCCGGCGATGCGCAGCGTATCCAGCGCGCACTCGAAATCCTGTACCTCACCGGGCGTCCGATGTCCGCGCTGCTGAACGAACCACGGCCGCAGGCACAGACACCGCCATGGCGCTTCCTGTCGCTGGCGTTGCTGCCGCGTGAACGCTCCGTGCTGCATGCACGCATCGCCGAACGTTTCACGCGGATGCTCGAACAGGGGCTGGTCTCCGAGGTTTCCGCGCTGCGCACCAAATACCGTCTTTACGACGAACTGCCGTCGATGCGCTGCGTAGGCTATCGCCAGGTCTGGGAAATGCAGGAAGGCCGCATTCCCCCGGCGGAACTGCGCGACCGCGGTATCTTCGCCACGCGGCAACTGGCCAAGCGCCAGATTACGTGGCTGACCAACACGCTGGAAGCCGAGGCGATCGATTGCCTGCAAGAATCGTTGCTATCCGAAGTACAAGAACGGATCGAACGTTTTCTTGCCGGATTTCCCCGCTATGCCCCTGTTTGATTTTCTCGCTCCCGGACTTTCATTTCAGCGACAAATTCCAATTAATAAAAATTATTTTACATATATGTAGTGATATATAGGTATAAATTAAATCATAGAATTAGAATTCATATAATCCGGATTGAATTTCCGATGCCGAATTACCTCCGAAAAAATCTCCGGGAGATTCCAAAGCTTCTACGAGCCTGCTAGAATTCCGCCTTTCGTGCTTTTTGCCGCCGCTCCCTCCGCGGCCGGAAAACAGCATCGCCGGTGTAGCTCAGTCGGTAGAGCAGCTCATTCGTAATGAGAAGGTCGAGGGTTCGACTCCTTTCACCGGCACCAATATAAAAAGGCAGCCTGAAAATATGCTTCAGGCTGCCTTTTTCCGTTTTGGCGCATCTTGTTTTCCCCTGTTTTTTCCGCGCACTTCCGGAGCGATCCGAAGCGATTTCAAAAACAACGGAACATCGCACATTCGTTCCGGCGAGGACCGAATATCTTCTCGCCATTTCCAGCACTCCTCACCAATTTCCCGTACAGACGGAAATCCATGAAACGGAAAAGATGCCGCGTGCAACCGATCTATGTCGGTCTATATTGAATCATGGCCTCCCCTCCCCTTATCCACAGGAGATTCTCCATGCCCTTCGCCGCCGATGAACGAAAAACATTACTCGCCGTAAAAGGCGTCGGTCCAACCGTAATCGCGCGTCTGGAACAACTTGGCTTCGAATCGTTGGCGCAACTCTCGCGAGCCAATCCGCTCGACATCGTTTCCCGCGCCGCGACGCTCACCGGCAGTTCCTGCTGGAAAAACAGCCCTCAGGCACGTACTGCCATGGAAAGCGCAATCGCTGCCGCAAAAAAGCAAAGCATGCAAAGCGGCTGATACAGCATTTCGGTATCCGCGCCGGTGGGGATATCCCCCGCGCAGGCGGTAAAATGACGGCCTTACGCCAGACTCCCGTTTCCGCCGGACCTACCCTGGATTCCCGCAATTCCCATCAACCCGGCTTTCTATCCGATTCAACCCCGCCATGAACCGCCAGTCCGTCACTTCCTCCTACACCTTCCCTTTCCCGCTCGATGCCGAGATCGAGCGCAATGTCGCCGTAGCGCTCGCCGAGGATATCGGTCCCGGCGATCTCACTGCCTCGCTGATCGACTCCGGACAGCGCGGACGGGCGCGCGTCATTTGCCGCGAAGAAGCGGTCCTGTGCGGACGGCGCTGGTTCGAGCGCTGCTTTCATTCCCTCGATCCGGCATTGGAAGTGAACTGGCATGCCGACGACGGCGAACCGCTCCGCGCCGATCAGACGGTATGCGAAATTTCCGGGGCCGCGCATTCGATGCTTTCCGGCGAACGCTGCGCGCTCAATTTCCTGCAACTGCTTTCGGGGGTCGCCACACGGACGCGCCGTTATGTCGAAACAGTGGCCGGCACGCGGGCAACGATCGTCGATACGCGAAAAACGTTGCCGGGGCTGCGTCTGGCACAGAAATACGCCGTCCATGCCGGCGGCGGCGGCAATCACCGCCTGGCGCTGTGGGATGCGATTCTGATCAAGGAAAACCATATCGCCGCGGCGGGCGGCATCGGACCCGCGCTGGAAGCGGCGGCCCGGGTCGCGGCGCGGTCGGAGGGACGCTGCCGTTTCGTGCAGATCGAGGTGGAAACGCTGGCACAATTCGCGGAAACGCTCGCCGCGGGCGCGACGATGGTGCTGCTGGACAATTTCAGCAATGACGAATTGCTTGCCGCCGTCGCGGAAAACAGAGGACGCGCGATTCTCGAAGCTTCCGGCGGCATTTCGCTGGAGCAGTTGCGCGCGGTGGCCGAAACCGGCGTCGACCGCATCTCGGTCGGGGCATTGACCAAGGACGTACACGCAACGGATTTTTCGCTGCGTTTTACAGCGTGCTAAATTTTCTTCCAGCCAAAAAAGCTTCAAGGAACGGTAATCGAATATTATCTATTCTTGATACGGAATGACATTTCTACCGATTTGATCGTACGTTTT
This sequence comes from Rhodocyclaceae bacterium, assembly GCA_031556405.1. GTDB lineage: Bacteria > Pseudomonadota > Gammaproteobacteria > Burkholderiales > Rhodocyclaceae > WQZF01. The sequence goes on from JAVBTC010000151.1 coordinate 4,509, forward strand.
CTCTTTGCATCTGTTCCATTTTATCGGCTATTGCTACCTTTATTTGTACAGCCCCATATCC
>JAVBTC010000170.1:0-18286 GCA_031556405.1 Rhodocyclaceae bacterium
AAACAAATTCTATTTGATTTAGAAAAACGGAAATTTGAAAGAAAAATCAGTAAGAACCGGGCGCGGCGTAGTTTTCGAATCGCGTGTATTCACCAAGGAAGGTCAGACGCGCAGTGCCAATAGGACCATTCCGCTGCTTGCCGATAATGATCTCGGCAACCCCTTTTTCCGGAGAATCGGGGTTATAAACCTCATCGCGATAGATAAACATGATGAGATCGGCATCCTGTTCGATCGCCCCCGATTCACGCAGATCGGACATCACTGGACGCTTGTTCGGACGCTGTTCGAGTGAACGGTTCAACTGCGACAGCGCGATCAGCGGTACATCCAGCTCCTTTGCCAGTCCTTTGAGCGAACGTGAAATTTCCGAAATTTCGGTAGCGCGATTCTCGCCTGAACTGCTCGCCGACATCAATTGCAGATAGTCGATCACAATCAGCCCCAATTTGCCGCACTGGCGATGCAGGCGCCGCGCGCGGGCGCGCAGATCGATAGGATTCAAGCCCGGCGTCTCGTCGATGTATATCGGTTTTTCATGGATCTTTCCCAGCGCATAAGACAATCTTCCCCATTCGTCGTCATTCAGGCGTCCGGTGCGTACCCGATGCTGATCGAGCCGACCCACCGAGGCAAGCATCCGCATTGCCAATTGCGCCCCGCCCATTTCCATCGAAAATACCGCCACTGGCGCGCCGTATTCGATGGCAACGTGCTCGGCGATATTCAGCGCGAGCGACGTCTTGCCCATCGACGGGCGGCCCGCGACGATCACCAGGTCGCCCGGCTGCAACCCGGAAGTCATATGATCGAGATCGGTGTAACCGGAGGGAATTCCCGTGATATCCGACGGATTATCGCGGTCGTGCAATTCCTGGATGCGCTCCACCACCTGGTTGAGCAGCGGGTTGATATGCTGAAACCCTGTCTGGTGGCGCATTCCCGATTCGGCGATGGCGAACACCTTGGCTTCGGCTTCGTCCAGCAATTGCTTGGCCTCACGCCCGAGCGGATTCAGCGCGCTGGAAGCAATTTCATCGCCGGCGCTGACCAGTTGCCGCAATACCGCCCGCTCACGGACGATCTCTCCATAGCGGCGGATATTCGACGCGGACGGCGTATTCGCCGCCAACTCGCCAAGATACGCCAGTCCGCCGGTATGTTCGCTTTCCCCCGCGGCATCGAGCGCCTCCGCCACCGTAACGACATCAGCGGGTTTTCCACGCTCGAGCATGCGCTGAATCTGACGATAGATACGACGATGCTCATCGCGATAAAAATCGGTTTCGCCAACCAGGTCGCTGATTTTGTCCCAGGCACTGTTATCGAGCAGCAATCCTCCGAGTACGGATTGTTCCGCCTCAACCGAATGCGGTGGCACCCGTAACTGGGCGATAGTGGGATCGGTCTTGACCGTCTGAGAAAGAGAAGAAGACGCTTTGGCCATAAAGAAATGGGAATACGATGAATCGAATAAAAAGAAAGAACCGCGACGCCCTCGGAAAAGCCGATGGAATCGCACAGGGGAAAAATGATTGTACGGCAGTCGTCGGCGCGCCGCGAAAATCGACGCAAAAACAGAGAGGCTACAAACGCTTGGAATGAACAAAAAGAAAGGGACCTGAAACGGCCCCTTTCCTGTTTTTCCCAATTTTTCCCACGGAAACGGGGAAAACCAGGGAAAAAGCGATGTTGAGCTATATCGGCTTACTGCTCGCCGAGTACCGACACCGTGATATGAGCGTGGACGTCGGTATGAAGCGCAATTTCGAGCTGCGTATCGCCAACGGCCTTCAGCGGACCATCCGGCATCCGGATCGAGGATTTTTCGACTTCGAATCCCTGCTGCTGCAAAGCATCGGCAATGTCGAAATTGGAAACGGAGCCGAAGAGCCGTCCATCGACACCAGCCTTGCGCGTGATCTGCACCATCAGCCCATTGAGCTTTTCGGCGAAAGTTTGCGCTGCCGAGAATTTTTCCGCCGCGGCCTTTTCCAGTTCAGCGCGGCGCGCCTCGAACTCGGCCATCGCCGCCGGCGTCGCCCGCTTGGCTTTGCCCTGCGGAATAAGATAATTGCGTGCGTAACCGTCTTTCACCTTGACGAGATCGCCGAGGCTGCCGAGGTTGACGACCTTTTCCATCAAAATAACTTGCATCGTCTTCTCCGCGGATTACTGTTGATGATTATCGGAATACGGCATCAGCGCCAGGAAACGGGCACGCTTGATTGCGACCGACAACTGACGCTGGTATCCGCTTTTCGTCCCGGTCAGGCGCGCCGGCATGATTTTGGCGTTCTCGGCAATGAAGTCCTTCAGCACTTCGATATCCTTGTAATCGATCTGCTCGATTTTTTCCGCTGTAAACCGGCAGAACTTGCGCCGTTTGAACAACGAATTGCGCTGCGGGCGCTTTTTGTCATCCTTCTTTTTGTTGAATGGTCTGGCCATTTTTCAGTCCTTTACAAAAAATCAATCTGTTCTATATGCAAAACGAGCTGTTTGCTGTTGCGGCTCTTGGCGGCTACGAAACCGGTACACCGGACCGATACCCCAGGCGATGCGCCTTGCAGCCATTTGGCCGCATCTCCCATTCCAATCAACGGGATTTCGCATTCGACACGCCGTTTCTGCCCTGCCTCGTTCTGTTCCGATTCATGCTGAATGCGGCACTCCACTATCGCCACGCCGGCAGGCGTGTAACGCAGGGCCTGGCGCTCGACGATGGTGCCGCAGACAACGAACCGGTTTAGTGAAATTTCCAATCAATTTACGAATACGGTCGTAAAACCTACGCCGTCGTTCAGGCTTCCGAAGCCGTTTCAACGGAAGCCGCTTCAGCGACAGGCGCTTTTTCCGCACTGTCCGTACCGGTCTTGGCTTCGCTCTTGCCTTCCGCCTGCGGGCGCGATTTTTCCTCGCGCATCATCGGCGACGGCGTCACAACGGCATTTTTCATCTTGACGACGAGATGGCGCAAAACCGCGTCGTTAAATTTGAATGCGTGCTCGATTTCGGAAAGCGTATTTCCATCGCACTCGATATTCATGAGCACGTAGTGGGCTTTGTGGATTTTCTGGATCGGGTAGGCTAACTGACGGCGCCCCCAGTCCTCCAGACGATGCAGCGTACCGCCCTGCGAGGTAACGAGCGATTTGTAACGCTCGACCATGGCCGGAACCTGTTCCGACTGGTCCGGATGGACGACAAAAACAATTTCGTAATGGCGCATGAATTCTCCTTTTGGGAAAAGCCCCCCGGCATGCGAAACGGTGGGGCAAGGTTGAAAAGCCGGTTATTCTAGCCGATTGCAAAAAATTGCAAAAGTGAAATCTGAAAATGCGGGACTGAACGAACGTTTGGGTCCGAAGATAACCGTACATTGCTGTTTCGTACGGAATCGAATATCTACGGAGCTTTACCGAAGGCCGGCTTTACGGAATTACCGTAAAAGAAACGAAAAAGTCACTTTGGTTGGATCGTTGAAAAATATCGGCGCCACACAAAATTCAAAATCTATTAAATAATTTATTGATATACAAAGCTATAGATATCGATTTTCATTTAAATAAATTTGGAATTATTATTCCCGATCATCAATTCTCGCCCTCCATCGCACCATTCCCAGTACCGGAGACCGAATGCTTACTCAAGCCAATTTTGGCTTTTCGCCGGTAAGCAGGTACTGAATCAGTTCACGCACAGGGCGAATCGCGGAACCGAATGGTAATTCCTCCGAACCGCGGAAAAACAGTCCCTTTTCGACGTCGCCACGCACCGCGGCCGCCAGTTGATGATCGATGCAGAACTGGCCAAACTTGGCAATTCCATCGCGCAATCCGCATTGCAGCAGACAATCCCAGGCCAGCGTACATTTATGGTTGGTATTGGTTGCCGCCTGCAATTTTTCTTCGCGCCGTAAATATTTTTCCAGCCATGGCGTTTTCACCGCACGTGCAGGCAAGCCGGAACAGCTCATGAATTCGACCACATCCTGCTTGCGCGCGCCGGCCAGCACCTTTCTGAATTCGATATCGGCATCGCTCTCCTCGGACACTGCAAATGCCGTTCCCAGTTGCACGGCAGAGGCTCCCATGCCGATCAATTCCTTTACCTGCCGGTGCGAATTGATCCCGCCGGCGGGGATCAACGGAATCTTTTCCAACGCCAATCCCATTTTCTCGAGCGCTTCAAGCACGCCGGGAATCACCGTCGAAAAATCGAAGCGCGCATCGTCGATATCTTCCTTTTTCGCCGCACCCAAATGGCCACCGGCATGTTTCGGATGCTCTATCACAATGGCATCAGGAAGACGGTTTTTGCGCATCCATTTTTTCAAAAGCAGCACCACGCCGCGCACATCGGACAAAATCGGAATCAGCGCCACTTTCGGAAAATCCTTCGTCATATCCGGGAGATCGAGCGGCAAACCCGCACCCATCACGATCGCCTCTGCGCCTGATTTGCAGGATTGCTGCACATAGTCGATGTACTGGGTCACTGCGCGCATTACGTTGACCGCGATCATGCCGCGCCCCTTGGCGATTTTCTGCGCCGCGCTGATCTCGCGATCAAGCGCCACCAGATTGGCTTCCTCAATTGCCGCACGATCGCGCGAACGCCCGGTTTTTTCCATCAAATCAGGATGATGGCGGCGCAAATCGACACTGGCGATCGTCCCGACCGCATTTTCGGCAGCCACGGAACCGGCCAGCCGGTGCGCGGAAATTCCTACGCCCATGCCCCCCTGAACGACGGGAAGCAGAGTTTTATCTTTGATTCGGAGGGAGGGAAAAATGGAGGTGGTGGGTGCTGCAGTAAAAGTCATCAATCAATCCAGTTCCGGCGCCGCTGTAAATAACGCACAACCTATCAAGGGTAGCAGAAATTGAGGCTCCCTCCTAACATCCATCGCCGCGCCGGAACCACCAGAACGGGGTAACTCCCCTTGCCTCGCAAAGAAAATCCCCGGAAAAATCAGCGATAAACCAATACCGGCACCTTGGAATGCGTCAGCACCTTGTTCGTCTCGCTACCCAACAGGAAAGCGCTGATTCCTCGACGGCCATGCGAAGCCATGAAAATGAGATCGCACCCCTGGGTCATCGTCGCCTCGATGATTGCTTCATACGGAACATCGTTGGTCGCCGTCAGGGTGGTGCATTCGACGCCGGCTTCCTTGCAAAGACCGGAAACAAAACTGAGCACTTCCTGGGCTTGCTGCTCGGCCATGTCCGCGAACTTTTCCGGCGTCGTCGGGTCGATCAAGGCGCCCTCGCCATAGTAAGTGACCGGATATTCGGGCTTTGCATAGAACGCGGTGATTCGCGCGCCGCATTCCTTGGCGAAAGAAACGGCGCGGCGCGCCGTATCCTGGGATAGTTCGGAGCCGTCGCTCGGCACGAGGATATGCTTGAACATCTGCAATTCTCCACAAAAAGTAGCGTTGAACGGAACTGCCGGATGACCTTTATGCTACGGCAAACCGGACAAAAATTAAACTGCCCGTAACTATGCGAAACAGAAAAAAAATACCACGCGACAAATATTGCGGCTTTAATCCGGACGGAGAACGCGGTATGCTGAAACACTGTCACGGAAGATTCTATTGCGTTTTTCGGCGCATTCCACGTCCGCACATTCCGATTTGATATTGCTTCATGCGTTATTTTCTTGATTTTTTATCCAGACGAAAAGGATGAATCACATGGCTAACGAGAACAAAAACCGGAAACACGTCTCCGGGGGGCATCACAGTATCGATTTTTTCAGCGCCAGTCCGGTCGAGGAAGTCATGGGTTCGGCTGCACGGCAGTTCGATCCTTTCGGCGTCACGACTTCGCTTCTCAACGCGCAAACCGCATGGCTCATGCATCCGCAGGAATTATCGCGCGCCGCGGCTGCGCTGTCCGGCGATCTGATCGCTTTGCAGGCGCACATAATGCGCCGTGCCCTCGGCATGCCGAGCGAAGATGTGGTCGAACCGCACGCCGACGACAAGCGTTTCGCCGACCCTGTATGGAAAGACTCGGCCACCTGGGACATCATCAAGGAACTTTACCTTGCCTTCACCCACCGTCTGGTCGACATGTATTACGAAACGCCCGGACTCTCCGAGAGAGAATCCCGACGTTCGGGCTTCTGGTTGCGGAAATGGATGAACGCCGTCGCCCCGACCAATTTCTTCTGGCTCAACCCGGTCGCGATGCGCCGCTGTGTCGAATCGCATGGCGAAAGTCTGGTCAAAGGGTTCAAGAATTTCGTGCGCGACGCGAAAGCGAAAAATATCCGCATGGTCGACGAAAACGATTTCAAGGTCGGACAAAACCTTGCCACCACGCCCGGCTCGGTAGTTCACCGCAATCGCCTGGTCGAACTGATCCATTACGCGCCGACGACGGACAAAGTGCATGCGACGCCAATCGTCATCATCACGCCATGGATCAACAAGTTTTACATCCTCGATCTCACGCCGCAGAAAAGCCTGGTCAAATATCTCACCGACCAAGGGTTCTCCGTCATCATCACCAGTTGGAAAAACCCGCGGGAAGAAATGGCCAATGTCACTTTCGACGATTATCTGCTCGAAGGTGTAGACGAAACCATCCAGTTCGTCACCAAATGGCTGAAAGTGCCTCAGGTCGCGCTGGTCGGCTATTGTATCGGCGGCACGCTCGTCAGTGCCTACATGTCATGGGCCAACCGCCGATATGCTGGGGATAAATTCCCGATCGCCTGCTGGACGCTGTTTACGACCCTGACCGATTTCGCCAAACCCGGGGATATCGAAATCTTCATCGACGAGGACACGATCCGGGCACTCGAGCAATCGATGGCGAAAACCGGCTACCTGGACGGCAGTGACATGGCTTCGTCATTCCGTCTGCTGCGTTCGAACAGCCTGATCTGGCATTACTTCGTAAACAGCTACCTCTATGGCGAACCGTTGCAGCCATTCGATGTGCTGTTCTGGAATGTAGACTCCACGCGCATGCCGTGTGCAATGCACTCGTTCTATCTCCGTGAAATGTATCTCCACAACAAGCTGATCAAGCGCAACGCGCTGACCATCGCCGGCGAACCGATCGATTTCGACAACATCACCCAACCGCTTTACGCCGTTACCGCCGAAGACGACCACATCGCACCGTGGAAGTACTGCTACCGCATCCGTCGCTACATCAACGTCAAAGCACCAATGCGTTTCGTCCTTTCGACATCCGGCCACATCCTCGGTATCGTCAATCCGCCGGCGAATCCCCCCAAGCGCAGTTACTGGGCGGGAGAACCCGAGCACAACGAATCGTACGAACAATGGCGCACGCGCACCGAAAAACGCCCCGGCACCTGGTGGGGCGATTGGCTGGATTGGCTGCGTCCGCAATGCGGCCCGCAAGTCGCTCCGCCCAATCCCGGAAGCAAGTCGTATCCCAAACTTGGAGACGCGCCGGGAACCTACGTGCTCGAATAAAACCCGGCGGGCACAAGTCTCCACGAAGACGTCTCACCGGAAACCAGCAGGAAACAGCATCAGCATCACCGGAAGCATCGCCGAGAACGGCAGGCTTCCGGCGATGCTTGCATCAATTAAGCCGAAGCGGTAGAATCGCCGCCTTTCGCCCTTCCACCAATTTTGATTTTTTAGGACAAAATACCCATGGCCAATAGTGCACAAGCACGCAAACGCGCGCGCCAAGCCGTCCAGCGCCGCGCCCGTAACGCCAGCATGCGCTCCACGTTGCGCACGGCGATCAAGCGGGTGCGCAAAGCGATTCTCGCCGGCGACAAGTCGGCGGCGCAAACGATTTACCGTGAATCCGTATCGGTGATCGACCATATCGCCGACAAGAAAATCATTCACAAGAACAAAGCATCTCGCCATAAAAGCCGCCTTTCCGCGCAGATCAAAGCAATGGCAAGTGCAGCCTGAGCACAGCCACTGAGCACGGTCAGAATCGGTTCGGACCAGACTGAATTCCTCCGGTCGCGGCGCTTCGCTTGTACGCGCGATGTGACCGGAAAAAACGGCGCGATAAAAAGGCATTTCAATGTGCCTTTTTATCGCGCCGTTTTTTTCGCTTTTGCTCCGTATCTCCCTGTACCTCGTACCGTTCCCTACTCGATACTACAGACGCCCTCGACGATCTGTAACTCGTTATCCTGCGCGAAATTGAGCAAAAAGCGATAAGCCGTCGGCTCTATTTCCATCAACCGGCCATCAACGAACACTGCCTTTTGTCCGTCGTAATCGACCGGGCCGACGTAGGGAGAATATTTCATTTTCTTCTCTGCCCCAAAAACCGACATCACGCCGCAAAGCCGTTCCGCCCAATCGCTCGGGCGAAAGCGCTGCCCGCCACCCGTCAGGCCAACGATAATGAAAGTCCGAGATGAATTTTCTTCCGGATAGGCGCTTGGATTTGTCATGATAGTGGCAAAAATCGTCGGGGGCGACTGCACGGCACAAAGGGAGCCTTCGGTGGGGGCCTTCGGTGCAGAAATTTCCGTTCTGATCTCCCGGCATACGGCACATCTGCATAAAAAATGCCGTGTACGGGAACGAAAAAGGCGCTACAAAACGCTGAACGTCTGTTTCCATAGAGTCTAACAGAGAAGCACGGAACAAACGCAGCATCGGCAGCAACCGTCGCCGGCTCCGGTTTGCGGCTTTTCATGCCAGATAAAAAACGCAGACATCCACGCACAGACATTCACGACGTATACACAACACGGTTTTTTTCCCCTAGTATTTTATGTTTTGGTAGATTTCTGCTGTAATGTGCGTCTGAATGTCGCGGCCTTGAAGCCACAGGAACCTGTGGAGGCCATGACATTTTTCATGACGCCATTTTCCTGCCCGAAGGGTGTCAAAAAGTGTTTTCCCGGCGGCTTCGAGGCCGCCGTTTCAGTTTTTTTATCAGCCGCTTCACGAAAGGTTCGCTTATGCCGCATCTAATGAACACCTATGCCCGCCTCCCCGTGGCCTTCAGCCACGGCGAAGGCAACTGGCTGGTCGATACCGAAGGCAAGCGTTACCTGGATGGACTTTCGGGAATCGCGGTCAATACGCTGGGGCACAATCACCCCGCACTGGTGCGCGCAATCTCCGAGCAGGCCGCGCGCATGCTGCACGTTTCGAACATTTACCGGACCTGTGAGCAAGAATGGCTTTCCGACCGTCTTGCCGAGCTTTCCGGAATGAGCGAAGTTTTTTTCTGCAACTCCGGCTGCGAAGCCAACGAGGCGGCAATCAAGCTGGCACGCTTCTACGGCCACCAGCGCGGCATCGAAACGCCGGCAATCATCGTCATGGAACGCGCTTTTCACGGACGCACACTGGCCACGCTTTCGGCCACCGGGAACCGTAAAACGCAGGCGGGATTCGAACCGCTCGTTTCCGGTTTCGTGCGCGTCCCCTACAACGATCTGGAGGCCATCCGCGCGGTCGCGGCGCGCAATCAGAATATCGTCGCGGTCATGCTGGAAATGGTGCAGGGCGAAGGCGGCGTCAACTCCGCCACCGTGGAATTCCAGCGCGAACTGCGCGCGTTGTGCGATGAAAAAGGCTGGTTGATGATTTGCGACGAAATCCAGTGCGGCATGGCGCGCACCGGAAAATGGTTCGCATTTCAGCACGCCGGGATTCTTCCCGATATCATGACGCTGGCCAAAGGACTGGCCTCCGGCGTTCCGATCGGCGCCTGCCTGGCGGCAAAGGCCGCCGCAGGATTGTTCGGGCCGGGCAATCATGGCTCGACCTTCGGCGGTAATCCGCTGGCCTGCACGGCGGCGTTGACGACGCTGGAAACGATCGAAAAAGAAGGTTTGATGGCCAACGCCGAAAAAGTCGGTGCCTACCTGAAACAGCGCCTCGCGGAAGCGTTTTCCGGCGTTGCCGGCGTCACCGATATCCGCGGCCAGGGGCTGATGATCGGCATCGAACTCGACCGCCCCTGCGGCGAATTGCTCTCCGGCGCATTGAATACCGGATTGTTGATCAGCATCACGTCCGAACGCGTCATCCGCCTTTTGCCCGCATTGACCTTCACTGAAGGCGAAGCCGACGAACTGGTGCGCCGGATCGTGCCGCTGGTACGGAATTTCCTCGCGGGAGAAACGGCCGCGGTCGTCACGGAAGGAAGCGCATGAGCCAGGAACTGAAACATGTTCTGCAATTCAAGGATTTTTCGCGGGAAGATTTCGATTACCTCTTCGCGCGTACGCGCTGGATCAAGAACCAGTTCAAATCCTATAAACAGCACTGGCCGCTTTCCGACCGCACGCTGGTGATGATCTTCGAAAAAGCGAGCACGCGTACCCGCCTCTCCTTCGAAGCAGGCATGCAGCAACTGGGCGGTTCGGCAATCTATCTCAATACGCGCGACTCGCAACTGGGACGCGGCGAGCCGGTCGAAGACGCGGCGGAAGTCATTTCGCGCATGAGCGACGTGGTGATGATCCGGACCTTCGAACAGGACATCATCGAGCGTTTCGCCGCGCATTCGCGCGTGCCGGTGATCAATGGCCTGACGAACGAGTACCATCCGTGCCAGATCATGGCCGACATCTATACCTGGATCGAACATCGCGGCTCGATCCAGGGCAAAACGGTTGCCTGGATCGGCGACTCGAACAATGTCTGCAATACCTGGCTGCAAGCCGCGGAAGTGCTCGATTTCAATGTGCACGTCTCCACCCCGCCCGGCTATGAAGTCGAACCCGAGCGCGCCGGACTTTACGGTACCGACCACTTCGAACAATTCTCCGACCCGATGGAAGCCGCCAGAGGTGCCGACATCGTCACCACCGACGTGTGGACATCGATGGGGTTCGAAGCCGAAAATGCCGAACGGATGCGCGCCTTCGCCGACTTCCAGGTCGACGCGGAGATGATGCACGTCGCCGCTCCGAATGCGCTGTTCATGCATTGCCTGCCCGCGCATCGCGGCGAAGAAGTCACCGCCCAAGTCATCGACGGCCCGCAAAGCGTCGTCTGGGACGAAGCGGAGAACCGGCTGCACGCGCAGAAAGCACTGCTCGAATACCTGCTCATCGGGCGCTGCCCGATGTAATCCACAACGGCAACAATACACGCAACGACATTCGCATCGATATTTTTTCTGGAAAAACGAATCATCATGTCAGACATCAAAAAAGTGGTACTCGCCTATTCCGGCGGACTCGATACTTCCGTCATTCTCAAATGGCTACAGGACAACTACCGCTGTGAAGTCGTCACCTTCACCGCCGACCTGGGCCAGGGCGAGGAACTGGAACCGGCGCGGACCAAGGCGCTGCAGTTCGGCATCAAGCCGGAAAACATCTTCATCGACGACCTGCGGGAAGAATTCGTGCGCGACTTCGTTTTCCCGATGTTCCGCTGCAATACGATCTACGAAGGCGAATACCTGCTCGGCACCTCGATCGCGCGTCCGCTGATCGCCAAGCGCCTGGTCGAGATCGCCAACCAGACCGGCGCCGATGCGATTTCCCATGGCGCCACCGGCAAGGGCAACGACCAGGTGCGTTTCGAACTCGGCGCCTACGCGCTGAAACCGGGCGTCAAGGTCATCGCGCCGTGGCGCGAATGGGATCTGCTCTCGCGCGAAAAACTGCTCGCCTATGCCGAAAAACACGGCATCCCGGTGGAAATGAAACACAAGGCGGGCGGTTCGCCCTATTCGATGGATGCCAATCTGCTGCACATCAGCTACGAAGGGCGCCATCTCGAAGATCCAGGTGCCGAGGCGGAAGAGGAAATGTGGCGCTGGACCGTGTCGCCGGAAGCCGCGCCGGATCAGCCCGAATACATCGAACTCGAGTTCGAGAAGGGCGATCCCGTGGCCATCAACGGCACGCGGATGAAAGCGCACGAATTGCTCGCGAAGCTCAACGAACTCGGCGGCAAGCACGGCATCGGCCGCCTCGACCTGGTGGAAAACCGCTATGTCGGCATGAAATCGCGCGGCTGCTACGAAACGCCGGGAGGCACCATTCTGCTGACCGCGCACCGCGCCATCGAATCGATCACCCTCGACCGCGAAGTGGCGCATCTCAAGGACGACCTGATGCCGCGCTACGCCAGCCTCGTCTACAACGGCTACTGGTGGGCGCCGGAGCGCTGCGCCTTGCAGGTGCTGATCGACCATACGCAGCAGAACGTCAACGGCTGGGTGCGCCTGAAACTCTATAAGGGCAACGTCATTCTGGCGGCGCGTGACTCGAAAACCGATTCGCTGTTCGACCCGACCGTCGCCACCTTCGAGGACGACGCCGGGGCCTACGACCAAAAGGATGCCGGCGGCTTCATCAAGCTGAACGCCTTGCGCCTGCGCATCGGCGCGAAATTGGCACAACGGCGTGGCGCAACGGCTAAATAACAGCATCAGGCGCGCTTACCCATGTTCGGTCTTACCGAGAAGGAAATCGCCGATTTCGGCATGACCTACGGTCTTGGCGCCTTCATTCTTTTCATGCTGTTCATCATCGGTGAACTCGCATGGAAATCGAAGGCAGGCAAGACCGGAACTATCATTCTCTTCTTCGTCCTTGCCTTCGGCATGATCGGATTCATTACCAAGGAAGTTCTGCTGCATTTCTGGAAAATCTAAATCAGGAGCCTGCGATGCCTTCTTTCGATTTCACCTCCGAAGCCGACATGGAAGCGTTGAAAAACGCCATCGATGTCACACGCCGCGCCATCGACAACCGCTACGATTTCAAGGGCACCAGCGCCAAGACCGAATTCAACGAGAAGGAAAAGACCATCGTTCTTTACGGGGACTCCGACTTCCAGCTGGACCAGATCAAGGATCTGCTGTTCCCGGCCATGGAAAAGAAGGAAAAAGAAAGCACCAAGCGGCTCGACGCGCAGCAGGTGCAAAAAATCTCCGGCAACAAGGTGAAACAGGAACTGAAGATCAAAGTCGGGATCGAAACCGAGCTGGCGAAAAAGATCGTCAAGATGGTGAAAGATTCGAAAATCAAAGTGCAGACGGCGATTCAGGGAGAGGCGGTACGGATTTCCGGCGCCAAGCGCGACGACCTGCAGGCATGCATCGCGCTGGTGACGAAGACGATTACCGATTTTCCGATTCGTGCCGGGAATTTCCGCGACTGATGCATGTTATCCGCCATGCCGTGGAAACACGGCAATCATCCAGTCATGCAACAAAGATGTGATTAAATAATTTTCCATTATTTATCACTACAGAAACCGAAGTTTATTATTTTTAAAATAGAAAAATCATTTCACGATAAATGAAATCGGCGGCCGGGTATTTTTTCCACCGCTGTTTTTTCCACCGCTGTGGGCTTTTCTTCCAGTCACCGTTCTGGTTGCAAAGTTTTGTGGAGGTTCATGGAGTCATGAGATATCCGGTTTTGCGGCGAAAAGGCGGCGTCATGTCGTCCCCCTCGTCCTTTCTTCCGTCCTGTTTTTCATCCTTTTCCCCTTCCGGCATGAACACGCGCCATGCCCTCCGCCACGGGCTTGCCGCGCTGCTCTGCGCGCTATTCCCGTTTGCGGCGGCGCAGGAAAATATCAATTCCGGCGCGGCGTCCACTGCCGCATCCGGGATGGCCTCCATGCCGCCGGCCATCACCGCGTCGGCAAAACCCGCCATTCCCTCCTCGCCCACGCGGCCGCGCATCGGCCTGGTGCTGGGCGGCGGCGGTGCACGCGGCGCCGCGCACCTGGGAATCCTCGAAGTTCTGGAAAGGGAACGCGTGCCGGTCGATTGCATCGCCGGGACAAGCATGGGTGCGCTGGTCGCCGGCAGTTTCGCCGCAGGACTGTCGCCGCAACGGATGCGCGAGAATCTCGATGCAGCCAACTGGCGCGACATGTTCGACGACAATCCCGAGTACTCGGAAATGCGTTACCGCAACAAGCGCCTGTCGCAGCGCTTCCTTCCCGGCCTGGAAGTAGGCGTTTCGGAAGACGGCGTCAAAGGCACGCCGGCGCTGGTTTTCGGTGAAAAGATCAAGCTCTTTTTCAACCGCATGGTGATGGACGACGGCGGCGAACGGGTGATCGAAACGCTGGGGCTTCCGCTGGCAATCGTCGCCACGGACATCGGCAACGGAGAAAAAGTCGTTTTCCGTGACGGCAGCCTGTCCAAGGCGATGCGCGCCAGCATGTCGGTTCCGGGCCTGATGATGCCCGTGGACTACCGCAAGCGGAAGCTGGTCGACGGTGGCCTGGTCGACAACGTGCCGATCGACGAAGTCCGCGCCAGTTGCAATCCCGACATCGTCATCGCCGTCAATGTCGGCTCGCCCCTGCTCAAACCGGAAGAAGTCGGTTCGATGCTCAGCGTCACGGCGCAGATGATCAACATCCTCACCGAGCAGAACGTCACCAGATCGATCAATTCGCTGAAGCCGACCGATATCTACATCAAACCCAACCTGGACGGCATCACCGCCGCCGATTTCGAGCGTTATGCGGAAACGAGCGAACGCGGCAAGACGGCAGCGGAGGCGGTCGTCGACCGGTTGCGGAAACTCTCGCTCCCGCAGGAAGACTACGATGCCTGGCGGCGCAAGGTGGAACGGGCGAAAAATGCTCCGGTGCGGGTAGACGCGATCGAAATCGCCGCGATGGAACGTGTCAATCCCGGTGCCGTCGAAGAACATCTGACCATCAAACCGGGCGATACGCTGGATACCCCGAGACTCGAACGCGACCTCCTGCGCGCCTATGGCGACGGTTATTACGAAAGTGTCGATTACACGCTCCTCAGTACGCGCGAACGCAACATCCTGCGCGTCACTCCGGTGGAAAAAAGCTGGGGGCCGGATTACCTGCGCCTGGGTGTCAATCTCCAGACTGATTTCAGCGAATCCTCGACCTACGCGATTCGCGGCGCCTATCACAAAACCTGGATAAACCCGCTCGGCGGAGAGCTTCTGCTCGGCGGGCAAATCGGTAACCGCGCGCAGGTCTTCGCCGAATTCTATCAGCCGCTCGACCGCGAACAGCGCTTCTTCGTCGAACCGCTCTTCTCCTTCAGCCAGGTCGACAACGACCTCTATCAGAACGACGCGCGCTTTGCCCAATACCAGATGCGCGAGACGCGCGGCGCGCTCAATCTCGGCGCCAATGTCGGTATTCTCGGACAGGCGCGCGTCGGCTGGCTGCAACGGCACATTTCGAACGATCTGAAAATCGGCCTGCCGCTCTTCCCCTCGGCCAGCGTCAATGTCGGCGGCTGGCACGCGAGTTTCGATTTCGACCAGTTCAACCGCCTCTACTTCCCGACGCGCGGCTGGAGCGCCGTCGGCAGCTCTTTCAATTCACCAAACGAGGATTACAGCAAGGCCGAACTCGATCTGCGCGCCGCCTATACCCTGGGTGGCTGGGTCGCCAACGGACGCCTGTACGCCGTCGACTCGCCCAGCGGCAAACTCCCCTACTACGATGCGGCGAAGCTGGGCGGCATGTTCGAACTCTCCGCTTTCGCACCGGGACAAATCATCGGCGACGGCCTGCGCTACGGAGGGCTGCGCATCGAACGCATCATCGGCACCATGCCGCTCGGCATTCGCGGCGATTTGCGCGTCGGGCTCTCGCTGGAAGGCGCGAAAATGCGTGACCGCTATACCGAGACCGAGCGCTCCGGCTGGCTCAACTCCTATGCTCTTTACGTCGGCGGCGAAACACCATTGGGCCCGGCCTATTTCGGTTACGCCTACTCGTCGCAAGGATCGTCGCGCTGGATGTTGATGATCGGCTGGCCGTGACCCGTATGGATACCGGATATTTCCAGTTCGGGGAGCGACGGTGAAAAAACCTCTCTGCCGGATGTCGCATCCTGCCTGCCCCGGTTTTTCCGCTCTTGCGGAGTGCCGTGTGAGCTTCGTGCCGTGTAAACTCCTTTTCCCGCCGCTGAGCGGGAAGAACGGCGGATAAGGGATTTACGGGAGGATCTGCGGGGGAATCTGCGGGAAATTTTTCATGATCGGTATTTTCGACAGCGGACTGGGCGGTTTATCCGTGCTCGCGGCGGTAGCACGCGTCCTGCCGCGCGCCGACCTCATCTACATCGCCGACACCGCCCACGTGCCGTATGGCGCCAAATCCGAGGAATTCATCCGCGACCGCGTAATGACGATCGGCAACCATCTCGTGGAACACGGCTGCCGCGTCATCATCGTCGCCTGCAACACCGCCACCGCCGCCGCCATCGTCGCCCTGCGCGAAGCCCAACCCCACATCGCCGTGATCGGCGTCGAACCGGGAATCAAACCGGCGGCGCAGACCAGCGCCAGCGGCCGGATAGCGGTGCTGGCAACGGAATCGACCGCGCGCAGCGCGCGCCTGATCCGCCTCATCGCCACCCATGCCTCCGATGTCATCGTCTACATCGAAGCCTGCCCCGACTGGGCCACGCGCATAGAAGCGCTGCAACTCAGCGCCCCTGAATTCACCTCCGAAATCACCGCGAAGATCGAACCGCTACTGGCTGCCGGCGTCGACCGTGTCGTGCTCGGCTGCACGCATTACTCCTTCCTCGTGCCGCAGATCGCCCCCCTGCTCAGCGGCCAGGCTGCACTGATCGACGTCACCGAGCCGGTCGCGCGCCGTACCCTGCAACTGGCGGGCAATCATGCCGCGCTCGAAGGAGAAGGACTACTGCACCTCTGCGCCACCGCAACCCCGGAACGCCTCGACGCCGCGTTGCCGGCGCTCGGGCTCGACTGGCTGCACAGCCGCCTCACCGGCGCGGCGTACCTGGTGGAAATTTGAAGCGCTGGCATGTGCGCCTGTACGGAAAATCCTTCCCGGCGCCGGCGCTCAATTCGGCTGTATTCAATCCGAAAACACCTCACTAAATTCCATATATAAAATTTAATTTACGGATAAATATAGCTACATATATGAAAGTAAATTTAACTGAAAATTATATTTTTTCTGTACGCGCGCTCATCCGCGATAATCTTCGACTTCAAATATAAAAAAGCGGCGATGCCTCATTCTCCCATTTCCCGTTGCCTGCATTCTCAGAATTTCTCACCTGTCTTCTAAGTATTTTTCCTATTTCAAAAAGCATAAAGTACTGATAACTTGAATATGGCAGGGGAAAGATGCAGGCGTCCGGCCCATTTCCATTCCCCCCAGGATCACCGAAAACCCCGGGCAGCCCCGCACAGGGGAACAAAACAAAAACGCCGGCAAGGAGACAGTACATAAAGTAACCAGTCCGTGGTTGAAACGGTGAATTGACTTGCTCACCCGTCACCCCTACGCGGAGGAATACATGCACATAGAATTAAAAAGGACTCGGGTCGTTCTTGCCAGGCCGCACGACATGATGCGCGATGGAATCGTCGCGCTCCTGGACAAAACCGATGGAATCGATCTGATTGCCTCGACCGGAGACGCCGAACGGTGCATCACCATGATCAGAGAGCATCGCCCCCATGTCGTCATCGTCAACACGCTGCTGCCGCACATCAACGGCATCGACCTGGCGCACAGCATCCTTGCCAGCAGCCCCGCGCCAGGCATCGTCCTGCTGGGAACGGAACAGCCGGGCAAGATGGTTTTCGATGCGATAAAAACCAACATATTCAGCTATGTCCTGCAACGCGACGGCTTTGACGAATTGCTGCGCGCCATCCGTGCCGCCCGCGCCCGGCGCACTTACCTCAGCCTGCATGCCGTGGGGCTGTTTGCCGACAACTACCGTGCCCTGGCCCGCGGCGGAATGGACCGCGATTGTCCGGCGTTGACCCGCAGGCAACGCCAGATCCTCCAGCTCTTCGCCGAAGGAATGACGACGAAGCAGATCGCCTCTCATCTGAGCGTCAGCAGCAAAACCGTTGCTTCGTACCGTGAGCAGATTATGAGCAAACTACAAATGCGCGGCATCGCCGACCTTACCCGCTATGCAATCAGAAACGGTATTATTCCCGCAGAATGAAATGCCGGCAGAATCGGCATGGAACATCGGAAACGCCATGAACGGCAAAGAAGATAGCGATATCTTCTTCCGTTTCCAGGTCAGCCTCGATGAAGAGCACGTTTTCCTGCAAATCTCCCGCGCCGGGAAAAAAATCGATCTCGGCGAACGCGTCCACCACTACTGCCTGCTGACGCTGGCGCGCCGGCGGCTGGCCGATGCATGCAGAGGCATAGAGGAAAGCGCCCAGGGCTGGATCGATGCAGGAGAATTGTCCGCAATGCTGGGGATCGAACGCACCTATTTGAATATCCAGTTGTTGCGCGCGCGGCGGCAATTCGTCCAGGCATTGTCTCGTACCGCGCCGTTATCTCTTC
>JAVBTC010000101.1:0-12743 GCA_031556405.1 Rhodocyclaceae bacterium
CGGAATGGAAGCAGTCGTGCGGCAAGAACCCTCTCCCGCGCCCTCCCCCGTGCCCCCCACGCCTTTTCTCACGCCACACCTCTCCGATAGCGCATCGCAGCCCGAATCCACGCCGCCCGTCGCCGACGCCCTCCGCCTCGACCGCAAACCCGAACTTTCTTCCGTGCCTCCCACTACGCCAGCCACCCCTGCCATGGCTTCCAGCTCGCCTCCACTGGCATCGGAAGCAGGCGGAACGAAGGGAAAAATGTCGTCTGCTGCCAGCCCGCCATCGGCGTCCCCGCAAAAACCGCTACGCGCGCAACAGGAAACGGCACCCATAGCGGATGCGCCAGCCACACCGGTGGCATCCTCCCCCTTTCGTGCTCAATCGGGGCAATCGCGAGCAGCGGATGCGCCGCCCGTCCCAGCGGCCTCTTCCCCCGCGCCGGTCGCAACTCCCGCAACTCCCGCGCCGGCACCGGCGCCGGAGATGAGTGTGGAAATGAGCGAGGCGCGGAAAATGTCACCTGTCGCCGCATCGCCGGTTTCGCCGCGGACGCAGGAAAAAATGCAATCCGTGGCGGCCGCGCCGGCCATGCCCGCTGCGTCGGCACCCGCCCAGGCGCAAATGCCGAAGAATGAAGAAGCAGTGCCCGTCGCGGCGGCCAAATCCGCTACGGCGCCGGTTCCCGAAGCATCATCGGGGAATGGAAAAATGGACCGTGAGGCAAACAGCGAAGCTGTCAGGGAAGCGGATTGGGAAACGGCTAAGGAAACGATTAAGGAAACGGAGATCAAATCGCAGTTGAAACGCATCCTTGAATTGCGTCGCGCCGGAAAAGAGGAAGAAGCGCAGGCTCTGCTGCGGCAGTTGCGCGCGCGGTATCCCAAGGGCGACATCGACGGGCGCCTGCGCCAATTGGAAAAATTGGAAGGTAGGGAAAACAGATAGACAGGGAAATGTCTATAGTATGGCTCGATGACCTCCGCCATGACGGGAACGCTGTTTCACTCAGAAGTGCAAGAAAGAAACACCAAGGCCGTTTTTCCACCCAAGGGAAAATGACGAATTATAAATACGAAATAATTTCGATGTAGGATTCACTACATGAGACGACATTCAATTAATTCAAATTTGGAAAACGGATCGACCCGGCACTCCATGTCCTCTTTCCGCGGCCTATCGCTGCTGCTGTTCGCCGCGCTCGCTTCCATTGTTTCGCCGGCGCGCGCCGACGCGCTGCCGCTGGAGTCCATCCGGTTGCCGCCCGGATTTTCGATTTCCCTCTGGGCGCGGGTGGAAAACGCGCGAGCAATGACGCACGGCAGCGGACGCACGCTGTTCGTCGGCTCGATGAGCGCGGGCAAGGTCTATGCGCTCGAATACGACGCCAATTACCGCGTCACGAAAACACACACGGTTGCGGAAAACCTGTCGCTGCCCGTCGGCGTCGCATTCCGCGACGGCGCGCTGTACGTCTCCGCCGTCAACCGCATCGTGCGCCTGGACGATATCGAAAAGCGGCTCGGCAATCCGCCGCCGCCGGTCGACGTCCGCGCCGATTTCCCCAAGGACCGGCACCACGGCTGGAAATTCATCGCCTTCGGTCCGGACGGCAAGCTTTACGTGCCGGTCGGCGCGCCGTGCAACATCTGCGAACCCGACTCGAACCGATACGCGAATATCATGAGAATGAACACGGACGGTTCCGGCCTCGAAGTCTTCGCCCGCGGCATCCGCAACACGGTCGGCTTCGACTGGCAACCGCAGACGCGCGAGTTGTGGTTTACCGACAATGGCCGCGACTGGCTCGGCGACGACCAGCCGCCGGACGAACTCAACCGGGCGCCGAAAGCCGGAATGAACTTCGGTTATCCCTACTGCCATGGCACGGCGCTTTCCGACCCGGAATTCGGCAACAAACATGCCTGCAAGGAGTTCACGCCGCCGGTGCGCGAACTCGGCGCGCACGTGGCGGCGCTGGGGATGCGCTTCTATCGCGGCGGCAGCGGATCGTCCGCTGCCGGATCTTCCTCCGCCGGTGTTTCCTCCTCAGTCCCCCCCGAATACCGCGGCCAGATCTTCATTGCCGAGCACGGTTCATGGAACCGCAGCGCAAAAAGCGGCTACCGGGTGATGCTGGTTCGTCTCGAAGGCGGCCGCGCCGTTTCCTACACGCCATTCGCCGCCGGCTGGCTGCAGGGGCAAACGAACTGGGGCCGCCCGGTGGATGTCGAAGAATTGCCGGACGGTTCGCTGCTCGTCTCCGACGATCATGCCGGCGCGATTTACCGCATTACGTACAATGCGGGTGGGAAGGATGGAAAGAAACCCTGATCCCCGGTAACGATACGATGACCCGCAATCCGCCACGATGAGCGATTTTCCCCTCCTGTCCGTTCCGCCGCGCATTCTGCGCTCGCCCTTTGCCGTTGCCTGCAAGGGCGCCACGCTTTCGGGAGAACTGACGCTTCCCGGCGATAACACCCGTGCGCTCGTCGTTCTGATGCTGCCGGAAAACAGGAAAACCGGCGCGCCGTGGGTAGAGGACCTGGCGCAGCGATTGAATACCAGGGGAATCGGCATGCTGCGGATCGGCCTGCGCAGCCCTGAAGAGGAAGAGCGCACCGCGAGCGGCAGGGATGGCCTGAATCTGCCGCTGCTTGCGCGCCGTTTGCTGACCGTGCTCGACAATCTCAAGCAACGCTGGGAAAACGGGGATATTCCGATGCGCGCGCCCAAAAATACGGTACACGCGGTACACACGGCTGCACACCCGCCGCTCGGTTTTTTCGCCGCCGGCGATTTCTCGTCGGTCGCCGTGCGTATCGCGGCATTGCGCGATGTCGACGTCTCCGCGCTGGTCTGCCATGGCGGGCTGATCGACCTGGCCGGCAGGCAATACCTGAGCGCGCTCACCGCGCCGCTTCTGCTGCTGGCCGATGCCGGAGATATCTACGCGCTCGCCGCAGCGGGACGCTGCCGCGGCCTGATCGGCTCCGAATATGAAATCGTTCCCCTGCCGGAAGGCGGCGTCGACGCAAACGGGGAAACGCATGAGGAAACAGTGGTGCGCCATAGCGCCAACTGGTTCATCCGCTGGCTCGGCGGCCCGATGAAGCAATGAACGCCTTCAACGCGGCTTCCAACGCAACTTCGGACAAAATCCCGCACTGGTGGCTCGTCACGCTGGCCGCCGCCGCGGTGCTGATGATCACGATGGGCGTGCGGCAGTCGTTCGGTCTCTTCGTGGCCCCGATCAACGGCGCCACCGGCCTTTCGATCGCCACGATCAGTTTCGCGATGGCGGTGGCGCAATTCGTCTGGGGAGCGATCCAGCCCATCGCCGGTGCGCTGGCCGACCGCTACGGCCCCGCGCGCATCCTGTGGCTGGGAATCCTGGTGCTTGCCGTGGGCTGCGCGACGACGCCGTACATGACGGGCGGCTTCGGGCTGTCGTTCTCGATCGGCCTGCTTGTCGCCGCCGGTTCCGGCGTCGGCAGCTTTTCGCTTCTGATCGGCGTCACCATCAACCGCGTGCCGCTCCATCATCGCGGTACCGCAGCGGGCATGATCAACGCCGGCGGATCGTTCGGCCAGTTCGTTTTCGCGCCCATCGTCCAGGCGCTGATCACGGTCGCCGGCTGGGCCGGCGCCCTGTGGTCGCTCGCGTTCGCCTCGCTGGCGGCGCTGCCGCTGATCCGTATCCTCTGCCCGCGCGCGCCGGCATCCACGGAGGAACGGGATAAAAACGCCGCCGGCCCGCAGGCTGCCGGAGGTCTGAAACGGGCGCTGCGCGAAGCGCTGGCCGACCGCAGCTACCTGCTCCTGCATGCGGGTTTTTTCACCTGCGGCTTCCACATCGCTTTTCTCGTCACCCACTTGCCGGGCGAGGTCAATCTCTGCGGCCTGCCCGCCTCCGTCGCCAGTTGGGCGCTGGGCCTGATCGGCCTTTCCAACATCGTCGGCAGCCTCGTCGCCGGCTGGTGCGTCGGGCGTTACCGCAGCAAATACATTCTTTTCTGGATGTACGCCTCGCGCGCCGTCCTGGTGCTCATCTATCTCGCGGCGCCGAAAACCGAATGGACGTTCTATCTTTTCGCCATCGGCCTGGGGTTCACCTGGCTGGCGACGGTGCCGCCGACCTCGGGCATCGTCGGAAAACTGTTCGGCACGCGCTATCTGGCCACCCTTTTCGGGCTGACGCTCCTTTCGCACCAGATCGGCGGCTTCTTCGGCGCCTGGCTCGGCGGCTTCGCGATCACGCGTTTCGGGGACTACACCTGGATGTGGTACGCCGACGCGGTACTGGCCGCCATGGCCGCGCTGGTCAACCTGCCGATCCGCGAAATGCCGGTGCAGCGGCCGCGGGCTTCGGCGAGTGAGGCAAGAGCGGCGAGGTCGTGATTCGAAGGCTCGTTCCGTCGCCCATGTTCCGAAGCATTGATCGCGCCTACGGGTAGCGTATGGATTGCAGCGGGCTCAATCCTTCCGGATATTCCGTTTCGCAAGCGCTGGTGAGTAAAACGGCAAACATTTGCGTCGGTTTTATATTGCCTCTCATCATCTCTTCTTCATCGCGAGCATGGATTGAATCGATCAATTGACGATCGGCTTCATCGTCGGCATTGAAATTATGTCCGAAAGAACGATCTATGAATGGCGCAATAATATTTGCGAATGGTACAAACAACCTGAAATGAAAACGCTGTGAAAGCAACGGTAAAATATCCTGAGCGCGGATTCCTTCGAATCCGTCGGAAGAACAATCCCAGTTAACAAAAGTATTATCGACGCGCTTGAGCTGATGATTGAATTTATAACGCTCGGGAAGTTTTTCCCAAATCTCTTCGACGATTGCAAGCGCTTCTGGCCATCTTTGATGGCCATTGCGGCCTATCATGTCCGAGGTTATCAACGCGCCGTCGACAGGGGCAATCGCAGCATGGATTGAATCAAACAATCCTTCCAGATTGAGCACATGATGCAATGATTGATTTGCAATGACCGCATGATAAGTCCGGTCAGGTTTCCAATAATTGAAATCTCCCTGGATGGGGAGGATTTGGGATGAACAACCGCTTTCCTGCGCAAGCGAACGCCCCCGCTGGAGCATCTCTTCATTCAGGTCGAGGCAGTCGATAACGAAATTTTCATGACCAAGCGCACGAAGCCCCTGCGCGATCCGAACCTCGGTATCGCAATTTCCGGCGCCGATGCTGATGAATCTGTACGTTGGCGCAGGTACGCGTTCGATAACCTTGGCCAGTTGTTTGATGAAGAAATCATCCGGATGGTTAAAGCCGAAAGAACATACTTTGGGAAGAAGATATTTATTCGACCAATAATGAAAAATCTCCGGGAGATTGTGCACATCGATATCATCGGCGAAAGTGGCAATCTCCGACCTGACGCGGGAATCATAATCATTGGGTCTGTCCAAAGATTGGGGTTTCACAGGATCCGGATTAATATAATTCCGTTCGCCACGGGCAAAGGTCGATTTATTTATGGCCGTCAAAATATAACGCGCAAATTCTCTAAAGTTATTCAATTTTTTCATTTTATCTTCGGTTTTATATTTGCAGGAATATTCAGATGTGAATATATGCGATAAATTATAGACATTGGAAATACAATGGGCAAACCGTATTTTTGCCGGGTGCCGCCGACGGAAGCGAACGGATCGCCCCCGTTATTCCAGTGGACACGAATCTCCGGAATTATCTGCTCAATTATTCCGCAAACAATTCACTCCATCGCGTGTCCGCCGATGTCTCGCTATGAATATTTCTTACTGGAGCAGGAAAACACCGGCGGGTTCCTGATGCGAGCCTTATATGCAAAAAGGCAATACCTGCCGCCGCCCTCTTCTTCGAGAGGCTATCCCCCGCTTCGCACTACACGGGCGCCGGGAGCGCCGCTGCCGCCGCCGACGCGGACGATTTTCATCGTGTTCGTTCCTCCCGAAAACCCGATCGGCTCGCCGATGGTGAGCACGATCAGGTCGCCCGGCTGGACGATCCCACGCTGGATCAACAGCGTTTCGGCATCGTGCAGCAATTGATCGCGGTCCCGGCCTTCCTGCGGCATCAGCAGCGGACGCACTTCGCGGTACAGGCTCATCCGGGCCTGCGCCGCCGGGTCCGGCGTCAGTGCGTAAACCGGAACACCGCAGTTCAGGCGGCTCATCCACAGCGCGGTGGAGCCCGACTGCGTCAGGGCCGCGATGGCCTTCACTTCCAGGTGATACGCGGCAAACAATGCGGCCATCGCGATCGTCTGGTCGATGCGGGTGAACGCGCGGTCGAGAAAATCGCGGTCGAGCGTGATTTCGACCGATTTTTCCGCTTCGAGACAGATCCGCGCCATCGCTTCGACCGTTTCCACCGGATATTTCCCGGAAGCGGTTTCCGCCGACAGCATGACCGCGTCGGTGCCGTCGAGCACGGCGTTGGCGACGTCGGAAACTTCCGCCCGCGTCGGAGTCGGGGCCTGGATCATCGATTCCATCATCTGCGTCGCGGTGATGGCCAGTTTGTTCTTGCCGCGCGCCAGCCGGATCATTTTTTTCTGCAATGCCGGCACCGCCGCGTCGCCGACCTCGACGGCCAGATCGCCGCGCGCGACCATGACGCCGTCGGTGGCATCGAGGATTTCCTCGAGCGCCGCCACCGCTTCCACCCGCTCGATCTTGGCGACCATCAGCGCCTTGCCGCCGGCGGCGCGCATCAGTTGCCGCGCCATGTACATGTCCGCCGCGCTCTTGGGAAAGGATACGGCAAGGTAATCGACGCCGATCGCCGCCGCGGTGCGGATATCTTCCATGTCCTTCGGCGTCAGCGCCGGAGCCGAAAGCCCGCCGCCCTGGCGGTTGATGCCCTTGTTGTTGGAAAGCTCGCCGCCGTGACGCACGACGGTATGGATTTCGCTGCCGGCAACCCGCTCCACGTCGAGCACGATCCGTCCATCGTCGAGCAGCAGTACCGAACCGGGGCCGACATCCTGCGGCAGATCGCGATAATCCAGGCCGACCCGTTCGCCGTTGCCCAATTCGCAGGCGGCATCGAGAATGAAACGCGTCCCGCGCTCCAATGCCACTTTCCCGGTTTCGAATTTGCCGATGCGGATCTTCGGGCCTTGCAGATCGGCGAGAATCCCGACCGTCCTGCCCACGCGCGCGGCGATCTCGCGTACCGAAGCGGCGCGGTCGATATGATCCTGCGCCTTGCCGTGCGAAAAATTGAGGCGCACGACATCGACGCCGGCGCGGATCAGCGCTTCGAGGACGACGGGATCGGAAGAGGCGGGGCCAAGGGTGGCAACGATTTTGGTATGGCGTGGCATGGTGTTTTCCTTGAATTGCGGACACCGGTTCATCGGGATCCGCCATGGTCGATCGAAAAAATGCTGTCGGCGCACATTCTAGCCCGAAGGCCGCCGGAAAAAGGTGATGGCGGCAATGGCGGCAATGGTGGCGACGACGCCGACGATGCCGGAAACCATCCTTGCACTCCGCACGCGGAACACGACGCTCCACCCCCAGGTTTCGGACCATTGTCGCTGCGCAATCTTTCCGAACGATGACCGTACCGAACCGGCAAAGCCGGGCAAGTGCGGATAAAAGCGATATGCATCAAAGCCCCAGCACGTTACCGGGTATTTAATTATTCTTATCTCTTCTTCTTTTCCGGGAATTCACGTGCAGGAAGCATCTGTCGCCGCTCTGCCCCAACTTCAATCCAGGGGCTTTTCGCTTTTTTCCGAAGCACAGGGACGCATTCCCGGCAACAAGGGCATCTGGGTCGGCATTTATTGCGAAATGACCGAATTCGCGCTGATGTTCCTCGTTTATTTTCTCGCCAAGGCGCATTTTCCCTCCGCGTTCCAGGAAGGCCCGACGCGGCTGGCGACGAGCGCGGGCACGGCCAATACCGTTTTCATGCTCACCAGCAGCTATTTCGTCGTCCGCGCCCTGCACGCGGTGCGCGGCGACCGCATACGAAGCGCGATGCGCTGGCTGTGCCTCGCCCTGTTGATGGGACTTTCCTATCTCGTGGTGAAATTCGTGGAATTTCAGTGGTATACCGCCCAGGGAATCCGCATCAACACCAACGCTTTTTTCACCGTTTACTACTACCTGACGCTGAACCACTTGGTGCATGTCTTCTGGGGCAGCCTGGGAATCCTCTGGGTGCTCGCGCGCACGAAGATGGGAGCGTATTCGTCGAAGAACTACGAGGGCCTGGAAGCCTTTGCATCGTATTGGCATACGATCGACCTCGCCTGGCTGATCATTTTCCCATTACTTTACGTATTGCGTTGAAAAAACGCCTGATCGGAGAAACACGGATCATGACCCCCGAACGCCGCTGCGACTATGTCTGGCTTTCCCTGATCGCGCTGACGCTCGTCAGCGCCTGGATCGGGGAAAAAGCCTTCGACCCGGGACTGGGAATCACGCTGCTGGTCGTGTTCATCATCGGCATCAAGGGCCGCATGGTGATCGACCATTTCATGGAACTGCCGCACGCCAACCGGCGCATCCGCTTCATGATGCGCCTGTACTTCTACCTGCTGCCGCTGATTACGCTGCTCGTTTATCTGTTCGGCGATGTCATCGCCCGCGCCACGAGCTTATAGTGGCCACATAAAAATTTCGAGCGTTTGGTTTGAACGTCGTAAAAACGTCGTAATAAAGCCGACTGTTTGTGGATTTTGGTTCATCCGTTTTATAAAATCCTCTTTACAAGAAAATTCTACTTTTGATCTGTCCAGTTTTTCGGGAAGAGATCGGAAAATACTGGTAGCGATACGCAAAAAAGGGGAATGTGAATGAGTACCACCCAGGAGCAAATCACTCGCACCGTTTTAAACATCGAAAAAGCCGCGAGCGAGCGCTTTAATGATGGGGACATTACCGGCTATCTGGAAATCTACCGCGATGATGTTACCTACGTCGATCCGATGACCGCGGGCATACTTCCGGATAAAGCGGCGGTAAAAGCCTATTTTGATGAGTTCTATTTAGGCATCAAAATCGATAAGGCGGAATGGTCGAACGTACGAACAGTAGTAAACGAAACGGGCAATACCGTCATCCTCACTTACAACCAACAAAACCATATTCGCAGTAAAAAAGACGGCGAATTGCATCAAGTACCGCTGTGGAACTGCACCGAAATCTACCGTCTCACCGATGGACAATGGAAAATCGCCCACGCAAACTGGTCGTTCGCCAAACATCCTGCCGTGCTCATCAGCCTGCAAACGCTGTTTGCCGAATTTCAATAAAACCAGGTGACCAACCTGATTGATGCAGAAAACCCCACAAGAACATACCATGCGCATTTGTAATTGGCTTACATGGTATTTTTCTGTACGTTCTCATACTCTTCACGCGCCCGCCGCACGGCATAGGCCTGTAAATGACAATACGCCACGCGCAGCATCGGCGCGGGGATCTTGACGGCGCGGGAGCGGCGCAGCATGTCGCCGACGATATGGTCGGCTTCGACCGGCCCGTGCCGCTCGATATCGCGTAGCATCGACGCCGTCATCGCTTCGCCGGGAGCGGTGAGTCTTTCCAGCGTTTCCTTGTACCAGGCGGGCGGCACGGTGTAGCCTTCGGCGCGCGTTATCGCGACGCATTCGTCGAATGTTTCGGTCACGATCACCTTGCCGTCTTCCGTGGACATGATGTCGCTGATGCCGCTGCGCATCAGGCAGGTCATTGCCGCCAGCGTCGTCAGGAAGGTGAACTTGAGCCACAAGTCCTGCATCACGTCATTGCTGACGCGCAGCTTGAACTTGACTCCGGAGCAGGCCTTTCTGAATTCCGCCAGCGCCGTCTCCTGCCCGGGCTGGAGCGCACCGGCGGTCAATACGTGCAGATCCTGCATATGCAGGATCGTGCCGTCGGGCAGCAACGTCACCACGATCTGGCAGGAACCGCCGAGCACCCTTTCGGCGCCGAAACGGCTTTGCAGGATTTCCATATGCCGCACGCCGTTGAGCAGCGGCAGGATCAGCGTTCTTTCGTGCATCGCCGGAGCGATTGCCGCCATTGAGCTTTCCAGGTCGTACGCCTTGCACGACAGAATGACAAGGTCGTATTCCGGCCACACTTCGTGCTGCTGTACCGCATGCGCCGGAAGCCGCAGGTCGCCGCAGGGACTTTGCACCACGATGCCGTCGCGCGCCAGTTGTTCGGCGCGGCGCGGCCGCACCAGGAAGGAGAGATTCGCGCCCGCCTCCAACAGGCGCGCGCCGAAATAACCGCCGACGCCGCCCGCGCCCAACACCAGAATTTTCATCGCCTTCTCCAGAATAATATTTTTGAGAATTGCACCATTCTCAGAATAGACTATCTTTTTTCTAATTTATATTAAATTTACCTACATGTATGTAGTGATACATATCAATAAATTAAATTTATAATTGGAATAAAACCTGCCCTTTCACCGATCCATCATTTCATGCCGCCGCGTTCAATCCGCCGGCGGCGCGACTTTCACGACTTCCTGCAGGGTCGTGATGCCCTGCGCCGCTTTCGTGGCCCCGGAAATGCGCAGCGCCTTCATGCCTTCGCGATAGGCGCGTTCGCGCAGCGGCGCAACGTCGGTATGCGCGGTGATCAGTCCCTTGATGTCGGGCGAGGTCAGCAGAATCTCGTAGATCCCGATACGGCCGCTGTAGCCGGTCATGCGGCATTCGAGGCAGCCGTTGGGATGGTAGAAGTGGCTTGGTGCCTGCGCCTTCCACGGCGCCACCAGGCGTTCCCAGAGTTCCTTGTCCTGCGGGCTGGCTTCGGCGACGCGCTTGCATTTGGGGCAGAGCGTGCGCAAAAGACGCTGCGCCATGACGCCGAGCAGCGTCGCGTTGATCAGATAGAACGGCACGCCGAGGTCGAGCAGCCGCGTGATCGCCGAAGGCGCGTCGTTGGTGTGCAGCGTCGAAAGCACGAGGTGGCCGGTAAGCGCCGCCTGGATCGCCATGTCGGCGGTTTCGAGGTCGCGGATCTCACCGATCATGATGATGTCCGGGTCCTGCCGCATCAGGGAGCGCACGCCGTCGGCAAAGCCGAGGTCGATGCCGTGGCTGACCTGCATCTGGTTGAAGGCGGGCTCGACCATTTCGATCGGGTCTTCGATGGTGCAGACGTTGACCTCGGAGGTGGCCAACTGCTTCAGCGTCGAATACAGCGTCGTCGTTTTGCCCGAGCCGGTCGGGCCGGTGACGAGGATGATGCCGTTAGGCTGCTCGGTCATCTCGCTCCAGCGCTGCTGGTCATCCGGGGTGAATCCCAGTTCGGCGAAATTGCGTACCAGCACCTCGGGATCGAAGATACGCATCACCAGTTTTTCGCCGAAAGCCGTGGGCAGCGTGGAAAGGCGCAGTTCGACTTCCTGTCCGCCCGGAGTGCGGGTTTTGATGCGTCCGTCCTGAGGCCGGCGTTTCTCGATCACGTCCATGCGCCCGAGCAGCTTGATACGGCTGGTCATTGCGTTCATGACGGTCATCGGAATCTGGTAAACCTGATGCAATACGCCGTCGATGCGGAAACGCACGATGCCGATATCGCGCCGCGGCTCGACGTGAATGTCTGAGGCGCGCTGGTCGAAGGCGTACTGCCAGAGCCAGTCGACGATATTGACGATGTGCTGGTCGTTGGCGTCGAACTGGCGGTTGGTGCGCCCGAGGTCGACGAGCTGCTCGAACGAGGTGACGCTGCCGCTGGTCGCGCCCTGCTGCGCGGCCTTCTTGACCGAGCGCGAGAGGTTGTAGAACTCGACGCGATAACGCTCGATATCCGCCGGATTGGCTATGACGCGGCGGATTTCCTTTTTCAGAATCGGCTGCAGTTCGCTTTCCCACTCGCGGATATACGGCTCGGCGGTGGCAATGACGACTTCGCTCGTATTGACCTGCACGGGCAGGATCTTGAAGCGCGTGGCGTACGCGCTGGACATGACTTCGGTAACGATGGAGAAATTCACCCTGAGCGGGTCGATGTGGAAGTAATCCAGTTCGACCGCCCGGGCCAGCCATTCGGAAAGCGTATCGAGGGTGAGCAGCTTTCCTTCCGGCGTTTTCCATTTGTGGTCGGCAATCAGGATCAGCGGATGAATATCGCCGTACTGACGCGCGCGAGTCAGCATTTTGTCGGCCTCCTCCTGCTGCACCAGCCCATCGTCGATGAGCAGGCCGAGGACTTCCGACACGCTCAGGCGATGTTCCTTGGTGTGTTTACGGCGCTCCAGCGAATGTCCCGGTTTATGACCAGAATGCTCCCGGTCTTTCGGGTGTTTGTGATCGGCAATCCTCGTCGTATCTATCTGCGCCATGGGGGAAACCTTTGCATACATTACAGGAAAAAAGGTTGGAATTATATCCTTTCAGCATTTTAGCTTCAATTGTGGGAATAGCCGGTATCTATATACACTGCATTTTTTCTAATTTCCCTTCGTAAGCTTTTCTGCCAAGTAGAATTCATTTCATGAATTATAATATCTGTGTATTGTATTCGGACTATCGAGAAAGAAAGATGAGCAAAGGTAAAAAATTGTTCATGATACGCAGATTACGCTAAGAGAAGGCTTCAAAAAGAAGGATAGCCCTGTTAGTTGTTTAATCCCGGCATTTGATGGTGCGAAATTATCTATCAAGTGGAAGGAAGCATTAAGGGCACATCCAAAAACCCCTGTTTCTGGCATGATTTTTCTTTCTCCAGACCAGGTAAAGCCCGATGAGAAAGCTG